>NZ_JAAKTL010000001.1:0-427497 GCF_049174415.1 Aeromonas sp. 601039
CTTGTCATTGAACACCTCAGGTCATGGTGGCGACTGTACCACCTAAAATGGTGTCCGGGATGATTAGACCACTACACCCCTCATCTTGCACGCACAAGGGAGAGGGGCAAACAGGCACAGAAATAAAACGGTTACTCGGCGGTGGCCATCTGCCAGGTTTTGAAGCCGCCGGAGAGATTCTTCACTTTAAAGCCGTGCTGACTCAGCAAGCGGCAGGCGACATGGCCGCGCAGCCCGACCTGACAGCTGATCAGCAGCTCTTTCTCTTTGGGCAACTCATGGAGGCGACCACGCAACTCGTCAAGGGGGATATGCAGCGCCCCCGGAATGCGGCCCAGCTTGTCGAGCTCCGGGCCATTGCGCACATCCACCACCAGCTGATGGGGGTTACGAGCCTGCACCTCGGCCACGTGGCAGAGCAGGGTGTCCCCCTTCAGGTGGTTGCTTGCCACAAAGCCCGCCATGTTGATCACATCCTTGGCCGACCCGAACGGCGGCGCATAGGTGAGCTCCAGATCCTGCAGGTCAAACACGGTGAGACCGGCGCGCTGGGCCACTGCCAGCACATCGATGCGCTTGTCGATGCCATCCTTGCCGATGGCCTGGGCGCCATAAATCTTGCCATCCGGGGCAAACAGCAGCTTGAGGCTGACCGGATGTGCGCCCGGGTAGTAACCGGCGTGGCTGCCCGGATGGACATAGACCTTCTCGAACGGCAATCCCAGTTGCACCAGTCGCTTCTCGTTGAGGCCAGTGCTGGCCACCGCCAGATCGAACAGCTTGCAGATGGCGGTCCCTTGCGTCTTCTTGTAGGTTTCGCTTCGGCCCAGCATATTGTCGGCGGCGATGCGCCCCTGCCGGTTGGCCGGGCCCGCCAGCGGGATCAGCACAGATTCGCCGGTGACGAAATCTATCTCTTCCACCGCATCCCCCACCGCATAGATAAAGGGATCCGAGGTGCGCATCCCGGCATCCACCTTGATGCCGCCCCGTGGGCCCAGCTCCAGCCCCGCCTTGGCGGCGAGCAGGGTTTCCGGCTTGACGCCGATGGCGAGGATCAGCAGGCCGGTATCAAGATGGGAACCGTCATTGAGGGTCAGGCGCAGGCCACCGCTTTTGGCGGTCGGTACGGCGGAGGTCTTCTCGGCAGGCAGATCCAGACTCTCGATGGCGGTGAGGCCGGTGCGCAGGCGCAGGTCGATCCCCTCTTCCCGGATACGGGCATGGAGCATGTTGGCCATCTCCTTGTCCACCGGCGCCATCACCTGATCGGCCAGCTCCAGCAGGGTGACATCCAGCTTGCGCTGATGCAGCGCCTCCATCATCTCCAGCCCGATAAAGCCGCCGCCCACCACAGTGACGTGGCGCGGCTGATCGTGATGCAGGGCCGCCAGAATGCGATCCATGTCCGGGATGTTGCGCAGGGTATAGACATGGGGGCTGTCGATACCGGGGAAGGGAGGACGGATCGGCGCCGCCCCCGGGCTCAGCAGCAGCACATCGTAATGCTCGCGCTGCTCTTCACCGGTTTGCAGGTTGCGCACCAGCAAGGTCTTGCCTGCCCTGTCTATCTCGATCACATCGTGAAAAACTCGCACATCGACGTTGAAACGGCGCTTGAAACTCTGGGGAGTCTGTAGCAGCAAGGCATCCCGGTCGGGGATATCGCCCCCGATGTGATAAGGCAGACCGCAGTTGGCGAAGCTGACAAACTCACCCCGCTCGAACATCACGATCTCTGCCTCTTCACTCAAACGACGAGCACGAGCCGCCGCCGATGCGCCCCCCGCGACACCACCGATAATCAGGATCCGTTTCATCTGCAAGACTCCTCATACATGATAATGGGCAATAAATTAGACTTTTCTAATTTAGAATTCAATGAAATTTTGTTTCACACCATTTTGCAGTATTCTTGCAACCCCGACGGTTGCTTAACAGGATGTTGTTTGTTCATGTCGTCTACCGCACTCAGTCATCTTCCTCCTGCCCTCCAGACGCCGCTCTTTTTCCGTCTGGACCTGCGCAGTCAACGGCTGGTCGCCCTGACCGACGTGATGCAAACCCCGCTCTACTGGCTCGACGAGCCGCGTGCTCCCTGGCCTGCCCAGCTGCCCGATGCCCTGCGCCTGCCCATCGAACAACTGCTGGCCAACGGCCATGGCGGCAAGATCACCGTGCGCTTTGCCAGCCAGCTCTGGCACATCGCCCTCGCTCACGAGCAGGATGGCTTCTGGCTCATCTGTCTGCAGAACCTTCGTCAGGAGCCCATCGCCGATCTGGCATTGCAGCTGCCGCGCCTCAGCCAGATGGCGAGCCAGCAACAGTATGCGCCCCTACTCGAGGCCCTTAAAGAGAGTTTGGGGGCCGATCGGCTCATCCTCTGGCACTATCAGGCCAACGGCGATCTCGGCAGCGAGCAACTCACCCCGGTGTTCACCCTGGGGGTCGAAGCGCTCTACCCCATTCGTGGTGACAGCCGCTATATCCGCGCCCTGCGTACCCGCAAAGCGTTGAGTTTCTCGGAGGCCGCCCACCAGCCGATGCTGAGCAATCACCTCTATCTGACCAGTGCCGGTGTGCGCTCACGCCTTGATGGTGCCCTGCTGGAGCAGGACAAGCTGTTCGGGGTGCTGAGTCTGGAGTATCTCGATCCCACCCCGCTTAGCGAGGAGATGTTGCAACTGGTGCGCAGCAGCGCCCAGCTGCTCGGCCACTGGCAACCGCAACCGGAAGAGCACCGCGCCGAGCTGGCCCTCCCGCCCGAACTGCACCAGCAGACCGGCATCGACTACTGCAAGACGCTGGTAAGCTGGGCCATGAGCGCCAGCGGTGCCCGGGTGGGCTGGATCGGCGAGTTCCAACCCCGCGGTCAGGATCTCTGGATCATCCCCCGCTGCGTCATCAACGAGGAGATCTGCTCCACCCTCAAGCCCATCCAGCTCGACCCCGGCCCCGCTCAGGAGCTGTTCCAGCATGGTCAGGCCATCTATGTGGAAGATCTGCCCGTGC
The DNA here is from genome assembly GCF_049174415.1 of Aeromonas sp. 601039. NCBI lineage: Bacteria > Pseudomonadati > Pseudomonadota > Gammaproteobacteria > Aeromonadales > Aeromonadaceae > Aeromonas > Aeromonas sp. 601039. The sequence goes on from NZ_JAAKTL010000001.1 coordinate 3,013, forward strand.
GCTATCCCAAGGCGACCCGGCTGCTGGCCCTCAACGCCAGCGCCTACATCGGCATTCCACTCCATGGCCAGAGCGGCGCCCCCATTGGCCAGATCACCCTGCTGCTCGATACCCCCCTCGAGGAACCCGAACAGCTTCTGGATCTATTGAGCAGCCAGCACGAGCGGGCCGCCATCGAGCTCAAGCGCCTCGCCACCGACGATGCCCTGCGGCTGGCTGAGGTAGCCTTTAATACCCACGATGGGCTGATCGTGATGGATCACAACGGCATCATCCTCAAGGTCAACCACTCCTTCAGCCGGATCACCGGATTTGGCGAGGTAGAGGTGATCGGTCACTCCATTCGCAAGCTGCGCCCCACCTACTACGGGGATCATCTCAAGGAAGATGTCAGCCGCACCGTCAACGAGCAGGAGTTCTGGCTCGGGGAAGAGCGCTGCCTGCACAAGGATGGTCACCTCTTTCCGGTGCGCTTGATGGTGAACGGCGTCAAGGATGAGCAGGGGGAGCTCAGCCACTTTATCTGCAGCTTCTACGACATCACCCAGGAACAAGAGGCAGCCAGACATATCGAGCAGCTCGCCTACTACGACGATCTCTGCGGTCTGCACAACCGCCGCAGCCTCAACCATATTTTGCAGCAGACCCTGAGCGCCCCCAACGGCCAGTGGGGCGCCCTGCTGCTGGTGGATCTCGACAACTTCAAGTCGATCAACGACTCCCTCGGTCACGCCTGCGGCGATCTGCTGCTGCAGGCCGTGGTGCAGCGTTTCAGGGAGCTGCCCCAGGACAATCTGGTGCAGGCGCGCATCTCGGGGGATGAGTTTGCCCTGCTCTTTACCCAGCTCGGACAAGGCGAGGTCACCGCCAAAATTCTGGCAGAGCACTTCGCCCGCGAGCTGATGGGGCTGTTTCGCACCCCGTTCGACATCGGTGATCACAAACTGCACTGCAGCGCCTCGGTGGGGATCAGCCTCTTCTCCGGCAACGAGACGGATCATCTGGTCCTGATGCAACAGGCCGACACCGCGACCCACATGGCCAAGCGCGCCGGTCAGGGCCACTACGTCTTCTTTACCGAGGCGATGGCCCAGCACGAGAAAAATCGGCTGACCCTCACCAATGAGCTGCGCGATGCCCTGCGTCATCACGAGCTGCAGCTCCACTATCAACCGCAATACCGGGTCGACAATGGCTCGCTGTCGGGTATCGAGGCGCTGCTGCGCTGGCAGCGCAGCGACGGCACCATGGTGCCACCCGGGGAGTTTATCCCCATCGCCGAAGAGACCAGCCTGATCCTCGAAATCGGTTACTGGGTGATGAAGACCGCCTGCGCCCAATACAGCTTCTGGCTCAACCGTGGCCTGCAGATCCCCCATCTGTCGGTCAACGTCAGTGCCCGCCAGTTCCACACCCAGGGCTTCGTACAACAGGTGGAGTACATCTTGCGCGACACCGGTGTGCCCCCTTCCCGCCTGCTGCTGGAGGTGACCGAATCGGTAGTCTTGGAGAATCGGCAGGAGAGTATCGCCAGAATGCGCCAGCTCAAGGAGCTCGGCATCCTCATCTCCATCGACGACTTCGGCACAGGCTACTCGTCGCTGGCCTATCTGCGGGATCTGCCCGCCGATGAGGTAAAGCTGGACAGAAGCTTCATTCAGACCCTGGTACACAGCGAACAGGACAGAGCCATCGTCAAGGCGATACTCGATCTGGCCCAGGTCTTTCGTTTTACCGTCACCGCCGAAGGGGTGGAAGAGGAGGCGCAGCTGGCCATCCTCAAAGCGCTGGGATGCCAGCATTATCAAGGGTTTCTCACCAGTCGGCCGCTCACCGTCAAGGGGCTGGAGCAGCTGCTTGGCAGCCGGGTGCCGGACTAAAGGTGTAGGATCAATAGGGGTTTATGTAATAAAATAACGGCCTGCTCGAATCGTTGGAGTTGTTTATGTCTGTCATTAATCGGATCCCTGCCGTTGAAATCAGCCAGCCAGCCGGAGCTCACGGCACCGTTGGCCGGATCCATTCCGTCGAAACCTGCGGCACTGTCGATGGCCCGGGAATACGCTTTATCGTATTCATGCAAGGCTGCCTGATGCGCTGCAAGTACTGCCACAACCGCGATACCTGGGATACCGAAGGTGGCCGCGAAGTGACCGTACCGGAGTTGATGAGTGACATCACCAGCTATCGCCACTTCATGAATGCCTCCGGCGGTGGCGTGACAGCGTCCGGCGGTGAAGCCATGCTGCAACCGGCTTTCATTACCGAACTTTTTACCGCCTGCAAAGAGAAAGGGATCCACACCTGTCTCGACACCAACGGCTTCGTCCGTCATCTCGACGAACAGGTGGACAAGCTGCTCGACCAGACCGATCTGGTGCTGCTCGACATCAAACAGATCAATGACGAGAAACACATTCCGCTGACTCACGTCAGCAACAGATACACCCTGGAGTTTGCCCGCTATCTGGCGGCCAAAGGCAAGACCATGTGGATCCGCTACGTGGTGGTACCGACCTGGAGCGATGACGACGAGAGCGCCGAAGGGCTGGGCCAGTTCATCGCCGAGCTGGGCGAGAGCGTGGAGAAGGTGGAGCTGCTCCCCTACCATGAGCTGGGCAAACACAAGTGGGACGTGCTGGGCGATACGTACGAGCTGAGCGGGATCAAGCCCCCCAGCAAGGAGACCATGGAACGGGTCAAGGGCATCCTCGGCAAGTACCACAACAACGTCAAATATTGATGGTAAAAGCAGGCTGACTCGTCAGCCTGCTCTGCTATGGGCGGTCGGGAAGACCGCCCGGACTCTACTGCATAAATGGACTACAAGATGAGTGAAGGACAACTCGCCGCCCTCCTGATCTGGCTGGTACTGCTGGCCTTCAGCCTGCGCCGCTCCCTGTGGCAAACCCTCTATGACAACCCCCTCTATCAGCACCTGCTGCTGGGGAGTGCCATCGCGCTGGTGCCGCTCTGGTATCTAAGGGCCGGTCTGCATGAGGGGCTGGAGGTCCATTTTCTCGGGCTCACCTCCCTCACCCTGCTGCTTGGCTGGCGACTGGCGTTGCTCGCCCCCTGCCTGACCCTGCTGGTGCTCGGTTACTTCGGTGTCACCAATCTGGCCGATTTTGGCTGGCAGGCACTGGTTGGCATCGCCCTGCCGGTAGCCACCAGCTGGCTGCTGTTTCTGGCCAGCTGGGCCTGGCTGCCGCGCCATCTCTTTGTCTATATCTTCGTGGCCGCCTTTCTCGGCGGCGCCATCACCATCTCGGTCAAGGTGGCCGCCAGTGCGTTGCTGATGGGGCTGAGTGACAGCTACCCCTGGCACACCATCACGGCGGATTACCTCTCCATCTGGCCACTGCTGTTGTTCCCCGAAGCCCTGCTCAACGGCATGGCGATGACGGTGCTGGCCATCTACCGCCCTCACTGGGTCAATACCTTCTTCGACCGTACCTATCTGGGCAAGTAACGCTCTCTTTCCTGATCTGCGCCCATAAAAAAGGAGAGGCCATCGCCTCTCCTTTTGGTATTCCGAATTCTGTCAAACCTTGGCTTAGTGCAGCTTCAGGGTCGGACGCAGCACACGGTTGATGCGACCCACCAGCATGATGAGGCCGGTCTTGACATAGCCGTGCAGGGCGATCTGGTGCATCCGGTAGAGGGAGATGTAGACCAGACGGGCAATGTAGCCCTCGACCATCATGGATCCACGCATCAGGTTGCCCATCAGGCTGCCCACGGTGGAGAAGCGGCTGAGGGAGACCAGCGAACCGTGGTCGTGGTAGAGGTAGGGCTTCATCTCGCCGCCGTTCATCTTGGCCAGAATGTTCTTGAACGCCTGGCTGGCCATCTGGTGGGCAGACTGGGCGCGCGGCGGCACAAACTTGCCATCCGGCTGCGGGCAGGCAGCGCAGTCACCGATAACGAAGATGCTCTCGTCACGGGTAGTCTGCAGGGTCTCTTTCACCACCAGCTGGTTGATGCGGTTCGTCTCAAGGCCAGCGATATCCTTCATGAAGTCAGGTGCCTTGATACCGGCCGCCCACACCATCAGATCCGCTTCAATCAGCTCGCCATCCTTGGTGTGCAGACCGTCGCTGGTCGCCTCGGTGATCATGGTGGCGGTACGCACGTCCACACCCAGCTTGACCAGCTCCTGATGGGCGGCGCCGCTGATGCGCTCCGGCAGAGCCGGCAGAATGCGCGGGCCCGCTTCCACCAGGGTCACCTTCAGGCTGTCGGTGGTGAGGTTCTTGAAGCCGTAGGCGTAGAGCTGCTCGACCGCATTGTAGAGCTCGGCAGAGAGCTCGACGCCGGTTGCGCCGCCGCCGACGATGGCAATCTTCACCTTGTCGCCCGGCTTATATTCGGTGGCGAACTGCAGGAAGCGGTTCATCATGCTGTTGTGGAAACGGTGCGCCTGGGAGGGGCTATCGAGGAAAATACAGTGATCCTTGATGCCCTTGGTGTTGAAGTCGTTGGAGACAGAACCGATGGCCATCACCAGATAGTCGTAGGGCAGTTCGCGCTCGTTGACCACGATGTCGCCATTGTCGTCGTGGATCGGGGCCAGCACGATGCGTTTATCGTCACGCTTGATGTCGGTCAGGGTGCCGAGCTGGAAGTCGAAACCGTGGTTCTTGGCGTGAGACTGGTAGCTCAGGGCATCGATGCCCGCGTCCATGGAGCCGGTGGCCACTTCGTGCAGCAGGGGTTTCCACAGGTGGGTGCGGTTGCGATCGACCAGAGTGATCTTGGCCTTGTTCTTCTTGCCAAGCTTGCGACCCAGACTGGTGGCCAGCTCCAGGCCACCGGCGCCGCCGCCTACAACGACAATATTCATCATGATGATTTTCCTCGGTTCCTCAAAACGAAAGGGAGCCATTGGCTCCCTAAAACGAAATCGGTCGACGTGATGGATCAGGCTTCTTTGAAGGCCTTCATCCGCTGCAGATGATGCGAGATATTTTTGAACTTATGAGTCTCGCGCTCATCCCACACGATGTCGTAATAGTTCTTCAATTCACGTTCAGTGTCCCGATTATCGCGCACTTCATCCTGAACGGAAAGGATACACAGGCAGTTTCCTGAATTTTTCTTACGAAATTCAGTTACACACTTGGTGCCAATATCGTCATATTCTTCCGGCCGGTCGATCTTGTCCTGCATGTTCTCTTCCGGATGGAGGTTGGGGTTGAAGATCACCTGGCGAATGCCGCACAGAAAGCCGATCCGCTCGCTCCAGTAGCCACCAAGACCCACGCCGCAGATCAGCGGTTTGGGATCGGTACTCATATCGAGCTGTTTTTTCACTTCCTTGAGCAGATGGCTCATATCATGACGGGGGTGAACCGTGCTGTAGTGCACGAAACGCACATCATCATCAATAAACTGCAACTGCAGCACTTTCTCGTGATTGCCTGGGCTGGTGGCATCAAAGCCATGCAGATAGATGATCATGGATAAGACCTCAGGATCTGTGTCGGTTTTATCGAAACTACCCCAGCGGCGGCCATGCGCGCCACCAAAACATCCAACTTTCTTGCTTTGGATCACGCCCCCGCCCCCGATTGCGCCCAGCAGCCCGCGAGCGCCGTCACATGAAGACGGGCGCATTGCGAGCAACGTTATGGTGCCCGGCTATCAAAGTGAGATCGCCAGACCAATAATGATAAACCCCTTACCAATCTGAGATGCCCTCACCTCCTTCCCCTGCCAGCAGCCGGACACTTATCTGGCCGGTATGTGACTCATTTCGCAAAAACAAGGCGTTATCGCCAAACGTTTTCTCTCGTGAGTGGCGTTGTGCATGTTTTGTGCACTGCCCCGTGCTGCACCGGATCCCTCTCACTACTGCCGAGGGATCTGGCTCCTCTGTCAATACACGAGATCAATGACCGGGAAAGCTGCGGCTTTCACTATCTTGCCTGCAGCAGTTGCGCGGGCTTCAAGGAGTGATCTGTTCATGAACGAGACCAATCCCCCCTCCCCCCGACCGGGTGCGCGCAAGCGCCCGGTGGATGAAGTGGAGCGCATGCTCCCCATGGGCCAACTCTTTACCCTCGGCCTGCAACATGTGCTGGTGATGTACGCCGGCGCCGTGGCGGTGCCGCTGGTGATTGGCGGCAGTCTGGGGCTGCCCAAGGATCAAATCTCCTACCTTATCAGTTCGGATCTCTTCTGCTGCGGCATCGTCACCCTGCTGCAATGTGTCGGGATTGGCCGCTTTGCCGGGATCCGGCTGCCGGTCATCATGTCGGTCACCTTTGCCGCCGTGATGCCGATGCTGGCCATCGGAGCCAACCCGGATCTGGGGCTGACGGGCATCTTCGGCGCCACCATTGCAGCCGGTATCATCTCGACCCTGCTGGTGCCGCTGATAGGTAGGTTGATGCCGCTCTTCCCCACCGTAGTGACCGGAGTGGTTATCACCTCCATCGGGATCAGCATTATGCAGGTGGGGATCGACTGGATGGCGGGGGGCAAGGGTAATCCGGAATATGGCAGCCTGCGCTATATCGGCACCAGCTTCCTGGTGCTCGTCTTTATCCTGTTGGTGACCCGCTTCACCAAGGGCTTTTTCAGCAATATCTCGGTGCTGCTCGGGATCATCTTCGGTTTCGTGGTGGCCATCGCCATGGGCGAAGTGAGCCTCGATGGCCTCGGCGAGGCAGCCTGGTTTGCCCCCATAGTGCCCTTCGCCTTCGGCTGGCCCACCTTCGATCCCATCTCCATCGCCACCCTGACGGTGATCATGCTCATCACCTTTATCGAATCCATGGGGATGTTTCTGGCCCTTGGCGACATCGTCGGCCATCCGGCCAGGCGCGGTGATATCGTGCGCGGGCTGCGGGTGGATGGCATCGGCACCATTATTGGTGGGATATTCAACAGCTTCCCCCACACCTCCTTCTCCCAGAATATCGGTCTGGTGAGCGTGACCGGAGTATCGAGTCGCTGGGTCTGTGTGATGTCGGGGGGGATACTGCTCGCCTTTGGCCTCATCCCCAAGATGTCGGTGCTAGTCGCCTCCATCCCGCCCTTCGTACTGGGGGGCGCCGGTATCGTCATGTTCGGTATGGTGCTGGCAACCGGGATCCGCATCCTGGCGCGCACCGATTACAACAGCAACCGCCACAACCTCTATATCGTCGCCATCAGTCTCGGAATTGGCATGATCCCGACGGTCTCCGGGAATTTTTTCCAGCAGCTTCCGGCGCAGCTACAACCGCTTTTTCATAGCGGTATCCTGCTGGCCACCATCAGTTCGGTGCTGCTCAACCTCTTCTTCAACGGCTATCAGCCGGATCTGACTCACCAGACCCGCCCCCTGTTCGTTGGCCCCATCAAACCGCAACAAAAGCAGGCATAACAAACAGGCCTCCGGACAGCGAGACTGTCCGGAGGCCTGTTGTTCATATCACCGCAGACCCAATCAGGCAGGCAACTGCGCGAAGCGCTCAACCGCATGCGCTACCTGTGCCAGACTCCCCTGCCAGAAGGCGGCCTCACGGATATCCTGCCCCAAATGCTTGGCTACCAGATCTTCGGCGCTCATCCGGCCGGTATCGCGCAACAAGGCGCGATAGGCTTCGGCAATGCCCTCTTCCCCCGCCGCCTTGCGGCTCATCAACTGCTGATAGACCCCGAGGCTGAACAGATAACCGAACAGATAGGGATAGTTGTAAAAGCCCAGCCCGGCGATGGAGAAGTGCGCCTTGGCCGCCCAGAACATGGGGTGATAGCGGGTCAGGCTCCCCTCATACCAGCGTCCCCACGCCTCGTCGGTCAACGCTTTGAGTCGCTCTGCGGATACATAACCCTGCGCCCGCTCGGCCACCAAGGCCTGCTCGAAATCGAAGCGAGCCGGGATATTGACCAGGAAGGTGGCCGCACCGTCGGCTTCGGCCCAGGCGATCGCCAACTGCTCTTCGGGACTTTCTGCCTGCTCGAACAGGGCGCTGCGCACCAGAGTCTCGGCAAAGATGGAGGCCGTTTCGGCCAGCGTCATGGGATAGCTGCGCTGGCTCATCGGCAGATCGCGAATGACCCAGTTGTGCCAAGCGTGGCCCAGCTCATGGGCCAGAGTGATGACGTTATCCATGGTGCCGGCATAGGTGACGAAGACCCGCGGTTCGACCGGTTCTGCAAACTTGGTGCAGTAGGCGCCGGTGCGGCGATTTGGCGTGGGCGCCGCATCAATCCACCCCTTCTCGGCCATCATGCGGGCAAACGCCCCCATCTCGGGATCGAAACGGCTAAAGGCATCGGCAATCAACTCGATCGCCTCATCAAAAGGAATGTCGCGGCTGCTGGAAGCAGGCGGCGGCGCAAAGAGATCCTCCGGCCCCAGATCGTCGAGACCAAGGCGCTCGGCCATCAGCTCTAGGGCGCGCTGGCCCAACCCACGGGCTCGCCAGGTTTCGCTCATCAGGGCATCGAGGGTGGCACGCTCGATATGGCTCTGGTGGCAGGAGAGATCCAGCGCATCGAGCAACCGGGTGTTGCCACGCTGGCGGGCCAGCTCCAGCCGCCAGCCGTTGAGGGCATTGAGGATGGCGGCCACCGTCTCCTGCTCTCCCTCCCAGCCAGCACTGATGGCATCAAAGGCTTCTAAACGCAGCGCACGTATCGGGCTGGAGAGCAGATTGCTCGCCTCGGCCAGCCCCATCTCGCGGCCATCAATGGTCAAGCGGATCTTGCCCACCAGATCGTTATAGAGGTTGCCCCAGGCGTGCAGACCATCGGTGCCCAGACCAATCACCAGCTGCTCCGCCGCCACCGGCAAGCGCTGATCCTGCAAACGACGCTCATGGCCCAAGCGGTACGCCTCCTCGCCGAGCAGCGGATCACTCATCAGCGCGGCAAATTCAACTTCCGGCAGCGCCAGCATCAGATCTTCCACCGGCGCCAGGGTCTTGAACAGATCGGCGTTAAGGGCGCGGGCACGGGACGCCAGCTGTTTGGCCTGCGGATCCCGCGCATCCTGACTGCCGCGGCACGCGGCCAGAATGGCGACGTTCCAGCCGATATGGCGAATATCGCGGGCGCGCAGCCGCACTTCCCGCAAGAAATCCTGCAGCGCAGCGTCATAGTCGCGCACCCCGTCCAGGCCTGCCATATAGCTGGCCAGCTCTTCCAGCGCGTGGCGGGCGGCGCGCATGTCCGCTTCCAGCTCGGGGCTGTCGAGGCCCGGGTAGATATGGTCGTTATTCCACTGTTGTTGATACATAACTTCTCGCAAAGACCTTTATCGGGAGGCGCAGCAGACCTGCGGGCAGCAAGTCAGAGACCGGGCAACCCGAAGGCCAAAAAATGAAGAGAGGAAAAAAGAGACAATGGCCCGCAAGCTCGCTTATCCCTTGGCCGGGGCAAGACGGCTCACCAGCGTCATCACGGCAACCAGCAGCAGACCCGCCACCACACCGGCCACGGCGTTGAGCAGCGTCGGCGTCACCGCCGCCAGTACGGCCCCCACTGTGGGCAGGGTGGCGACAACAGCGGCTGTACCTTCAATCAGGTGATGGGCAAAAGGCCAGCCATGCACCAGAATGCCACCGCCCACCATAAACATGGCGATGGTGCCGACCAGTGCCAGCAGGTGCATCAGACGAGGAGCCGTCACCAGCAGTCCCTGCCCCACCGCGCGGCGCAGGGCGCTGCCATCGTGCTTTTGCAGCAGATGCAGACCGATGTCATCGAGCTTGACGATCAGCCCCACCAACCCGTAGACCCCGATGGTCATCAGCAGGGCGATGCCCGCCACTACCGAGAGCTGCAGCGCGAGGCTTGCTCCCTGTACCGTGCCAAGGGCGATGACGATGATCTCGGCAGAGAGAATAAAATCGGTGCGGATCGCTCCCTTTACCTTCTGCTGCTCGAAGGCCACCAGATCATCAGGAATGGGCGCTGTATGTGCCTCACCCTCGCTCACTTCATGAGGCAGGAACTTGTGGGCCAGCTTCTCGGCCCCCTCAAAGCAGAGGTAAGCACCTCCCAGCATCAAGAGTGGCGTGATAAGCCAGGGCACCAGCGCACTGATGGCGATGGCGGCGGGCACCAGAATCAGCTTGTTGCGAAATGAGCCCTTGGCCACCGCCCACACCACCGGCAGCTCCCGCTCGGCACGCACTCCGGAAACCTGCTCCGCGTTGAGGGCCAGATCGTCCCCCAGCACCCCGGCAGTCTTCTTCGCCGCCATCTTGGTCATCAGCGCCACGTCATCAAGCACGCTGGCGATATCATCGAGCAGGGCCAACAAACTGGTTCCAGCCATATCAAAGATCCCTTATATCAGTGAGAAACGTCTTCCCGAAAAATGTCTCGCGCTTGTTCACCACGACCTTGGTCATCAGCGCCACGTCATCAAGCACGCTGGCGATATCGTCGAGCAGGGCCAACAAACTGGTTCCGGCCATATCAGAGATTCCTTATATCAGTGAGAACAACCCCGGGAGAGAGGTGTACGTCCCGATAACCACCGGGGTCAAGAGGGCCACCTCATGGCGATGGCAGGCCATCATCGGCCGAGCCAAGAATCCGGCGCTCGCCATCGGGGGGTTACGTCTTTCGGGCAAAAGATGGCACAGTGTAACGAGAAGCTGCCGTTTCGGCAGCACCCCTGAGCCATTTGTTCCTGGTTCCCTCTGAATCACATCAAGGAGTTCCCATGCCACCCTGGCAACCTCTGATCGATTTCTGGTTTGGCGACGAAGCCGATGACGTCCTGCGGGCCACACGGCAAGCCCCGCTCTGGTGGGGAAAAAGCAGCGAAACGGATGCCCTGCTGGCCAGCCGCTTTGGCGAGCTGGCAGAGGCCGCAGCCAAGGGCAGTCTCGCCCACTGGGCCGATCTCCCCAGCGGTCGGCTGGCGCTGATCCTGCTGCTCGACCAGTTGCCCCGCAATATCCATCGCGGCACGCCTGCAGCCTTTGCCCGGGATCCGCTGGCACGGGATCTCTGCCTGAAAGGGCTGTCCATCGGGGCGGACAAATCCCTCTCACCACTGGAGCGGGTCTTCTTCTATCTGCCGCTGGAGCATGCCGAATCCCGGGAGCAGCAGGCCAGAAGTGTGGCGCTGTTCGAGGCACTGGCTGCCGAGCAAGCTGGCACACCGGCGCAGGCGACCTTTGCCGGATTTGCCGACTTTGCCCGCCGCCATCAGGTGATCATCGAACGCTTTGGCCGCTTCCCCCACCGCAACGACATTCTGGGTCGCACCAGCACACCGGAAGAGGCGACATTTTTGCAGCAACCGGGCTCGGGCTTCTAAGCAGGCCATATAAAAAATCCCCGCCAGCTAGCTGGCGGGGATAGCAGATGGATAACAACTCTCGGCGTTACTGAATGCGATAGCGGGATATCTGCTGGTGGATGCTCTCGGTGGTGACATTGAGCTCCTCGGCGGCGGCTGAGGTCTCTTCCGCTGTGCTGCTGGTCTGCTGCACGACCTGAGCAATCTGCTCCACCTGATGAGCGATCGACTCGGCGGCAGAGCTCTGCTCGCGGATGGCATTGGTGATCTCGCCCACCTGCTCCATCACCCGGTGCGACGCACTGCGGATCTCGGCAATAATGGCGCCACTCTCGGTAGCCATGTTGACCCCCTGGCTCACCTTCTCCTCCACCAGATGCATGCGGGAGACCGTATTGTTCGACTCCTGCTGAATCGCCTCTACGGTGGCGGAGATCTCCTGGGTGGATTGGGCTGTGCGCTCAGCCAGTTTGCGCACCTCATCCGCCACCACCGCAAAGCCACGGCCGGACTCCCCGGCCCTCGCCGCTTCAATGGCCGCGTTCAAGGCCAGCAAGTTGGTCTGCCCCGCCACATCACGGATCACGTTTACCACACCGCCAATGCGCGAAATGCCCTCACCCAGCGCAATGACCTCGGCCGAGGCCTGCCGAATGGAGTCGGCGATCTCGTTGATGGCATGAACGGTGCGCTCGATGGTCCGGCCTCCCTCGGTCGCAAGTTGCCCCGACTCATTGGTGATACGGCTCGTCTCCTGAGTACGCTGGGAGATATCTGTGATGCTGACCGTCATCTCTTCCACACCAGCGGCGATCAGACTGGTGGCATCATTGGCCTGATTAGCCGAGCTGGCCAGGTGCTGCGCTGCCTGAGAGAGGGATTCGGCAGTGCTCTTGATCTGCAAGCTGCCGACGGAAAATTCGGTAAATGTCTGTTGCAGCGTATCGAGCAGCCGGTTGACCGCATTGAGGGTCAGGCCAATCTCATCCTGCTGTTTCACATCAGCTCTCAGGGTAAAGTTGAGGTCGCGCTGGATCCGGGTCAGGGTATCCATGGCGGTGCGAAGGGGATTGGCCACCTGATTGAACAACCAGACAAACAGCCCCATCGTCAGTACGGTGGCACCACCGGCGATAAACAATAGGGTTTGCAGGCTGCTGTCGTAGTTCTCCTGGCCCTGCTTCTTGAGCGCCAGTCCCAAATCCATATTGAAGTTGACGTGAAGCTCGATTGCCTTGGCAAACTGCTGGAACACTCTGGTGGCTTCTCCCGCCAGCATGTCTCGCGCTTCATCGTTCTTGTTTTGTCTGGAGAGCTGCAGAACCTTGTCTATCTCCTGATAATATTGCGCGACAATACGTTGATCATCGTCGGTCAGGCGCCGATCTTCATCATTGGAGAGCATCTCAGCTTTGTATTTGTCGAGCAGTGAAGTGATCTGTCCCTGTATCTCGGTGATACCCGTTTCGATCTGCTGCATCTTGCCGGTGTCGGTATTGAGCACATGTGTCTGCACCAGCGAGTGCAATTCATAGAAATCGGCCTGCACTTGCTTAATCAGCGAAATACTGGGCACCGTATTGTCCGTCACATAGCCTAAATCCCGGTTGGCCGAATCGAGGCGGTTGATACTGAACCAACTGAGAAAAATGAGCGTCAGCATCACCAGCAGCGCGATCAGTTGCAGTCGACGAGCAATATTCATAACCGTACACTCCAGATGAAAACTATCTAGCAGTGTAGACGAGCCATAAACAACAACGGCCCGCATTGGCGGGCCGTTGTTGTTTATTTTTCATGGCGTTGTGATCAGGCTTTGGCTGGCTCACTCTCGCCCAGCGCGACGGTTTCACCCAGACTGTCTTCGGTCTTGGCCACCACGCTGGCGGCGATGGCGTTGCCCAGCACGTTGGTGGCAGAGCGGCCCATGTCGAGGAAGTGATCGATCCCCAGCAGCAGCAGGATGCCCGCTTCCGGAATATGGAATTGGTTCAGGGTGGCGGCAATCACCACCAGAGAGGCGCGCGGTACCCCGGCCATCCCCTTGGAGGTGACCATCAGCAGCAGCAGCATGGTGATCTGCTGGGCCATGGAGAGCTCGATTCCATACGCCTGGGCAATGAACATCACCGCGAAGGTGCAGTACATCATGGAGCCGTCGAGGTTGAAGGAGTAACCCATCGGCAGCACGAAGCTGGCAATGCGCTTGTCACAACCGAACTTCTCCAGACGATCCAGGGTCTTCGGATAGGCGGCTTCAGAGCTGGCGGTCGAGAAGGCGAGCAGGATGGGTTCGCGGATCATCGCCAGCAGCTTGATGACACGACCACGCAGGAAGACGCTGCCCATGGCGATCAGCAGCAGCCAGAGGCAGGCCAGCGCGATGTAGAACTGGGCCATAAAGCTGCCGTAGGTAACCAGAATACCCAGCCCCTCTTTGGCCACCATGGCGGCGATGGCGCCAAATACCGCGAACGGCGCAAAGTTCATCACGTAACCGGTCACTTTTAGCATGATCTCGGCAGCGCTGGCCATCAGCACCACCACCGGCTTGGCCAGATCGCCGAGCGCAGCGGCGGCCAGACCGAAGAAGAGTGAGAAGACCACGATCTGCAGGATCTCGTTGGTGGCCATTGCCTCTACCACGCTTTTGGGGATGGCGTGGGTCACGAAATCTTTCAGGGTAATGGCACCGGCAGCAATGCCCGAGCTGGCGGTGTCATTGGGCAGGGAGAGCGAAAGCCCCACACCCGGCTGCATCAGGGTCACCATCACCAGACCCAGGCTCAGGGACATCAGGGAGGCCAGCATAAACCAGCCGAGGGTCTTGGCACCGATACGCCCCACGGTGCGGGTGTCGCCCATCTTGGCGATACCGACCACCAGGGTGGTGAAGACCAGGGGAGCGATGATCATCTTGATCAGTCGCAGGAAGATATCGGTCAGGATCGTGATGTTATTGGCAAAATCCGCAGCCTGATCTGCGGCAAACATGCGATAGCCCTGGCCGGTGAGGATGCCAAACATCATGGAGATGAGGATGGCGACCGTCAGTTTATTCATTTTCATGGGGGAGTCCCGGTTTTGATTGGTGCAAGCCGTAAACGGTGGCATGGGAGCCACAACAGTCCGTTTTTGTGATCCGAGCCGTTGATTCCTGGCGGCTGGTATGCTGGGAGAATGCCTAAAAGCAGGGGGTAAATCTAGAGGCTTTCTCCAGAATTTTATCCTGCCATTAGGTGTATGTGATATAGATCTTGCAAACCACCAATATTAATCACTGTTTATTTTGATTTCAGCGAGATATTTCGCATTCAGAGTTCGCTCATCGAGTGCCCGTGGCAACAGGCGAAAAGTGAGCAGCGCCGAGATGGTATGCTGCACCTGCATCTGGGCCATAAAGAGATCCGGCTCATCCTCGTCAAAGCCGAAGATCGGCCGTGATGGGGTCACCCTGACGGCATCGCGGTTAATGGTCAGCTCATCGACCTTGAGCCAGGAGTAACCCTCTGCCAGTGCCAGCTCCCCTGCCCGCTTGAGCACATATTTGCGGGCGGTCTCCCTGTCCACCAGATCGTTGCCGACAAACTCCAGCTGCCACTTGTCCGGGCCAAGCCGGGTCTGGGAAAAACCGGTCTGGCCGTTCCAGAATGACTTTTCACTCTGGTAAGGGGTGGCGCAGCCCACCAGCAGCAGGGTGAGCATCAGCAGACAACAGGGTTTAGATACGGATGCAGACACGAGAGGCCTCGCCAGGCAAATGAGCAACAGAGTTGTTACTACACCATAAAGCGCGGTGACTGCACAATCTGCTCACGCCAGCAGCGACCAGCGTGCATCACCACAGGCTTCACGCCTGTGCGGCGAATCGCAGGCAAAAGAAAAGGCCTTGTCGTTTGACAAGGCCTTTACCGGGGAATTTGGTCGGTGTGAGAGGATTCGAACCTCCGACCCTCTACACCCCATGCAGATGCGCTACCTGGCTGCGCTACACACCGACGGAGTCAGCTCGGCTGACGGGGGCAGAGTTTATGGAGATGACCCCGCCCTGTCAACAGGGAAACGCCGCCAATTCCTCGGCCACGGTGCGTTCGCCTGCTTTGCGAACAATCAGCGGTTAAAGGTCAGCCGCTTGCCCAGGATCTGGTCAGTCACCTGCCCGTTTTGCCAGGCGATCTGGCCATTCACCAGCGTCATCTCCACCGTGCTGTGGAAGCGGTAGCCGTTGAAGGGCGACCAGCCACAGTGGTAGAGGATGTTGTCATCGTTGACCACATAGGGCTTGCCCAGATCCAGCAGCACCAGATCGGCGAAGTAGCCCTCGCGGATATAACCGCGATCCTGCACCTGGAAGCGCTCGGCCACCGCATGGGAGGTCTTCTTGACGATAGTCTCCAGGGTAAACACGCCGTTGTGGTAGAGCTCCAGCAGCGCCTGCAAAGAGTGCTGCACCAGCGGTACGCCAGACGGCGCCTTGAAGTAGCTGTTCTGCTTCTCTTCCCAGGTGTGGGGCGCGTGGTCGGTGGCGATGATGTCGAGCACGTCGTTGCGTACCGCATCCAGCAGTGCCTGCTGGTCGGCGGCACTCTTCACCGCAGGGTTGCACTTGATCAGGCTGCCCTGGGTCTCGTAATCGGCATCATTGAAGAAGAGGTGGTGCACACACACCTCGGCGGTGATGTTCTTGTCCTTCAGCTCGCTCAGGTCGTGGCTGGCGGTAAAGAGCGACAGCTCCTTGGCCGAGGTCAGATGCAGCACGTGCAGCTTGGCACCGTATTTTTTCGCCAGCGCCACCGCCATGCTGGAGGATTTGTAGCACGCCTCGTCACTGCGAATGCGGCCGTGCTCGCCCATCGGCACACTCTCGCCCCACTTGGCCCGCGCCGCCTCTTCCGCCTTGGCGATGGTCGGTGTGTCTTCGCAGTGGGTGACGATCATCACCGGACTTTCGCGGAAGATGGCCGCCAGGGTCTCCTGATTGTCCACCAGCATGTTGCCGGTCGAGGAGCCCATAAACACCTTGACCCCGCAGGACTGCTTGGGGTCGAGACGCTTGATCTCTTCAAGGTTGTCGTTGGTGGCGCCGAGATAGAAGCTGTAGTTGGCGACGGAGGAGTTGGCGGCGATCTGGTATTTGGCTTCGAGGGCGTCGAGGGTGGTGGTCTGGGGATTGACGTTGGGCATTTCCATGAAACTGGTGGTGCCACCGGCGACGGCAGCGCGGGATTCGCTGGCGATAGTCCCCTTGTGGGTCAATCCCGGCTCCCGGAAGTGGACCTGATCATCGATCATTCCGGGGATGAGATGGCGACCTGCGGCATCGATAACCAGCGCATCGGGCGCCTCGATATCCGGGGCGATGCGGGCAATCCGTTCCCCCTCGATCAACACATCGGAGGCATAGATGCGGCCTTCGTTGACCAGGGTGGCATTCTTGATAAGCAGTTTGTTCATGGGGGGTTCCAGTTCCTTTGCCGATAATCGCGGGTCATAATAGCGCAAAACTGCCCTTTCTCTGTAGCAAGGCCTGACTGATGAAGTTATTTGTAAGAGATTTGACCGTGATCGACTCCAGCTACCTGTGCGAACGCCGCGGCATGGTGGGCGAGAGCTGGCTGGTAGATGTCGAAATGAGCGGTGAGCTCAACGAAATGAGCATGCTGCTGGACTTTGGCCGGGTAAAGAAGCTGATCAAGTCGATCATCGATGAAGAGGTGGACCACAAGCTGCTGGTGCCGACCGAGTGCCCGCTGATCCACGTCGAGACACTGGATGGTGACGAAAGCACAGTGGATCTGCTGCGCCCGGGTCGCTCCATCCATCTGCGCTGCCCATCCCAGGGCTTTGCCTTTATCCCTGCCCCGCAAGTTGATAAAGAGTCGGTGACCCGCTACCTGCTGGCGGTACTGGCCAAACGGCTGCCGGGCAATATCAAGGATCTCTCCCTGACTCTGCGTCAGGAGGCGATCACCGGTGCCTTCTACCACTACAGCCATGGCCTGAAAAAGCACGATGGCAACTGCCAGCGCATCGCCCACGGCCACCGCTCTCCCATCGAGATCCACGTCGATGGCGAGCGTGACCAGGAGCTTGAGCTCAACTGGGCCGAGCGCTGGGGCGATATCTACCTTGGCACCGAGGAGGACAAGGTGGCGCTGACCGAGCTCGCTTTGAGCCCTCGCGCCAATGCCCAGCTTGGCGAGCATCACACCGGCTTCAAATATGTGGCGCCGCAAGGGCTGTTCCAGCTGGCCATCCCCACCGCCGAGGTGGAGATGATCGACACTGACACCACAGTCGAGCTGCTGGCCTGCTACATCGCCCGCGAAGTGAAGAAGATGGTGGGCGACAAGTTCGTCAAGATTGTCGCCTATGAAGGGGTCGGCAAGGGCGCCATCGCCTACACGTAATTCCTACGTTGACTACCGCAATAACAAGGCCCCGCATCTGCGGGGCCTTGTTATTTCAACTCTCGACCATCAGGCGCTGAGGTGGAAGCGCTTGACCAGGCTCTCCTGCTGCTCGGCAAGGGAGTCCAGCTGCTGGCTGGTCTCGGCTACCCGCTCAATCCCCTGATAGTTGAGATCCGAGATATCGGAGATGCGGTTGAGGTTGGTGGCGATATCGGCGCTGGTGGCCTGCTGCTGCTCGGCGGCAGAGGCGATCTGGCTCGACATGTCGCTGATCAGCACCACAATCCCCTGCACCTCCTCCATGGCGTTGTTGGCGTGGGAGCTCTGTTCGACGCAACTGTCCATCTCGCGGGAGCACTCCTGCATCACGGTTACCGCCTTGGCGACCCCCTGCTGCAGGTTCTCGATCATGGTCTGGATCTCGCTTGTGGACTGGGCGGTGCGGCCCGCCAGACTGCGCACCTCATCCGCCACCACCGCAAATCCGCGCCCCTGCTCGCCGGCCCGCGCCGCCTCAATGGCCGCGTTGAGAGCCAACAGGTTGGTCTGCTCGGCAATGCCGCGAATGACATCGAGGATATTGCCGATCTGGCTGCTCATGGCGCTCACATCACCAATCACCTTGCCGGTCTGTTGCAGCTTGCCCGCCAGCTGATGGGTGGTGGTGATATTGCCCGCCATCACCTTTCGCCCCATCTCGGAGGCCTTCTCCACATCCATCACTCGCTCCAGAGTCTGGTTGGCGGCCTGCGCCACTTCCCGCACCGATGCCTCCATCTGGGTCATGGCGGCGGCGACCGAGGCGGTCTCCTGCCGCTGTTTCTCCAGATCCGCCCGCACCGATTCGGTGGTGCGACGGTTGCCGTGGGCGGCATCGTTAAGCTGGGCCGATGCTTGTGAAAGCTGCGCCAGTACCTCCCCCATCTGGGCGATCAGCAGGTTGATCTGGCTGCCCAGCTGACCAAATTCATTCTTGCTCTGAAAACCGATGCGCTGGGTCATGTCGCCCTGGGTTACTTCGGTCAGCACCCGCAGCAACTCCCTGAGCGGACGGCGAATGGCCTTGCCCAGGGTATAAGCCACCAGCATGGCAATCATGATGGCGACTACGATGCTGGCTCCCTGAGTCAGGGTGCTCTGGCTCTGTGCGGCTTTAGCATGCTGAATGCTCTGGTTCATCAGTTGCTGGCTCTGAGAGGTGACCCGCTCAAGCCGATCCTGAATTGCCACGATGAGCGCACTCGCCTGCTTGCTCTTCTCCCGCATCTGCTCCTGCTGTTGCATCAGCGCCAGATACTGGGCCAGGACACCTTCATTACCGGTCGTATCGCGCACGAAACCGTGGACGTAGTGACCCATGTTGTTGTCGAAATCCTTGAGCTCACCCTGCAGTTCCTTGATGGTGCTGTTGAACCCCTCCATCTGCATCCTGTTGCGCTTGAGCGCGGCTTCAATGGGGGCCGGAATGCTCTGATTGAGGGCATCCATGGTGGAGAGTTCGATAGCGGAAAGCTTGGTGGTCAGGGTCTCGGAGAGCATCTTGATGAAGCTATCGTCGATGGTGATCATCATGTCCCCCAGACTCTTCTTGAACTGGGGCAAGCTGACCTGAAACTGCCCCTTGGCCAGATTGACCTTGTGCAATCGGGTGAGCAGCGCCTCGTGTTCGCCCGGCAGGGTATCGGTCAGTTGCAGGTAGCTGTCGACCTGCTGGCTCAGAGTGCCCATCTCCCCTTGCAGTTCGGGGTGGTGGGCGACCTGCTGGCGCAAGACGTCGAGGCTCTTGCCCACCGCGGCCGTGGCCTGTTTCAGTTCGGCCACTTCGGCAGGCAGCTGTTTGGGGTCCTGCTCGGTGAGCACATCCCCCAGCCATTTGTTGGCACTGAGCAGGGTGATCTGGGTCTGGCTGCTGGCGATCACCAGCGGCATCGACTGCCGGGTCACCTGTTCCAGCGCTCCCCCCAGGGTATTCTGACTACGAAATGTGAGTAGTGAACTGGCCACCATCACGGCCACCAGGATCGCGAAGCCAAGGTAGACTCGCTGCAAGATGGAGAGATCCGACATTGTTTGTTTCATTATTGTCCCGCTGTATATGCAAAAGTCCCTTGCCTGAGTACCCCGTCCTTTTGATACCCTGCAGACCCCTGAACAGGCGCTGCAGATGACGTCCCTCTGGCTATCGGTATTCTTAACAATAACTGAAGGGAATGGGACATCAGCTGTGTCAAATCTCGGCTTGTGTCACACTTGACGCGCTGCTCGCCTTCTTTCGGGAGCCGCTTGGGATGCAAGTTCAATTTTCTTTTTCATATAAGGGAGTTAGCCATGGCGCAAGAAACCATTTTCAGCAAAATCATCCGTAAAGAGATCCCTGCCGACATCCTTTATCAAGACGATCTGGTCACCGCATTCCGGGATATCCAGCCCAAGGCCAAGACCCATATCCTGATCATCCCGAATGTGCTGATCCCCACCGTCAATGACGTGGAAGCCGAACATGAACTGGCCCTTGGCCGGATGTTCACCGTGGCCCGCAAGCTGGCAAGCGATGCGGGTATCGCCGAAGATGGCTACCGCCTCATCATGAACTGCAACCGCCACGGTGGGCAGGAGGTCTACCACATCCACATGCATCTGGTCGGCGGCGAGCCGTTGGGACCGCTGCTCAGCCTGTAATGAATCGCAACGCCTCAACCTGCCGCAGCGCCCTGTTGCTCTGCGGCGCCCTGCTGTTGCTGGGGGGCTGCGCCTCCCGCTGGCAAGACATGTTCGTCTCCTACTCCGATCAGATGGTGCCGCTGCGCAACCAGCTGCTGCTGGGCCATGCCGCCGAAGCGCTGCCCGAGGTGCGTGACTCCACCCTTGGGGATGACACCTTTGTGCTGGATCGGCTCGAACAGGGGCGCATTGCCTGGCTGGCGGGTCAGGATGCGGGCAGCAAGCAGGCGTTCACCACCGCCGACAGCCGCCTTCAATGGGAAGACAATCAAGCCGAATACCGGCTGAGCCACGGTCTGGATCAGGTGGGCAGTCTGCTCACCAACGACCAGTCGATGGCCTATCGTACTCCCGATTACGAACGCACCATGCTGCACCACTATCTGGCCCTCAACTACCTGCAACGGGGAGATGCCGATGGCGCCCTGGTGGAGGTACGCCGAGCCAATCAGGTGCAGGAGCAGGCCCTGAAACGGCGAGCCGATGAGGTACGCAAGGCGAAGGATGAGAGCGAAGAGGCCGAAGCAGAAGGCGAGATGCGCCAGCTGATGTCGCGCGGCGCACCGGATCTCGACCGGTTGATCGGCAAGGTCAAAAACGGTTTTCAGAACGCCTACACCTTCTATTTTTCCGCCGTGCTCTATGAGGCGGCCGGGGATCTCAACGATGCCTGGGTCGACTATCAGCGCGGCTACCAGATAGCGCCGGAAAACCGCAGCCTGCAAGATGCCTTGCTGCGTCTGGCGCGGTTGCGTGGCTCACCGGACGAGATCCGCGAGACCGAGAAAAAGATAGGCCGCAAAGCACCGCCGCTTGCAATAGATCAAGGCCAACTGGTGGTGCTGTTTGAAGATGGTTTGATCCCGGCACGGCGCGAACTGTTCCTGCCGCTCCCCATCTCCACCTCCCGCGGCGATTTTCGCACCTTTACCGTCGCCATCCCCTATTACGATAATCGGGCCAGCGACACCGGCCCGCTGACGGTGGAAGTCGGCAAGCGGGTCGAGCAGACCAGCGAGCTGGTCAGGCTGGAAGCGCTGGCCGCCAAAGATCTGCTGGAGCGGCTGCCCGGCATGCTGACCCGCCAGGCGCTGCGACTGGTGGCCAAGGAGCAGATGCGCCGCACCGCCGCCAAAGAGGGGGGCGATGTGGGCAATATTCTGGTGGGGATCTTCAACACCCTCTCCGAGCGGGCCGATACCCGCAGCTGGCTGACGCTGCCAGCGCAGGCATCGAGCTGGCAGGGGATGGTGCCGGCAGGTGACATCAACCTCACCCTGAGCGCAGGGGCGGCGCAGCGGCAATTGCCGCTCACCATCCACAAGGGACGCACCACCCTGGTCTGGGTACAGCGCCTCGGCGCCGGTCTGACTACCCGGGTGATGCCGCTCTGAGCAGATGGCGAAGTGAGATGAGCAAGACAATTAACCGGGCAGGCTCACACGCGGCCCCACTCACCCCGATTAAGGAGAGCAAGATGAAAGCATACGGGTTGGCCCTCGGGCTCGCGCTGCTGCTGACCGGCTGCGCCACCAACACCTCAGGCGTGGCGCTCTATGGCCCGGCGGGCGGTGCTCCCACGCTGGAGCAGCATCAAAACGTCAACGTCACCCTGACCGAGCTGAGCCGCCGCCAACAAAATGGCCTGCTGCAGGTCAATGTGGCCGCCGCCAGCACCCAGCGCAGCGATAACAAGCTGCAATATATTTTCTATTGGTATGATGAGGCCGGTCAGGAGGTCGCCAGCGATGGCCGCGGCTGGACCCCCATCAAGCTGCATGGCTATCAGACCCGCACCCTCTCGGCCCTAGCGCCCAGCCCGGCGGCGCAGGGTTACCGGATTTACGTACGCGAAGTGATTGAGGAATCCTACTGATGAAAATGAATCATGCCCTGCTGATCCTGACCGGCGCGCTGCTGCTGGGCGGCTGCTCCAGCACTACCGTCAGCTATGGTGATCCCACTGAAACCGAAACCGTCACCGTCGATTACGGCTCAAGCGATCTGCAGGCCATCGCCGACAAGATGGCGGACTCCATGCTCGCCTCCCCTGCCACCAGCGAGATCACCGCAGGCGGTCGTCCGGTGATGTTTATGGACTCTATCCGCAACAAGACCTCCGAGCATATCGATACCGAAGCCATCACCGATACCATCCGCACCAAGTTGCTGCGGGCCGGCAAGTTCCGCTTCGTCGACATGAGCAAGGTGGCCGCCGTCAAGCAGCAGCTCGAATACCAGCAGAGCAGCGGCATGGTAGACCCGGCCTCCATGGTACGCCTGGGTAAGCAGACCGGTGCCCGCTACATGGTCTATGGCAACCTCGCCAGCATCGTCAAGGACAATGGCAAAGTGAAGGATGTCTACTACCAGATGACCATGAACCTGATGGATCTGCAAAACGGCGAACTGCTGTGGGCTGACCAGAAAGAGATCCGCAAGCAGGCGAAGAAGTCCACCTTTGGCTGGTAACCTGCTCCCGGTGACGGACAACTGTGATCCGCTGCTGACCAGCCTGCCCGCCCCTTGGCGGGAGGGGCAGCTAGAACCACTCGGGTTAGGTCTGACCAACTGCAACTATCGACTGCGCCTCCCCTCGGGGCGCAGTTACTTTTTGCGTCAGGGCCACTCCGACCCGGTGCGCCTTGGCATCGACCGTCCCACCGAGTGGCAGCTTTATCAGGGGGCGATGGCCGAAGGGTTGGCGCTGCCCTGCCACTATGGCGATCCCGCCAGCGGTCTGATGCTGCTCGAATGGTGCGATGAGCCAAACTGGGTACACGCGGCGCCACCAGAAGCCGATCAGCCCCGCCTGCTGGCGGAGGTGCTGCGCAAGCTCCATCGCTTGCCGCTACCTGCGGTGGTGATGGCGGTGCGAGCCCACGCGGCGGGCTATCGCGCCCGACTGGCCCGCATTCCCTCCTGGCTGCCCGCCCTGGAGCGGGGCTTGCTCGCCAGCAGTGAGCCAAATGATTGCTGGCGCCCTTGCCACCATGATCTCAATCCGGCTAACTTGTTGGGAAGCAAACCCTGGGTCATCGACTGGGAGTATGGCGCGGCAGGTCACCCCGGCTTTGAGCTCGCCAGCATCCAGCGCACCCATGAGTGGCCCGCCGAGCGGCGCGACGAGCTTGAAGCGCACTATCTGCAGGCCCTGCCGCGCCACCAGTGGCCTGATTTTCAGAGCGAGGCATTTTTACCCTGGGTCGACTATATCGGCCTGCTCTGGGCCCTGCTGATGGCAGAGCAACAGCCCTCACTCGACTATGACACCCTGATCGCCATCAACCGGCAACGACTGGAGTAACAGATGATAAACAAGGTGCGCTGGCACAAGCCGAAAACCTGGGGTCTGCTGCTGATCGGCCTGCTGCTGACCGGCTGCTCCACTCGGGTGATCTACTACTGGCTCGATACCGCCATCATCTGGCAACTGGATGACTACTTTGCCCTCTCCTACTCCCAAAAGGATCTGCTCAGCCGCGAAGTGAAGGGGCTTATGGCCTGGCATCGCCAGCACGAGCTGCCGCGCTACGCCAAGGATCTCGACGCGCTGGCCAAGGCGGTGGCCAGCCCCATGACGCCGGAGCAGATCTCGACCAACCTAGATGCGGTGCAGCAGAGCCTGACCCGCACGCTGGAAAATACTATCCCCCGCGCGGTCAGGCTGGCGCGCACCCTGACCGACGAGCAGGTGGCCCGCTTTATGACCGATCGGGTCAAACGCCAACAGGAGCGGCAAAAGGACTTTGCCACTGAGCCCAAAGAGCAGATGCTGGCAGAGTTTCGCGACAAGATGAACAAGCGGCTCGAGTTCTGGATTGGCGAGGTGAAACCGGCACAGGCGCCACTGGTGGCCCAGTGGGCCGAATGGCAATACGAGCTGATGCCCCCCTGGCTCGAGTTTCAGGAGTCCTGGACCCAGGAGCTGGACAGGCTGATGAAGCAGCGCCAGAGTCCCGACTTTACCCGCGAGCTGACTGACCTGCTGGCCGAGGGGGATGGGCTGATGGATGGCCGCTTTACCGGCTATACCGAGCAGTCGCGCCAGCGTACCGTCAACTGGCTGAGCGCCATGAGCCAGTCGCTGGATATTTCCCAGCGGGCCCATCTCTACTCCCTGCTCAAGGGTTATGCCCGCGACTTCAAGCAGATGAGCGGCAGCTGACGAGCGGCTTCGAATGGTGCCATTCGCCCGGGGCAACCTTGTTCAAACCGTGCGCGTGTGGTAGTTTGCCCTTCCTATTTATCGGGAATTAACTTTTGCGCCTTATCGACAAAGTAAAACTGGTGCTGGTAACTCTGGTTATCGCCCTCACCCTGCTTTGTTCCATCGCCCGAATGGAAGGCCCGCTGCTACCCGCATCTCCCCAGAGTGAACAGCAGCAGACTCAGGTGTTCAATCAGCTTAGCGACAGCGATGATGGCATCATCAAGTTTGTCGGCAGCCATCAGAATCACCTGCTGCGTCTCGAACAATCCCTGCGCAGTGACAACCAGCCCAAGAGTGTGGTCTACGAGCTGATCCAGAGCTGGTCGGCCCAGGCCATCCTGCTGTTGCTGCTCGGCTGGCTGATGCTGGCCCCCGAGCTCTATCACAAACAGAGTTTTCGCGATCGCTTTGGCGCGATCCACCGGCGCCATCTACAGCGCCAACATCTGCAATACCGCTTCACCCAGAGCTATCTGAGCGCCTGACCCCGGAGGGGCTGGCACATCCACTGTTTGCTCATCTCCTCTTCCTGACGGATCCGGCAACTGCCTGATCCGCATTTGATGCATCCCATTTTTTGCGCCTTGCCGAGCCTTGTTGCTATCGGCCCGGGCACCATTCTCCTGACAGAGGCTTGTTTGCCATGAGAAAGAGCAATCGCACCGTTCTCAACCGCATGAGCAAGTGGCAGTACGCACTGCTGCTGTTGATGCTGTTGACCTTTACCTTTTACTCCCTGCCCACCTTTTTTGGTGAGCAGCCCTCCCTCGGCCTGCACGGACAGCAGCGCCTGACCACCCAGCAACAGATGTTGCTGAGCGACAAGCACCTGACCCCGATCAAGGTCATTGAGCAACCTGAGCGGGTCGAGCTGGTCTTTGCCAGCCAGGGCGAGCAGCAGCGCGCAAAGCAGTTGCTGGAGCAGCAAGGGGTCGACAGTGCCGCCCTCACCCTGGAGTTTCACTCCAACGCGCCGACCTGGCTCACCCGCCTCGGCGCCGATCCCATCAAGCTGGGACTGGACCTGCGTGGCGGCTCCCAGCTGCTTATCGGGGTGGACGTGGACTTTGTCATCGACAATCAGACCAAGAATCTGGTGGATACCCTGCGCACCCGCTTCCGTGAAGCCAATCTGCGCGGCGCCAGCGTCACGCGCAGCGCACAGGGCGCGGTAGCCGTCACCCTGCCGGAGGTCGCCGAACAGGAGAGCTGGCTCGCCATCATCAAGGAGAGTGCCGGTACCCGACAGGATCAGTGGAAGCTGACCCGCTCCGGCAATGATCTGAAACTGGTGCTGAGCGATGCTGAGCGCACCCTGCTGGTCAACAACGCCGTGACCCAGAACCTGTCGATCCTGAAAAAACGGATCAACGAACTCGGCATCGTCGAGGCCTCGGTGGTTCGTCAGGGGCAGGATGGTATCCGTATCGAACTGCCCGGGGTGCACAACCCCAAGCAGGCGAAAGAGGTGATCGGGGCCACCGCCTCGCTGGCCTTCTACGAGGCCAAAGCCGATAGCCATTTCTATATCGCCGATCGCAACGGTCAGGCCGTCGGCATGGCACGCAAGCCGGTGCTGACCGGCGAGCACATCGTCGATGCCCGCGCCAATATGGGCGAGATGGGTCAACCCCAGGTCAACATCGTGCTCGACACCCTGGGTGGCAGCAAGATGAACCAGTTCAGCCGCCAGCATGTGGGCAAGCCGATGGCGACCGTCTTCACCGAGTACAAGACCAACGCCCAGGGCAAACTGCGCGCCCAGAGCGAGGTGATCAACGTCGCCACCATCCAGACCGCCCTTGGCAACCAGTTCCGCATCACCGGTATTGGCAGTCTGCCGGAAGCGCAAGAGCTGGCCATGCTGCTGCGTGCCGGCGCCCTCACCGCCCCTCTCAAGATCCTGGAAGAACGCAGTATTGGCCCGACGCTGGGGATGCAGAATATCGAGGCGGGCTTCACCGCACTGGCCTTCGGTATGGCAGGCATGATGCTGTTTATGATGGCCTGGTACCGCAAATTCGGCTGGGTTGCCATCACGGCGCTGGTCGCCAACCTGTTGATGCAGGTCGGCATGCTGGCAGTGCTGCCGGGCGCCGTGCTGACCCTGCCGGGGATCGCCGGTCTGGTGCTGACGGTGGGCATGGCGGTGGATACCCATGTGCTGATCTTCGAGCGGATCAGGGACCGTCTGCGAGAAGGGGGCTCATTGGCCAACGCCATCGACTTTGGCTATCGCTCGGCCTTCCACACCATTTTCGATGCCAACATCACCACCCTCATCTGCGCCGTGGTGCTCTACTCCATCGGCTCCGGGCCGCTGCAGGGCTTCTCCATCACCCTCATTCTGGGTCTGCTCTCCAGCATGATCACCGGGATCTGGGGAACGCGCGCCATCATCAATCCCCTGTGGGGACGCAGCAACGAGCGCACGCTGAAGGTGTAACGGGACAGCAATCCCTCTGATGAGCGGCTTTGGCTGCGCCATCGGCCATGGATATGGCCGGAGCGGCCAAAGCAGAACACTATTTCCCGGCGTGTCGCGACACGTCGTGATGGGCCAACAGCCTGATGCTGGCTGGCCAAGGAGAGAATTATGTTGAGAATGATCGTTGCCATGGGGCTGACCCGTTGGCGTTATATCGGCCTGTGGGCTTCCATCCTGCTGACCGTGGCCAGCGTCGCCATCTTGCTGGTGAACGGCCTGACACTGGGGCTCGATTTTACCGGCGGGATCCTGCTGGAGTTTCATATCCAGACCCTGAAAGAGGCCCATGAGCTCAATGCCATGCTGGTCTCCCCGCTGGCGGGAGCCGTTGAGCTGAGCTCGGCCGGTATTCCCGGCGAGTGGCTGATCAAACTGCCCCCCCACGAACTGCCCTGGCCCGCGGCGGATCTCGCCACCATGCTGACCCAACAGCTGGGGATGCCGGTCGAGTTGCTGCGCACCACCATCGTCGGCCCTCAGGTGGGTGCCGAGCTGTTCCAGCAGGGTATGCTGGCCGTGCTGGTCGCTTCGCTGGCGATGTCGGCCTATCTGGCGTTTCGCTTCGAGTGGCGTCAGGCCATCGGCATCCTGCTCTCGGTGGTCCATGACGCCATCGTAGCGCTGGGGCTGCTGTCACTCTTTCAGATCGAATTCGATCTGAACATCATCGCCGGTTTGATGGCGGTGATCGGCTACTCCCTCAACGACAGCATCGTTATCTCGGACAGGTTGCGGGATCTGCTGAGCTCGCGTACCCAGATGGGCATCCACGAATGCTCCGATGTGGCCATCAAGGCAACCTTCAGTCGCACCATGATCACCTCGGGCACCACCCTGTTTACCGTGGGCGCGCTGCTGCTGTTTGGCGGTGACGCTCTCTACGGCTTCTCCTTCACCCTGTTTGCCGGGATCCTGGTAGGCACCGTCTCCTCTATTACCGTTGCCTCGACCGTGCAGGAGCTGCTGGGCCTCACCCCGCAGGCCTATCAGAAAAAGAGCGAGGAGCCAGTGGCCAACGCAGCCTGACCCTTGCTATCCAGAGTCGGCTAATCGAGCCTCTACCAACTATGCCCTTGCCAACCATTGGCAGGGGCTTTTTCTACCCTCCCCCGCCAATCCCCGTCGCTCCTGTTACTGGCCAAGTCGCCTCAATTGACAACTGACCATATTGAAAGCAATGACGGATCAATCCGTCATTTTTAATAACAAAAAGGTCATTTTATTACGTCAAAAACCCTGAAATGTGACTGAAAGCACTTTCTTGAGGGTTCAAAGGAGGCAACATTGTAGTGATTTATCTACAAAGGGATATGAGATGTTGTTACAACCTGCCAATACAGCAAAAGCCAGACAGTTGCTGAACGAGACCATGGCTCTGGTACTCGCAGGAGGGCGGGGTAGTCGCCTCAAACAGTTAACCGACAACCGTGCCAAGCCTGCCGTCCATTTCGGCGGCAAATTCCGCATTATCGATTTCGTGCTCTCCAACTGCATCAACTCCGGCATTCGTCGGGTCGGTGTCGTGACCCAGTACAAATCCCACAGCCTGTTGCGCCATCTCCAGTCCGGCTGGTCTTTCCTGCGCTACCAGATGAACGAATTTATCGATCTGCTCCCTGCCCAGCAGCGAGTGGATGAGGTGAACTGGTATCGAGGTACCGCCGATGCGGTCTACCAGAATCTGGATATCATCCGCGATCACGCCCCCAAATATGTGGTGGTGCTGGCAGGCGATCACATCTACAAGATGGATTACGCCGCCATGCTGCTCGACCACGTCAATATGGGTGCCAAGGTGACTGTAGCCTGCATCGAGGTGCCACGCAGTGAAGCAAGCGCCTTCGGGGTAATGGCTGTGGATGATGATCGCAAGATCAACGCCTTCGTCGAAAAGCCCGCCAACCCGCCAGCCATGCCGGGCAAGGCCGACACCGCGCTGGCCTCCATGGGCGTCTATATTTTTGATGCCGAATATCTCTACCAACTGCTGGAAGAGGACATTGCCAACGCACAGTCCCATCACGATTTCGGCATGGACGTGATCCCCCGCGTGGTGAAAGAGGGTACTGCATTCGCTCACCCGTTTGGCATGTCCTGTGTCGGTTGCTGTCCGGATCGCCGTCCCTACTGGCGCGACGTGGGCACCGTGGACTCCTTCTGGGAAGCCAACATGGATCTCGCCTCCGTCACGCCGGAGCTGGATATCTACGATCAGGAGTGGCCCATCTGGACCAGCCAGAACATGACCCCTCCCGCCAAGTTCGTGCAGGACAGAAACGGTCAGCACGGCATGACCATCAACTCGATGTTTTCGGGCGGCACCATCGTCAGCGGCTCCTTCATCCTGAGCTCGGTGCTCTTCACCAATGTACGAGTCGACTCCTTCTGCACTCTGGATCAAGCCGTGATCTTCCCGGGTGTGGAGATCGGTGCCGGCTGCCGGCTGCGTCGGGTAGTGATCGACAAGGGGTGCAAGCTGCCGGAAGGGATGGTGATCGGTGAGAACGCCGATGAAGATGCCCGCCGCTTCCACCGATCCGAACAGGGGATCGTACTGGTCACCAAGCCCATGCTGGATGCACTGGCAAAAACGGCGCGCAAGCAGGCTGTAGAGCAGGCCGTACCGGCATAACTCTCCGACCAGCACTGTTATCGCGACAAAAAACGGGAGCCCTTGCAGGCTCCCGTTTTTTATAGCCACTTGCCCCCCGCCATTTGACCTCCCCTTTTTAGGCTGTAAATATATAATTACAGCAGTAGCTTTTCATGGACAAATTTGGCAGTTAATCCAAACCTTTGGCGATGAGCAGTACTTTCATATTGCCAAAAGGCTATTAAATTCCATATTCACACTTGAAAGTTGGCATTTACTTGGTATTGTGATGGCCATTCGTAACGAAAGCGGTACTTTCGTAAACTTAAAATTACAGCTGGTAGTATCAAAACCAGTGTGCTGACTCTGACGAGGCGAAGAGGCTATGCAACGAGATCCCCTGAACAATATACATATCCAGTCCGAACAAGTGATGATCACGCCTGCCCAGCTCAAGGAGAAGTTACCCATCTCCGACAAGGCGCTGGCATTCGTGCAAGGGGCCCGCAATACCATCGCCGATATCATTCACCGCCGCGATCACCGGCTGCTGGTGATCTGTGGTCCCTGCTCCATCCACGACATGGACGCCGCCAAAGAGTACGCAACCAGACTCAAAGCGCTGCATGATGCCTATCAGGACTCTCTCTACATTGTCATGCGGGTCTACTTTGAAAAGCCGCGCACCACGGTCGGCTGGAAAGGCTTTATCAACGACCCCAATCTGGATGGCACCTTCGATGTGGAACTGGGGCTGCACCGTGCCCGCGAGCTGCTCTGCTGGCTGGCGGAGCTGGAGTTGCCGCTGGCCACAGAAGCGCTCGACCCCATCAGCCCGCAATACCTGGCCGAGCTCTTCTCCTGGTCAGCCATCGGCGCCCGCACCACCGAATCCCAGACCCACAGGGAGATGGCGTCCGGCCTCTCCATGCCGGTCGGCTTCAAGAACGGCACCGACGGCAACTTGGGGACTGCCATTAATGCGTTGCAGGCGGCCTCCTCCCCTCACGCCTTTATGGGGATCAACCAGCAGGGCCAGGTTGCGCTGCTGCAGACCCAGGGCAACCCGGATGGCCACGTGATCCTGCGCGGCGGCAAACATCCCAACTATGACTCGGTCAACGTGTCGCTGGCGGAAGAGGCGCTGGAGAAAGCGGGCCTGCTGCCGAGCCTGGTGGTGGATTGCAGCCACGGCAACTCCAGCAAAGATCACCGGCTGCAGCCCAAGGTGGCCGACAACGTCATCCACCAGATCCAGGAGGGCAACCGCTCCATCATCGGGGTGATGCTCGAATCCAACCTGTTTGAGGGAAACCAGTCCAGCGAGCAGCCCAAGGAGCAGATGCGCTACGGGGTCTCCATCACCGATGCCTGCATCGACTGGGACACCACCGCTACCCTGCTGGCCCGCTGCCACAACCAGCTGGCTGACCCCCTCAAGGGCAGAACTGCACGGTAAGCCGTGGTATCTTGTCGTAACCTATTGAACAATCGAGGTATTACTAGTGGTGGCATCAAACCGCTCATGCCGTGATACCTTGTTGCATCTTGATTTTCAGGGCGCCGCTGCGGCGCCAGCAGGGACTGGATATGGCTGAAGAGTTGAATGTACTCAGGGACAAGATAGATGCGGTGGACAAGCAGCTGATCGATCTGCTGGCCGCCCGTCTGGCCCTGGTGGGAGAAGTGGGTGAGGTAAAGAGCCGCCACGGCCTGCCCATCTATGCACCGGATCGGGAAGCGAGCATGCTGGCCCGCCGCCGCGCCGAGGCTGAGCAGTTGGGGGTGCCCGGCGATCTCATCGAAGACGTGCTGCGCCGGGTAATGCGTGAATCTTATGCCAGCGAGAAAGATACCGGCTTCAAATGCATAAAGCCGGATCTTGGCAAGGTGGTCATCATCGGTGGTCAGGGCCAGCTTGGCCGCTTGTTCGGCCATATGTTCAGCCTCTCAGGCTATCGAGTCGAGACGCTGGAACAAGCCGACTGGCCGCGCGCTGACGAGATCCTCGCCGGAGCCGGTCTGGTGATGGTGGCGGTGCCCATCGATATCACCTGCCAGATCATTGAGCGGCTCGGCAACCTGCCCGCAGATTGCCTGCTGGTTGATGTCACCAGCGTGAAAGCGGCGCCGCTCGAACATATGCTGGCGGTACATCAGGGGCCGGTACTGGGACTGCACCCCATGTTCGGGCCAGATGTGGCGAGCCTTGCCAAGCAGGTGATCGTCTGCTGCCAGGGTCGTGACCCCGCCGCCAGCCAATGGCTGCTGGATCAGATGACCATCTGGGGCGCCCGCTTGCAACAGGTGGAAGCCAAGGCCCACGATGAGGCGATGACCCTCATTCAGGCACTGCGTCACTTCGCCACCTTTGCCTATGGCTGGCACCTCTCCCGGGAGCAGGCCAATCTGGATCGCCTGCTGAGTTTGAGCTCCCCCATCTACCGGCTGGAGCTCGCCATGGTGGGGCGGCTGTTCGCTCAGGATCCCCACCTCTATGCCGACATCATTTTGTCGTCACCGCAGAATCTGGCGATGATCCGTCGCTACTACCAAAACTTCGGCGAAGCGCTGGGGCTGCTGGAGCGAGGAGACAGGGACGGTTTCATCAACGCATTCTCGCAAGTTTCCGGTTTCTTCGGCGAGCATGCCGACCAGTTCCTGCGTGAAAGCCGCATGCTGCTCGCCCAGGCCAACGACCGCCGCCAACACGGCTGATCTCATATCGCCAGAATGGGAAGATGCCTGGGCATCTTCCCATTTTATTTGTTACCGATTTAAACACTGACGTCAGTCACGCTCGGCCCTACGTCGAGCCCCCACAGCTGACTGGCCTCAATACCCTCCCCTGGCGCTGCCTCACATCCAGCAAGTATGCCCCCTCAATATCCACGCAATCCGCGCAAATAGCACCGCCCCTTGCAAGGGCTACCAGACTCTAACGGTCAAACCAAACTGCTGCGAGCAAGGCTGTACGACGCAAAGGAGAACGGTGTACTCCCCATCAAAGAGATAAACAGGAAGCAGGAAGCAGGAAGCAGGAAGCAGGAAGCAGGAAGCAGGAAGCAGGAAGCAGGAAGCAGGAGAGATTAACCGAGACAAATGGTTTGCCAAAGATCACTTAACACAGCAATTCGGCGATTTATCATGGCGCCAATCCGCTGTCGCCAAAAAAGAAAATGGCCGAGAAATTATCTCGGCCATTTGTAGCCTGGTCAAAGACTCAAGCCTGGATATTACTCTTGTTCAACTTATTAGAAGTTGTACTGCAGAGCAACAGTCCACTCGTCGTCATGCTTCTCGATACCCTGGATCTTGTACTCGGTGTAAGCTTTCAGCTTCGGAGTGAAAGCGTACTGAACACCCAGCAGGGTCTCGTCAACCAGATCCTTGTAAGTAGAACCGGCAGCTTGAGCGTTGGCCTTGCCTTCTTTGAAGTTGTAACCAGCCAGGAAGGTCCAAGCATCTACGTTGTAAGAAGCAGCCAGCTCGTAACCACGCCCGTCATCTTTCAGACCCAGGCTCTTGTTCTTCACTTCGCCTTCAGTGTAAACACCGGCAAAATAGAAGCCATTGATAGCGTAGTGCGCGCCAATAGCCCACTCGTCTTTCTTACCAGTCTGACCGTTAACTTTGTTTTGCAGGTCGGAGTAGGCATAACCGGCGTTGAAGCCCAGGCCGAAGTCAAAATCGTAACCGGCGGCAACGGCATAAGCTTTCTTACGCTTAACGTCGGAACCAAAGATGGCATCTTCTTTGACCTTCTGACCAACGTCAGTGATCTTGACCGCTACGTCGTCATTGGTTTGGTAGGAAACTTTACCTTTGAAACCACCGAAGGTGTTGGAGTAGATAACCTGGCCTTCCTGACGACCGTCATAGAAGTTACCCGCATCGCCCCACTCGTTGAAAATATCGGTCGGCTCGAGTACGTCGTAGAAAGCAGTGTCGGTCTGACCGAAGATGATTTTACCGTACTGGGTGCCGTCAAAGCCTGCATAGATATGACGAGCATCGAACTTGCTAGACTTACCGTCACTGCCCTTGTCGGAGTTTTCAGCAGCAACTTGCCACTCGGTCTTGGCGATACCGGACCAGGTGTTGTTCAGAGCAACTTTACCGGACCAGCCCAGACGGGAAGAACCAATCAGCTCGCCATCGGTATCATCGTGCTCACCGTAGTAGTTAGCCTGTACACGGCCGTATACGTCGAAAGTGGTACCGTCTTTGTCATAGATCACCGCGGCGTTAGCGGCGGATGCAAACAGAGCCGGAATGGCAATAGCCAGAATTGTCTTTTTCATAGTTTCCAATGCCTACTGTAATTAAACACTAAGTTGTTGTTATTCCCTGTGTTAGCGATGTTCTTTGCATCACTATGCCGCCGAGACTAGCACCGGATTTTTTGAACCGCAATGAAAAAACTTGGAACTTTTTACGGAAACCATAGTCATGGAGGCAAAAATGTGAGCCAAGTCTCACCTGACGGCAAGGTAAAAGGAAAACGTTTACAATGAATCCTGCTGATTATTTGGACTCAAATAGTCTATTTTGCATGCAAATGACGCTAACTACCTGATAAACAACCAAAGTGGTCTGATCAGCGTAAAACTCCGTGATAATGGCTGTTGCCTCGACCTCACCGAGGGGTTGCGGGTATCCTTGTCCTTCGATTAACCCCTAACTGGCCTTCTCTTCATGCTCTCTACTCGCCTCAAAGCAACCATTCGTCAAACCTATCGCCAGATTTCGGATGGATTACCCGGTTTTGTGCCGCGCAAAGAGCAGAACTTTCTGGTGGCCGAGATAGCCAAAACCCTGACCGGCGAGTACGACAAACAACGCCGTATTCTGGTTGCCGAAGCGGGTACCGGTATCGGCAAATCCCTCTCCTATGCGCAGGGCGCCATTCCGGTGGCGCGACTCACCCAGAAGAAGCTGGTGATCTCCACCGCCACAGTGGCCCTGCAAGAGCAGCTGATCCACAAAGACCTTCCTTTTTACCACCGCCACAGCGAGCTGCCGTTTCGCTTTATGCTGGTCAAGGGGCGGCAGCGCTACTGCTGCGAGCATCTGCTGGAACAGGCAGCCAGTGGCGCCGAGATGGCCAACTTCGAGCTCGACTTTGGCAATCTGAGCAAAACCAAACCATCTGACAGCGACAAAGCTCGCTACCAGGCCCTGTGGCAGGCCTACACCAATGGCAAGTGGGACGGGGATCGGGACAACTGGCCGGAGCCCATTCCCGACACTTGCTGGGATCGCATCGCCGCAGACCGCCACACCTGCAACAAGGCGCTAAGCCATCACCAGCACTGCCCCTTTCATCGCGCCCGCAACGACATGGAGAGCGCCGATGTGCTGGTCGTCAACCATGCACTCCTGCTCTCCGATCTCACCATGGGCGGCGGCATCATTCTGCCGCCCCCTGATGAGTGCATCTATGTGCTGGATGAGGCCCATCACCTGCCCACCATCGCCCGGGATCACGGCGCGGCATCGGCCAGCGTCAAAGGCTCGCGCCGCTGGCTGGAGAAGCTGGTACAAAGTGCAGGCAAGCTGGCGCGGACGCTTAATAAGGAAAGCCTGCTCGACCCCCAACTCAAACTGCAGGATGCGCTGGCCTCCATCCAGCCCGACCTGAAGGCGGTCGAGCAGTGGCTCAGCGCCAACGATCGGCTGTTTGGCAGTGAACCTCACTACCGCTTCGCCGAAGGGGTATTGCCGGATCCCCTGCCCATGCTGGCGGAGAATCTCAAGGAGTCGAGCAAGAAGGCGCTGCGGGCGCTGGATCGGATGCAGGGGGCCATAGGTGAAGCGCTGAAAGATGGCGAGATCCGCCGCAAGGAGGCCGAACCCCTGCTGGCCGAGAGCGGTTTTCATCTGCAACGGCTGGAGAGTTTCTGCGCCCTGTGGGAGATGCTGGGGCGCCATGTGCCGACCGGCAAAACCCCGCTCGCCCGCTGGATAGCCAAGAGCGATGACGGCGATATCTGGCTGCACGCTTCACCGATTGAGGTGGGCTATCTGCTGGAGGAGTGGCTCTGGTCGAAATGTTTGGGGGCCGTGCTAGTCTCCGCGACTCTCACCGCCCTCTCTTCCTTTAGCTATTTTCGCCATCAGGTGGGGCTCAAGGAGCACGACGGTACCCGCTATCTGCGCCTGCGCTCCCCCTTTGACTACCAGAAAGCCGAGCTCTATCTGCCCAAGATGGAGCACGAACCCAACTCACCAGCCTTTACCAATGAACTCATCAGCGTGCTGCCACGTATTCTGGCGGGCAAGGAGGCGAGTCTGGTGCTCTTCTCCTCCTACCGCCAGATGAATGAGGTGGCCGTTGGCTTGCGAGCCAAGGGACTGTCACTGCTGGTGCAGGGGGAAGCCTCCCGCAATGCCCTGCTCACCCTGCACAAGCAGAAATGCGATGGCGGTCAAGCCAGCATCCTGTTTGGTACCGGCAGCTTCTCGGAGGGGCTGGATCTGCCGGGTCACTACCTCACCAATCTGGTGATCACCAAACTCCCCTTTGCGGTGCCCAACTCACCGGTCGAGGAGGCTACCGCCGAGTGGGTGGAGCAGCGAGGAGGCAACCCCTTTCTGCAACTGACGGTGCCGGAGGCATCGCGCAAACTGATCCAGGCCTGTGGCCGCCTCATCCGCAAAGAGGCCGATCGGGGACGGGTCACCATTCTGGACCGGCGTCTACTGACCAAACGTTATGGCAAGGGGTTACTTGATGCCCTCCCCCCGTTTACACGGCGGTTCGAATAAATAAGCATGCCGTTATTGATAAATGAACTGACAACTGCACGAACATACACCTCCAGAAAGAGCCATTGCCGCAGTAGACCAAACCTGTAAAAATGAGCCCCTGTTTTCAGTGGGCAATCGCCTGACTGTTCAAGGAGATGAAATGAAACTGACTGTTCTGGTACCGGCGCTGGCTGGTCTGTTGTGGGCCGGTAGCGCCTTGGCTGATGCCAAACTGGAAGTATCCACCCCTTACATCGTGCAGTTGATTGATGGCCAATCCATCAACCCCCAGCTGCTCGACAAAACCAGCACCTTCCCCCTCTCTGCCGGCAAGCACCAGTTGGTCGTCGCCTTTGAAGGCAACTACTCCAGCCGTAACGAAATCAAGCTGGTCACCGCCGAGCCGCTGGTGCTGAACTTCACTGCAGCCGACAATCAGCAGCTGGTGCTGGACTATAAAAAGCCCCGCAATGAAGCAGAAGCCAAACAGTTCCTGAAAGATCAGAAAGTGGCGCTGAAAGACAAGGTCACAGGACAGCAAGTGAGCAGTGAACAGTTCGTAATGCCGAAAGTAGAGGGCTTCCAGCTGACCCGTGACTATCAGCAAGAGCTGATCAACATGGGCAAAGCTTTCAACCAGCCCAAAACCGTTGCCGTCTCCTCTGCTGCCGTGATGGCTGCCGCCAGCGCACCGGCCCAAGCCGCGCCCAGCAAGGCGCAAAGCAATCCGGAAGCCCTGACCCAACTGCAAAACTGGTACAACAAGGCCGATGCGGAAACCCGCAAAGCCTTCCAGATCTGGGTTATCCAGCAGCAGTAATCCGGAAACATCATCCTGACCCGTCGGGAATGACAAGGGGAGCTTGGCTCCCCTTTTTCATATCCAGGTTCATCTCTGCATCGATGGAACAATGCCCTGATGTCACTGCATATTTTCTATCACCCCCTCTACTCCTCCCTGGCCCTGCCCGAACGCCATCGCTTCCCGCTGGCCAAGTATCAGGGGCTGTTTGAGCGCTTGCAGGTGCAGGGTTACCCCCTTGGCGAAGCGCCGTCGGCCACCCGGGAGCAAATCTGTCGCATTCACGATGCTGATTATGTCGCGGCGGCCCTGAGCGGCCAGCTGGAAGATCGCGCCATCCGCAAGATCGGTTTTCCCTGGTCACCCATTCTGATAGAGCGCACCTTGCGCTCGGTGGGTGCCACCGTTGCCGCCAGCCGCCATGCTCTTGAGCAGGGATGCGGCTTGCAGATCTCCGGCGGCTATCACCACGCCCATCGCGATCACGGCAGCGGTTTTTGCCTGTTCAACGATCTGGTGATTGCGGCGCAGGCTTGCCTCGACGAGGGGCGCTGCGAACAGGTGCTGATCGTCGATCTCGATGTGCATCAAGGAGATGGCAGTGCAGCCCTGTGCGCCGGACGGCGCGATATCATCACCCTATCCCTTCATGGGGAGCACAACTTTCCCCATCACAAAGCCGCCTCTCACCTCGACTTTCCGCTGCCAAGCGGCATGACGGACGATGCCTATCTCACCACACTGCAACAGGCACTCTCGCTGGCACTGCGGCTCTATTCGCCGGATCTCATCCTCTATCAGGCGGGCGTCGATGTGCATCATGCCGACGAGCTTGGTTATCTCTCCTTGAGCGATGCAGGGGTTCGCCTGCGCGATGCCATGGTATTTGGCTGTGCAATCAAGCATGGGTTGCCCATCGCGGCGGTGCCCGGTGGCGGCTATCGCCGCGACTGGCGACAGCTGATCCCGCTTCATATGTCGCTGTTTGAGACGGCGCGCCATCGTTTTGGCTGATGGCATGGCTTTATATGGCGCGGACACGCCATCAGAGTGGGAGGAGATTTCTCTAGATAAAACAGAAGAGGCGACCCCTGGGGTCGCCTCTTCGTGTTCCGTCATCTCGGTCACACAAGCTCGCTCGTTGTCAGGCAAGCTCGGGACATCTGAGGATAATTATTTCTGACGCTTGCGGGCGTACTTGCGACGGGCGCGGGCCTGACGCTCCTCTTCCCGCTCGGCCTTCTCTTTGGCTTTTTGCTCGGCTTCTGCCGCGGCTTCGACAATCTCGACGCTCACCATCTCCGGCGTCTCCAGCGAGATGCGGCCAAGCAAGCCGGAGCGGAACTCGTTGATCAGGATCTCGGACGCCTTGTGCAGGTCGGCCAGCCCCCCTTTGCGCATAAACGCCCGCTGGCGGGCGATCATCTCCAGCAGCTCGATCTCGGTCTCGGGCAACTCGTCAATCTGGTAGCGCGCCTTGATCCGCTCCGGATAGGCCTTGATGAAGTAGTCAGCGGCGAACATGGCGATATCGGCATAGTCGAACACCGTGTCCTTGATGGCCGCTGTGATGGCCAGACGATAACCGCAGGAGGGCGGATTGAGCTTGGGCCAGAGGAAACCCGGGGTATCGGTCAGGATGACGTTGTTATCCAGCTTGATCCGCTGCTGGGACTTGGTCACCCCCGCCTCGTTGCCAGTACGGGCGATGATGCGCCCCGCCAGGGTATTGATCAGGGTGGACTTGCCCACGTTGGGGATCCCCATGATCATCGCCCGCACGCCGCGCAGCTCAAAATTGCGCTCCGGCAGCATCTCGTGGCAGAGAGTCAGCAGTTGCTTGATCTTCTCCGGCTCTTGTTGCGTCAGCGGCAGCGCCTTGATCCCCTTCTCTTTTTCCATGTGCGCCACCCACAGATCGGTGATCGCCGGATCGGCCAGGTCCGCCTTGTTCAGCACCTTGATCACAGGGGTATCACCACGCAGCTCGGGCACCAGCGGGTTTTCGCTGGAGAAGGGGATGCGGGCATCGAGCATCTCGATGATCACATCGACCTGGGGCATGACCTCGGCAATCTCTTTGCGGGCCTTGTGCATGTGACCGGGGAACCAGTTGATGGACATATCCGTTACTCTCTGTGGGGGCTGCGGGCGGGCGCATGGAACAACAGGCGCTCTGCCGCGGGCATCGAACGAAGGGGGCGCATTTTACCTGCTGCGGGCCTCTTTTGACAGGTCATTCTAACCATCACCTCATCAAATCAGCAAACCGCCGAGGCGGAGCGACCTTGCCGGAAGCGACCGGACCAACTGGCTCAATTGACAGATAACACATTGATATAGTGTAACATTTTCATCACTTTTTCACACAACCGTCACCGATAGTCAGTAAAAGTGTCATCTGCCCCCTCTAGGCTGCGCTCAGGTTTTACAAGGAGCGAACCCCAATGAGAAAAATGGCAGGACTTGCAGTGATGATCGGCGCCGCCCTGGCTGCCGGCTGCAAATCAGACAATGACACGGTGGCGACCAAGCCCGCAGCCCAACCCACCAACGTCATCTTCTTCCTCGGTGACGGCATGGGCCTCAACACCCTGACGGCAGCCCGCATCTACGGTGTCGGCGAAGAGGGTGATCTCACCATCGATACCCTGCCAGAAACGGCCTTTATCAAGACCTTCTCCCACGATGCCCAGGTCACTGACTCGGCCCCCTCCATGGCGGCCTACATGACCGGGGTCAAGAGCAACAACGGCGTCATCAGCATGGACGGCGACGCCACCTATGAGAGCGACTGCAGCAAGAGCGCCGGCAAGCCGGTGACTACCCTGCTAGAGCTGGCCAAAGCCGATGGCCGCGGTACCGGCGTGGTAACCAGTACCCGGGTGACCCACGCCACCCCGGCGGCTACCTATGCCCATATCTGCAACCGGGATCTGGAGGCAGATATCGCCGTCCAGCTGGTACCGGGCGGCAAAGGCTACAACAGCGCCCTCAAGGAGGGGCTGGATGTGGTGCTCGGTGGCGGCAGCAGTTTCTTCCTGCCCAAAGCCGACAAGGGCAAGCGGGAGGATGGCCGCAACCTCATCAGCGAAATGCAGGCCAAGGGCTACCAGTTTGCCAGCAATCTGGATGAGCTGAACAAGGCCGATGCGGGCAAGCCGCTGCTGGGTCTGTTTGGTTCCAGCCACATGAAATATGACCTGGACCGCCCTGCCAGCGAGCCGTCACTGGCCCAGATGACCCTGGCCGCCATCAAGCAGCTCAAGGGCAAAGAGAAGGGTTACTTCCTGATGGTGGAAGGGGGCCGCATCGACCACGCCCTGCACGACACCAACGCCAAGCGGGCGCTGCAGGACACCATCGCCTTCGACAACGCCATCAAAGCCGCCATCGACGAGGTGAAAAAGAGCGACCCCGAGCTGAAAAACACCCTGATCGTGGTCACCGCCGATCACGACCACACGCTCGTGCTCAACGGCTATGCCAAGCGCACCGGCAAGACCACCGCCGACAACCCCGGCGTACTCGGGCTGGTGAAGAACTACGAGACTGGCGAGCCAAGCAAGGATAGCGAGGGCATGCCCTACACCATCATAGGTTTTGGCAACGGCTACAACCGGGTGGATGGCCCGCGCAGCAGCGTCGCCCCACTCGACGATGCCACCGTCTCCGCCAATGACTACCACCAGGAAGTGGTGGTCAAGGTAGGCGAGATCGGCAACGAGACCCACGGCGGCACAGATGTCTTCCTCGGCGCCATCGGCAAGGGGGCTGACAGCTTCCATGGCTCACTCGATAACACCGCCGTGTTCGGCAAGATCAAGGCTGCGGCCAAGCTGTAAGGAGCACTTTCATGAGCAAACAGATGAACACATCCATCAAGCACACGCTGGTCTGCGCAGCCCTGTTCAGTGCGCTGGGCGCAACCTCCCAGGCACAGGCCGCTGATGCCAAAAACGTCATTCTCTTTATCGGTGATGGCATGGGGCCCACCGTGCTCACCGCCACCCGCCTGTTCAAGGTGGGAGAAGAGGGCAATCTGGAGATGATGAAACTGCCGCGCAGTGCCCGCATCAAGACCTTCTCCAACGATGCCCAGACCACCGACTCGGCCCCCTCCATGGCGGCCTACACCACCGGGGTCAAGATGAACAACGAGGTGATCGCCATGAGCAGCGACACCAAAGCCGTCGCCCCCGGCAAAGACGTCAATGGCAACAAAACCGTCAACAATTGCAGCAGCGATAACGGCAAGCCGGTGCCCACCATCCTGGAGCTGGCCAAGGCGGCAGGCAAATCGGTCGGGGCCGTCACCACTACCGAGCTGACCCACGCGACCCCGGCGGCCACCTACGCCCACATCTGCCATCGGGATGCCGCTTATGACATCGCCGCACAGGCCGTTCCTGGGGGCGCTGGCTATAACAGTGCCCTCAAGGATGGGGTCGATGTGCTGATGGGGGGTGGTGCCAACCACTGGACCCCCTACAGCGCCAGCAACAAGGGCGGTCGCAATGACAACCGCGACCTGACCGCCGAGATGAAGGCGCAGGGATACAGCTATGTCACTACCCAAAGTGAACTGGCCAAGGTCACCAGTGGTAAGGTGCTCGGTCTGTTCAGCAGCAAATCCCACCTCGACTACGAGCTGGATCGGGTCGCCAAGGGGGCAGCCAATACCCAGCCGTCCCTCTCCGAAATGACCGCCAAAGCCATCGACCTGCTGAGCAAGAACAGTCAGGGTTACTTCCTGATGGTAGAAGGCGGCCGGATCGATCATGCCCTGCACGGCACCAACGCCAAGCGCTCGCTCACCGACGCGGTGGCACTGGATGAGGCGGTCAAGACGGCGCTGGGTAAAGTGGATCTCAACAATACCCTGATCGTGGTCACCGCCGACCATGACCACACCATGACCATTAACGGCTACTCCGCCAAGGGCAATCCGGTGCTGGATCTGGTGAAAAATGGCGATGGCTCGACCCAGAACGACGTGGATGGCAAGCCCTTCACCACCCTGGTGTTCGGTAACGGCCCCAACCGCCCCGATGTGCGTCCCGTCCTCACCAGCGATCAGGTGATGGCCAATGACTATCTGCAGGAGACCGGCGTCAAACTGACATCGGAAACCCACGGCGGCGGCGATGTGATGCTGTTTGCCGATGGCGCCGGCAGCAACCGCTTCAAAGGCACGCTGGATAACACCAAGGTGTTTGGCAAACTGCGGGAGGCGCTCGGCCTGTAAGCAGCAGGGGCCCGGGTGCATCTGAGCAATCGACTCAGCGGCCCGGGCCCCGGCTCTTTCGAGCGACAGATGATGATGCGACTTTTGCTTTCGTTATGGCTGCTTGGCAGCACCCTCGCCTTCCCCCTGCATGCTGACGACACGCCCCCGGATCTCGCCGCCCGGATCAGCTATCACGACCGGAACACCGGCAGCGATGGCATCGCCAGAGAGAGTGTCTGGCAAGAGAAGTGGCTGCGGGTGGGCAATCAGGTGTGGAGCCAGCGGCTCATTCCCCTCCCCCTTGCCCGTGCCTATCACGCCACTCACGATGCCACCCCCGGCCACAAGCACTTTACCCACCAGATGGCAGCCCGCTGGGTCAGTCGCAGTGATGAAGGTGAGTTGCAACTGCGTTATGCCGACAGCTGGCACAACCAGCTGGTTGAGGTGCCGGTGGAAGAGTATGGCCAGGTGGCCTTCAAACCCGACTGGCCACGGATCCGCCATCTCGTCAACCCGGCGCTGATCGAGGGGATGACCCCGCTGGATGAGGCCGCCCCCGAGCAGGCCCGCTGGTATGAGAAGCGCGAAGGGCAGCAACGAACCCGCATTCTCTGGTCGAGTCAGTGGCAGCTCCCGCTGGTGGTCGAATCGGCCAGTCTCGACGGCTATCGCAGCTACCGGATGGAGGTGACCTTGCGCAAGCTGCCTGCTCAGCTCCCCTGGCAGCAACTCGCTGATTACGAAGTGCGCGATCTGCGCGATTTCTTCGACTGAGATCCCAACCCCTCAGCGAGCCCAACGACAACGCAGGCAGGAATGTTACACTCTGCATATTCGACTCTGGCTCACGACCTTGATGCGCGCTCTCTGCCTGCCCTTTTTTGCACTGCTGTTGTTGCTGGTACACACCGGTGCCCAGGCTATTGTGCTGGTGGCGGCCGAGCTGCCCCCTTACGTCATTCGCTCCTCTCACGGCAAACCAAGCGGTGTCGCCATCGAGATCATGGAAGAGGCCGCGCGACGCCTTAAAGAACCGCTCACCATCGAGTTGATGCCGCTGGCCCGAGCCCTCACCCAAACCGCCCATCGCAAGGATGTACTGCTGATACCGCCAGTACGCAGCTCTCAACGGGAGCATCTCTACTACTGGGTTTCCCCCATCCTTGATGAAGAGTTCCTCATTGTCAGCAATCGCCACAAGCATCCCACCCCGCTCATGATAAACGCGCTTCCTTCACTCAAGGTGGGCACCTTGCGTCACTCCTTCGGCCAGTATCTGCTCAAGCAGAGGCTGAATCTCGCCAGCCAAACCGTCGCCACCGAAGACCTCAATGCCCTCAAACTGCAACGAGGACGCATCGATGCCTGGGTCGCAGCCTGGAACGTCATCCTCTACAACCAGCAGACGGGCGGATTTTCCATTGATGAGATAGTAAAAGGCGAATCCTTGATGCGTACCCAGTTATTTATCGCGGCCAGCAAGGATTTTCCCTTCACCGAAGGGCGTCGCTGGCAAGCCGTGATTGACGAGATGCGCCATGATGGCACACTGGCGCGGATCATCCGTCAGTACAACTATCAGGTTCCTGAGTAGTCACTCAATCACGGTTGCCAAGGCCGGCCAGAATGGTTATGGTAGCCCCATGAAAATACTCGCTATTTCCTCGCATTTGCTCACACCCTGCTGAGCCCCCGCCTCGCTCCTTCGGCCGCGAGTCGCTTGGGGGCATGGCATTTTCAATCGATTGAACCTGTTGAATCCATTTTTGTAACACTTTGCGTGATGGCCAACCTGCACCCGCCGGTATGGGCCTATCCGCTATTGATAAGGAATATCTTATGAAACAACCTCATCTGGTTATCTCCAGCCTTGATCTGGACCGTATCGAACAACTGCTCGGCAACCACCCGCAGCATCTCGCCCTGCAAGAGGAGCTGGACCGCGCCGAGATCCGCGAACCGGCCGACATGCCGCCGGACGTGGTCACCATGAACAGCAAGGTACGC
This sequence comes from Aeromonas sp. 601039, assembly GCF_049174415.1. Taxonomy (NCBI): domain Bacteria; kingdom Pseudomonadati; phylum Pseudomonadota; class Gammaproteobacteria; order Aeromonadales; family Aeromonadaceae; genus Aeromonas; species Aeromonas sp. 601039. Next base: position 47,493 of record NZ_JAAKTL010000001.1, read on the forward strand.
TTCAAGATGCAGAGCAGCGGCAACGAGTTCTGCCTCACCCTGGTCTACCCGCGCGATGCCAAGGGCGACGAGAGCAACATCTCGGTACTGGCGCCGGTGGGCAGCGCCCTGCTCGGTCTGAAAGTGGGCGACAGCATCGCCTGGCCGGGCCCGGCCGGTCGCACCATCGAGGTCGAAATTCTGGAAGTGGTCTATCAGCCGGAGCGCGCCGGCGAGCTGCACCGCTGAGTCCCACGGGCTGGTCATCCCCTGTTGATCAGCCCGCTTGCTCGCCCTTGCCAGCTGATCCCGGTCAAGCTTTGTTCACCTTGCTCCCCGGTTTTTAGCCCCTTTTCCTGCTGCTGCTTGAGCCTGACTCGAGGGGCAGGTATCTTGTTGGCCGCGTCATGGTCATGACGCACCGAATTTCAGGCTGACATCATGATAAAAATTGCCCTTATCGACGATCACCAGATCGTCCGATCCGGTTTTGCCCAACTGCTCAATCTGGAGCCCGACCTGCAGGTGGTCGCCGAATTCGGCTCCGCCAGCGATGCCCTTGCCGGCCTGCCCGGCAGCGGGGCGCGCGTCTGCGTCTGCGACATCTCGATGCCCGACCAATCGGGGCTGGATCTGCTCAAGCAGCTCCCCTCCGGTCTGGCCGTGGTGATGCTCTCGGTGCACGACAGCCCGGCCCTCATCGAGCAGGCACTGCAAAGCGGCGCCAAGGGATTTCTCTCCAAACGCTGCAGTCCGGACGAGCTGATCGCCGCGGTGCGTACCGCCGCCCAGGGGGGGTGTTATCTGACGCCGGACATCGCCCAGAAACTGGCCAGCAGCAGCCGGGATCCCCTCACCAATCGGGAGCGGGAGATTGCCCAGTTGCTGGCACAGGGGCTGGAGGTGAAGGCCATTGCCGAGCAGCTTGGCCTCTCCCCCAAGACGGTTCACGTCCATCGCGCCAACCTGATGGACAAGCTCAAGGTCAGCAACAACGTCGAGCTGGCCCACCGCATGCTGGATAGCTGGTGATCTCCCGTTTTGCCAGCTATGTCGCCATCGCGCTGGCGGCCTGCTTCATCTTTGCCGCCGGCTGGTTTTGCCTGTGGAGCATCAGCCTGCATCTGGCGGGCGGCCCGGCACTGGCGGTGCTGCTGTTCCCCTTCGGCCTGCGTCTCGGCCTGCTGTTGCAAAGTCCCGGTCGCTACTGGCTGCCGCTGCTGCTCTGTGAAGGGGGGCTGCTCTACTGGATCAATCTGGAGGTTGGGCTGCCCCACTGGCAGTGGTTGCTGACCGGCAGCCTGCTCACCCTGCTCCCCCTGCTGATTGCCCGCCGCCAGCCGGTGCGCAACGACTGGCAGCAACTGCTGTTGCTGCTCGCCACCGTCTCGGTGGCAGCCCTGCTGCAATCCCTGCTCTGGCATCTGGCGGGAGAAGATGGCCTCTCGGCCCTGCTGCTCACCCTCACCGGCGGGCTGACGCTGACCTCCACCTGCATGCTGATCTGGCACTACCTTACCCGCGCCACCTGGGTGCCGCTGGGGCCTGCGTTGGTGGATCAGCCGGTGGAGTGGCGCTTTCGCCATCTGGTCTGGTATCTGCTGCTGTTCGTGCTGAGCCTATGGCTTCAGCTGGGACTGCCCAACTCGCTGGTGCGATTTACCCCGTTTTGTCTGGCCATCCCCATCATCGCCATGGCGTGGCGCTACGGCTGGCAGGGGGCGCTGCTCGCCACCCTGATGAACACCATCGCCCTGCTGGCGAGCCAGGCCTGGCACGATCACCCCCTCGATCTGCTGCTCTCCCTGCTGGCCCAGAGTCTCACCGGCCTGCTGCTGGGCGCCGGGATCCAGCGCCAGCGCGAGCTCAATCAGGCGCTGACCCGCCAGCTTGCCCACAATCGCCAACTCACCGAGCGGCTGCTGGAGACCGAGGAGAGCATCCGCAAGGAGGTGGCGCGCGAGCTGCACGACGACATCGGCCAGACCATCACAGCCATTCGTACCCAGGCCGGTATTGTTCGCCGCCTCGCCCCCGACAATGCGGGTGTGGGCCAGAGCAGCGCCCTGATCGATACCCTCTCCCTTGGCATCTACGACGCGGTGCGCGGTCTGCTCGGTCGCCTGCGCCCGCGCCAGCTCGACGACATGACCCTGGAGCAAGCGGTACGGGCACTGCTCAGAGAGCTGGAGCTGGAGCGCCACGGCATCGTCACCCGGCTGGAGTGGCAGCTGGCGGACAGCGATCTCTCTGATGCCCAGCGGGTCACCCTGTTTCGGGTCTGTCAGGAGGGGCTCAACAACGTGGTCAAGCATGCCAACGCCCACTCGGTGACAATCCGGACGCGGCACGGTGAAGAACAGCTGCAGCTGGTGCTGGAGGATGATGGTCGCGGCTTGCCGCAAAGCCGCGCGGCGCAGGGCTATGGTCTGCTCGGTATTCGCGAGCGGGTGCAGGCGCTGGGAGGCACCTTGCAGCTCTCCTGCATCCACGGCACCCAGTTGACGGTCAATCTCCCCTGCCGCAAGCGGGAGGAGAGCCATGAGTAACCTCGCCCTTCATCAGGGAGGAGCCCCATGCTGAGCTTTATGAGAAGCGCACCGGCGCAACCGCCGATCCGCGAGCAGGCCGAGATCGACGCCACCTATCGTCACTGGCGGCTGCATCTGCTGCTGACCATGTATCTGGGCTATGCGGTCTTCTACTTCACCCGCAAGAGTTTCAACTTCGCCATGCCGGACATGCTGGCGAGCGACATGCTGGACAAGTCAGACATCGGCATGCTCTGGACCCTGTTCTACATCACCTACGGCTGCTCCAAGTTCTTCTCCGGCATCATCAGCGACCGCGCCAACCCGCGCTACTTCATGGGGATCGGGCTGATGGCCACCGGCGTCATCAATATCCTGTTCGGCCTCTCGTCCGCTCTCTGGATGTTTGCCGCCCTCTGGGTGGCCAACGCCTTCTTTCAGGGCTGGGGCTGGCCACCCTGCTCCAAACTGCTCACCAGCTGGTATTCGCGCAGCGAGCGGGGCGTCTGGTGGTCGGCCTGGAACACAGCCCACAACGCCGGCGGGGCGCTCATCCCCCTTATCGTCAGCACCCTGGCCCTGCAGCATGGCTGGCGCTACGGCATGATAGTGCCCGGCCTTATCGCCATTGCAGCCGGTCTGCTGCTCTGCTGGCGGCTGCGGGATACCCCGGCGGCCATGGGATTGCCAACGGTGGGCGAGTGGCGCAAGGATGCCATGGAGCTGGCCCAGCAGACTCAGGATGCGGGCCTCTCCCATCGCCAGATCCTGCGCAAATATGTGCTGGGCAACCCCTATATCTGGCTGCTCGCCTGCTGCTACGTGTTGGTCTATGTGGTGCGCACCGCCATCAATGACTGGGGCAACCTCTACATGACCGAGCAGCGCGGCTTCAATCTGATGAGCGCCAACTCGGCCATCTCCATGTTCGAGGTGGGGGGCTTTATCGGCGCTTTGGTGGCGGGTTGGGGATCGGACAAGCTGTTCAACGGCAACCGTGGCCCGATGAACCTGATCTTTGCGGTGGGGATCCTGCTGGCGGTGGGATCGCTCTGGCTGATGCCCTTCTTCAGCTATGTGATGCAGGCGGCCTGCTTCTTTACCATCGGCTTCTTCGTGTTTGGCCCCCAGATGCTGATCGGCATGGCAGCGGCGGAGTGCTCCCACAAAAACTCGGCGGGGGCCGCCACCGGCTTTGTCGGCCTGTTTGCCTACATGGGGGCGGCGCTGTCAGGCTATCCGCTGGCCAAGGTGATGGAGATCTGGCACTGGAACGGCTTCTTCGTGGTGATCTCGGTGGCGGCAGGTATCTCGGCCCTGCTGCTGCTCCCCTTCCTCAAGGCGCAGGCACCGAGACCCCCTCAAGCGAATGCAGATTAGCGGGTGGCAGCTAACGAGCTATATCCGGCAAGCAGACAGGGCGCGGATCACCGCGCCCTGATTTTATTCCTGAACCTATTCCTGCATCAGGCCGCCTGACAGACCCGGTTCTTTCCTTCCCGCTTGGCCCGATAGAGAGCGTCATCCGCACGGCTGAACAGGCTGTCAAAGTGCCACTCCCCCTGCCAGTAAGCAATACCCATGCTGACGGTGATATGAATCCCCTCCACCTCGCTGGCCGCAAGCTGAACCCGCAGTGACTGGCAACGGGCGATGGCCTCGTCTGCGGCGACATGGCGAAACAGCAGCACAAACTCCTCACCCCCAAAGCGGCCCGCCAATACCCCCTCCAGCTCGCGCAGTGCCAACCCGACCCGCTCCAGCACCCGATCACCCACCTCATGACCATGCCGATCGTTGATCTGCTTGAAGTCATCCAGATCGAGCACCACCAACGCCCCCTGTTGTGCAGGGCGTCCCCGGGCCAGACGCTCCATAAAACCACGGCGATTGAACAAGCCGGTCAGCGGGTCATGACTGGCCTGATAGCGCAGCTCCAGCGCCCGGTGCTGGTTGCAGAGCAGCAGCACCCCGAAGGTAAGCATGGAGCTACCCACCAGCATGGAGACATAGGGCAACACGTTGAACAACTGACGCTGGAACGGGCTTTCGATCACCTCGCCCCACACGGTAAACATCCGCATCAATGTCATGGCAATCAGCACCAGATTGAGGCCAATCAGCACCCAGACCGCCACCTGATAATCGGGTCGGCCGTGACGCCAGAGCTGCCAGATGATGAGCGTACTGAGCATGAGGAAGGTGGCGCTGCTGATCATCACCCGCACAGCAATCCGGCCATCGATGGCGACCGACCAGGTCATGATGGCGGCAAACAGCAGGATGAATCCCCAGCAGGCAGGCCAGCCTGGCGATTGCCGGAAGAAACAGCGCTGGGCAACCAGCAGCAGCGACACATGAAAAATCAGGAAGACATTGCCCACCCAGGAGCCATAGGGGGTGGGGGTCAGCAGCAAGCTGGCAAATCCAGCCTGACCCAGCATGGCAAACAGACTGGACCACCACCAGACCCCGACACCGGGAATATCGTTGTGGGTAACACGAATGATGGTAAGAGTCAGGAAACCGAGACAATAGCCACACAAGGCCATGATCATCAAGGTAAAAATATCCAGCTTAAGCAGTAGTGAGGCGTCCATACCAAAGCCATGCAGAGAGGGTAACTGAGTATATGAGAAGCGTTTGCCAAGACCCAGTGGGACTTGATGGTTTTCATAATAAAGCCCGTTCGTTTGCTGACAAACAGCGCAATGAGCGTGATATCCCACCAATGCGTATTCGTATCAGCCCCATAAAAAGCCTCTTACGGAGCCCGATAGCACAATAAGAGCCGCAAGCGGCGCCCTGGCTTTGTAACAAAATGTCTTGGGGATAATTTGGGCTTGAACCCACTCAATTAGATAGATATGTTGTTTTCGTGTGATTTTATGAATGAAGCCATGAGCAATAAATGTCTCTAACCTGTTGAGTCTTCTGACACAATCTGTTTTTGGTACATTTTTCACTCAACCACTATTCATAGCATCTCATATGGGGCTTTTGTCCCGCTCAAGACATTCATCCTGTCTTGCCTGTTGCCGGATGCAGCAGTCTCTTGTGCCACGGAGTCGCACGGGATCAGGTTCAAGGCCGAACACACCACCGACAGAGACGTCACTTATGATCAAAAAACTGATTCTTTCTACCCTGCTGTTTTGCGGGATCGCCACGGCGGCCCCGACACCTGCCCCCACGTCCACCCTGGATGCCGTGCTCGAACGCGGCGTGCTGCGAGTCGGCTTCGACGCCGGCTATCAACCCTTCGAGATGACCAACAAGCAGGGCCAATACATCGGCTTTGATGTGGATCTCGCCAAGATGGTCGCCAAAGAGATGGGCGTGAAGGTCGAGTTCGTCAACACCGCCTGGGATGGCATCATTCCGGCACTCCTGACCAACAAGTTCGACGTCATCATGGGCGGCATGACCGTCACTCCCCAGCGCAACCTGCGGGTCAACTTTGCCGATCCTTACATCGTGGTCGGCCAGACCATAGTCCTGCGCAAAGAGAAGGCGGGCGAAATCAAATCCTTCACCGACCTCAACGACCCGAAATACAAGATCGCGGTCAAGCTCGGCACCACCGGCGAGCAGGCAGTCAAGCGCCTGATCCCCAAAGCCACCCTGCTGCAGTTTGAAACCCAGGATGACGCCAAGCTGGAAGTGATCAACGGCAAGGTCGATGCGTTCGTCTATGACCTGCCCTACAACGCTATTTTCGCCTCCCAGAATCAGGGCGCCGTGGTGCACCTCGACAAGCCGTTCACCTTCGAGCCGCTGGCTTGGGCCATCCGCAAAGGGGATCAGGACACCCTCAACTGGTTCAACAACTACCTGCGCCAGATCAAGGGCGATGGCAGCTACGACCGTCTCTACAAGAAGTGGTTCGAATCCAACGCCTGGCTGAATCAGCTCAAATAACCTCCGGGGGGCGGCACATGCCGCCCCTGCACCACGCAGCTCCCCACACAATAACGAGAAGAGGTTGTGACTGTGCACACACCCAAACCGACAAGACAGATGGAAAAACAACCCAATCAGCTGCTCTGGCATGGGGTTTTCCTGCTGATGCTGCTGGTTGCCGTATTCGGCATCTACAAGGCTGTCCAGTCAGTGGATTACACCTGGCGCTGGGAACGCATTCCCCAATACATCGCCTATCAGGCGGAGCAGAAGAATCTCGCCGAATTTGACGGCACCGTGATGGCGGGCACCAGCGAGGCCGAGAAGGGCAAGCTGTTCCTGCAAGACGATCTCGACCCCAATGTGCGGCAAGCCATTGCCAGTACCGGCGTACAAGTCGCCGAAGGGGATACCGTTTTTCGTGGCGATACCCTCGACACCCAACTGAGCTGGACTGCAGGCCCCATTGCCTGGGGCGTCTGGGTCACCGTCAAACTCTCGCTGGTGGCGGGCATCTTCGCCATCCTGCTCGGAACCCTGGCCGGGCTGGCGCGTCTCTCCCCCAATCCGGCCCTGCGCAATCTGGCGGTCACCTACGTTGAGCTCATCCGCGGCACGCCGCTGCTGGTGCAGATCTTCATCGTCTACTTCTTTATCGGCACCGTGCTGAACCTCGACCGCTTCACCGCCGGGGTCGCCGCGCTGGCGGTCTTTACCGGTGCCTATGTGGCGGAGATCGTCCGCGCCGGTATCAGCTCCATCCACAAGGGGCAGATGGAGGCGGGTCGCAGCCTGGGTATGACCTCGGCCCAGACCATGCGCTATGTCATCCTGCCGCAGGCGTTCAAGCGGGTACTGCCACCGCTGGCAGGCCAATTCATCAACCTGATCAAGGACTCCTCGCTGGTCTCGGTCATCTCCATCACCGATCTGACCAAGGCCGGTCGCGAGGTAGTCAGCTCCACCTTCAGTCCGTTCGAGGTATGGTTTACCGTCGCCTTGCTCTATCTGGTGCTGACCGGCACCCTCTCTTTCTTGGTACGCCGTCTCGAGGTGAAATATGCACGCAGCAACTGATCCCATCATCAAGGTGCCACAGGCATCGAGAAGTGCAGCCATCACCGCCCCCCTCTTCGCCTTCCCGGTTCGTTTTCTGGAGGTGAAATATGCACGCAGTAACTGATCCCATCATCAAGGTGCAACGGGCGTCGAGAAGTGCAGCCATCATCGGCACCCCCTTCGCCTTCCCGGTTCGTTTTCTGGAGGCGAAATATGCGCGCAGCAACTGATCCCATCATCAAAGCGACCGGTGTCGAGAAGTTTTACGGCAGCGAAGTGCATGCCCTGAAAAATGTCAGCACCCAGGTCGCCGAAGGGGAAGTGGTGGTGATCGTCGGCCCCAGTGGCTCGGGCAAGTCCACCTTCCTGCGCACCCTCAACCAGCTGGAGACCATCAACGACGGCAACATAGTAGTCGACGGCATCAGCCTGACCGAGCCGGGCGATGTCAACAAGCTGCGGGAAGAGGTGGGCATGGTGTTCCAGTCCTTCAACCTCTTTCCCCACCTGACGGTGCTGGATAATATCTGCCTCGCTCCGCAGAAGGTGCGTGGCCTGTCGCGCCGTGAGGCCGAAGACAGAGCCAAGGCGCTGCTGCTGAAAGTGGGGCTGTCGGTGAAAGCAGCCAGCTATCCCTCCCAACTCTCCGGTGGTCAGCAACAGCGGGTAGCCATTGCCCGGGCGCTCGCCATGCAGCCGCGCATCATGCTGTTTGACGAGCCCACCAGTGCGCTGGACCCCGAAATGGTGGGGGAAGTGCTGGATGTGATGAAGGGGCTGGCCCGCGAAGGGATGACCATGGTGGTGGTGACACACGAGATGGGCTTTGCCCGCGAGGTAGCGGATCGGGTGCTCTTTATGGAGAGTGGCGAACTGCTGGTGGATGAAAAACCGGCCGATTTCTTCGACAATCCTCCCTCCCCACGCCTGCGCCAGTTCCTGAGTCAGGTGCTGTAGCCAACATGCTCTGCTGGATAAATGAAGAGGGACCGCAAGGTCCCTCTTCTTGTGTGTCACGCTGAGCAGGCTTAACCCAGCTGAACCCGAGTGCCCATCTCATCGGCTCAGCGCGGGGACTTTCCCAAATAGCGCTCCACGATCACTTTCACCCCGTCACGTTTTTTGAGCTGATAGAGCTCCTTGTCAAACTGGTCGATAAAGGCCTGTTTGTAGGGGTACTCCCCCTTGCGGCTGTAGCCGAGAAACCCCTGCTCCTTGCTGAGCACCGGCCCCTGTTTGAGCAAGGACATATCGGCCACCGCCAGCTGATCGGCCTTTATCATGTTGAGCAACTCATAGAGCAGGGAGAGGCGATCATTGATGGTGCAATCGACCCGGCCGCGGACAATCTTGAGCAAGTTCTCCCGATTGCTTTTCACCTCCTCCACGTCGATCTGCTTCTCTTTTACCGCCTGCCAAAAGGCATCACCGCCGACGGCAAAACCGGCGTTCATGCCAAAGCGTAAACCATGATAGTCGAGCGGAAACCTGGCCTGCGGAGTATTGACCGCAACACTGGCGCCGCACATCACCACCAGCTCTTCATCCAGCATCGGCTGGGAGTAGGGCCACATCCAGGGGCGACTGTCGGGCTGGTAGTAAGGCGGAAAGATGGCGAAGGCGCTGCCCTGCTCCACCATGCTCAGACCGCGCCGCCACGGCATCGGCTTGAGCACCACCTCATAGTCAGGCATGGCAGAGGTCACCTCGCGGATAATATCGGCATAGATCCCCCTGACCTCCTCCCCCTCCTGCCAGGAGTAGGGGGGATAGTTGGCATCGGCCAAAATTTCAACACGGGTTTTGGCCTGGGCCATCATGCACAACCCCAGCAACAAGCAACACCAGACGCGCATAAGCCAGCACCTCCTGAAAAAGCCTGCATCAAGCATAGCCATCCGCCGCACCTTCCTCTGCTGCCGCGCCATATTTCATGCCATCTCTTCGTTGGCAGAAAAATGTTAATGAAATATTAAAGCCATCCTTTATGCTGGAGAGCAATTGCTCTGAATGGATGGCCGCATATGGATGTGCAACTGCTTTTGCTCTACCTCTCCCCGGTTTTTCTGGCCTTTATCGGCTGGGAGATGCTCTACCTGCGCAAACATGGCGCGGCCCTTCCAACCGCCACCTACCAGTGGCGGGATCTGTTCGCCAACGCCGCCCTGGCCCTGATGCACCAAGGGGGCGATGCGCTGGCGGCCATCGCCATTGCTTATCTGTATGACACCCTATGGGGCTGGCGGCTGTTCGATATCGAGCTGAATCTCTGGAGTGTGCTACTGCTGTTTCTGTTGCAGGATCTCTGTTACTGGCTGTTCCACTTCACCAGCCACCATGTGCGCTGGCTGTGGGCTTCCCACGTGGTACATCACAGCTCGGAGCGGCTCAACCTCTCCACCGCCTTTCGCCAGAGCCTGATGTATCCCATCTCCGGCATGTGGCTGTTCTGGATCCCGATGATTGTCATCGGCTTCCCGCCCGAGGCGGTGGTCGCCACTGTGCTGCTGAGTCTGGGCTTCCAGTTCTTCGTCCACACCCAGGTAGTGGGCAAACTCGGCTGGCTGGAGTGGATCTTCAACACCCCCTCCCACCACAGGGTGCATCACGCCAGCAACGCCAAGTACATAGACCGCAACTTTGCCGGGGTGCTGATCATCTGGGATCGGCTGTTCGGCACCTTTGTGGAAGAAGACCCGGCCGAGCCGTGCCGCTTCGGCATCACCAAGCCGATCCACAGCTTCAATCCCCTCACCCTCACCTTCCACGAGTGGCGCGACATGCTGCGCGACGCCCGTGGCCTGCCTTGGCGACAAAAACTCGCGGTGCTGTTTGGCAAACCGGCCGGACCTGCCAGCCGCTAAGCCTTCTCCCCAGGTCACAACTCCCGGATAGCAAGCCCCTGATAACCAGTCCCTGATAACAAGAGAGCGCCACAGTGGCGCTCTCTTATGGTCAGTCACATCTTCGATGTCAGAGATGGGCGAACGACCAGACGGCGGGGATCAGGCTCAGCAAGGTCACTCCGGCCAACAGCCGTTCGCGACCACTCAGGCAAAGATCTGCGCCCAGCTGACGGCGGCTGTAGAGAAACAGCAGCAGACCCGGCCCGTAGAGCAACAACGACAGCAGCAGATACTCCACCCCGGCAGCATAGAGCAGCCAGAAACCGTAACAACTCGATACCAGCGCTACCGCCCGCATCAGACCGCGGCCCTGCCCGCCCTCACCCTTCTTGCTGAACGAGAGCTTGAGCAAGAACAGGCCGATCAGCAGGTAAGGCACCAAAATCATCGAGGTCGAGATAAGCAGCAGGCTGGTGTAGCCCTTGCCGAGCAGCCATACCAGCAGCAGGCAAGTCTGCACCGTCAGGCTGGTGAGCCAGAGCGAGGCGATAGGCGTCCCATTGCGGTTCTGGCGCCGGAAGATGGCGGGAAACGCGCCGTGGCGTGCCGCGCTGAACGGCACCTCGGCCGAGAAGAGGGTCCAGCTCACGTAGGAGGCAAGCACCGAGACGATCAGGCCGACGCTGATGAGCAGCTTGCCCCATGAGCCGGTCATCTGGGCCATCAGCCCTGCCATGGAGGGGTTGGGCAGCGCCGCCAGCTCGGGTCGGCTCAATATTCCGAGCGCCAGCACCGAGATAAGCACATAGAGCAGCAACGCCAATACCACGCCAAGCACAGTGGCCGTGCCCACATCTCGCCGGTTTCTGGCGCGGGCCGACAGCACCGCTGCCCCCTCGATACCGGTGAAGACCCAGAGAGTGATCAGCATGGTGTTGCGCACCTGCTCGGAGACCGGCACCGCCAGGGTGCTGCCCTGCTGATCCGCCGCGAAGGTGACCGGATCGAACCAGTAGCAGGCGAACAGGATAAACAGCAGCAGCGGCAGGCTCTTGGCCAGGGTCGCCACCAGATTGAACAGCGCCGCCTGCTGCACGCCGCGGGCCACCAGCAGGTGCACCGCCCAGAGGATGCAGGACTCGCCGACAAACGCTGCCAGCGTGTTGCCCTCACCAAACCAGACCTGCTCCGGCGTATCGACGAAGCTGCCCAGCGCCGCAAAGGCAATGACCAGATAACCCACCACGCCGATGGTGGCGCAGAGCCAGTACCCCCAGGCGGAGAAGAAGCCCACCAGATCGCCAAAACCGGCGCGGGCGTAGCTGTAGATGCCGCCGTCGAGATCCGGTCTGAGTCGCGACAGATAGAGAAAACTCATGGCGAGCGCCAGGATGCCCACACCCGTCACGCCCCAGCCGATCAGCACGGCGCGCGCCCCCGCCACCTCGGCCATGTTCTGGGGCAGGCTGAAAATCCCCGCCCCCACCATGGAGCTGAATACCAGCGCGGTGAGGGACCAGAGCCCGATCTTGCTCTCTTTCATGGAAGCTCCTTAGCGCAACCGGCTGCTCAGCGCCTGAATATGCTCGGGGCCGATACCGCAGCAACCGCCGATCAAGTTCGCCCCGGCCCCGCGCCAGCGCTCGGCCCAGCCGAGATAATCCAGCGGCCCCAGATCGGCGCGGATCTCGTCCAGTCCGTCGTTGGCGGTGGCCTCTTTGGGCTGCGGCGGGAAGGCGTTGGCATAGGCACCGAGGCGAATGTCAGCGCGGCCCAGCGCCTGCAATCGGGCGCTGGCCACCTCGAGCGCCCCCTCAATCACCTCGGGCTGACAGCAGTTGAACAGGATGGCATCGGCTCCGGCCGCCACCAGCGCGCTAACCGCATCAGCCACCTGTTCGCCGGAGCGCAGTCGCGGCTCGTTGCCCGGCGCCTCATCTTCCAGTGTGAAGGAGACCCAGAACGGCTTGCCGTCATCAGGCAGCAGCGCTTTCAGGGCCAGTGGCTCGGCAATCAGGCTCATGGTCTCGGCCAGCCAGATATCCACATAAGGGGATAGCGCCCGGATAAGCGGCGTGGCCAGCTCGTTCACCCTGTCCGCCTTGAACAGGTCGGCACGGTAGGAGCCAAAGAGCGGTGGCAGAGAACCCGCCACCTGCACGGCGCCCTTCTGCTCGTCAGCCACTTCGCGGGCCAGCTGACCAGCCAGCGCTGCCAACCCCTCCCCGTCGGCAAAGAAACGCTCATCGCCGATATGAAACGGCACCAGCGCATAGCTGTTGGTGGTGATGACCCTGGCCCCGCTCGCCACATAGGCCTGATGCACGTCACGCACCGTCTCTGGCGCCTCCATCAAGGCCAGCGCCGACCACTCGGGTTGACGAAACGGTGCCCCCCGCCGTGCCAACTCGCGCCCCATGCCCCCATCCAGCACCCACAATTCCCTGGTTTCCATCTGTCGTGTCTCTTTGTTATGTGCGTTGTTTATTTGCGTATTTATCTGTTTGTTTTGTTGATCTGCGGTTTCACGCTGAATCGCTGCAGATCGTCCTGCTTCATCCTGGGAAGCCCTTCCATTATGCAGCCATAAAAACATATAGATGTTTAGATGGCCAAAGCAAGATAAAGCAAAGTGCCACGGGCGGCAATCAGTATCAGCAGAAATCAGCGTGCAAACGGCGAGGCAAACGCAGAAATGCAAGAGGCCACCCGAAGGTGGCCTCATCACAATCTTGATCCGCTGGCGACTTAACGCCCGGCCAGCACTCGCTTAATCTGTTTGACCCAGTCGGAGACCCGGCCCTGCTGCGGCAAACCGCGCCAGATCTGCTCCCATTGAGCAGGGCTGAGCGGACGACCGAGGCGACGCTGTACGCCTGCATATAGGTAGTCATGGGCCGTGGTGGCCGCATGCTCGGAGGTGAGGAATTTGGAGACCGGATCGGTCAACCGCACATCCCGCATGCCGAGCAGCGGATAGTCGTTGTGCACCGCCGCCAGCATGGTCTCGCGCATGGCAGACTCGATATAGCCACGGGCAAACAGGGCGGTCACCGACTCCAGCGATCCCTGATCCGGGCCGTGATACTGCTCGTCAAAGACCGGGCTCGGCTCGGCCATGCCACTTTGTACCACCGCATCGGGATCCGGCTGCGGGACGACCACGGCAGGCTTGGGGGTTACCGGCTTGGCTGCCACAGTGGCTTTGCGCGGCGCACTCTGACTACAGGCACCCAGTGCCAGGGCGAGCGCGACACAGGCCAGCGCACGGGAATGAGACTGCATCTTCATGACTCTTATGTCGCTCCTTTTACGATTCCTGAGCTGGCTTCTCGGCCACAGCCGGTTCGACCCGGGTAACCAGCAGCTGATCAATCTTGTAACTGTCGATATCGACCACTTCGAACTTGTAACCGGCGTATTTGACCGAGTCAGTACGCTTGGGGATCTTGCGCAGCATGTACATGATAAAGCCGGCGATGGTCTCGTAGTTCTGGTTCTCGGGGAACTCTTCGATATCGAAGGCGCGCATCACGTCGGAGATGGGGGTGACCCCGTCCACCAGCCAGGAGTTCTCGTCGCGCTGGACGATCTGCTCTTCCACCACGTGGGTCGCCCACTCGCCCATGACGGTGCTCATCAGGTCGTTCATGGTGACGATCCCCACCACCAGCGCGTACTCGTTCATCACCACGGCAAAGTCGCCACGATGATTCTTGAAGTACTCCATCGCCTCATAGAGGTTCAGGGTATCGGGGATGATGATGACGTTCTGCACCAGGTTGCCACCGATCAGGTCGATGCTCTGGCCGCCGATAACGCGGATCAGCAGCTCTTTGGCATCGACAAAGCCCTTGATGCTGTCGAGGTTGTGGTCACAGACCAGAAACTTGTTGTGGGGATGTTCGGCGATCTTGGCCTTGATGCTCTCTTCACTCTCTTGCAGGGTGAAGTAGATGAGGCTCTCGCGGGCCGTCATGGCAGAGGTGACACCAAGGGACTGCAACTCGAACACGTTCTCGATGAGCTGATGCTCCTCGCGCTGGATAACCCCCGCCTCGGCACCGGCATCCATCACCGCATAGATATCGTCGGAGGTGATCTCGTCGTTACGCACCGTGGAGACGCGCATCAGACGGAACAGGGAGTTCGCCAATCCGTTGAAGACCCACACCAGTGGCATCAACACGGTGACGAAGAAGAGCATGGGACGCACCACCACCACGGCAATCTGCTCGGGCATGGTCATGGCCAGACGCTTGGGCATCAGATCAGCGATCAGGATAAACATGCCGGTGACGAACACGAAGGAGGCACCGGAGCTGATCTCGCCAAGCCAGGGCCCTTGGTAGAACTGGGAGACAATCCCCTTGATGGCGGGGTTGAGGGCAGACTCACCCAGGATACCGCCCAGAATGGCGACGGTATTGAGGCCAATCTGCACCACGGTGAAAAAGTTGCCCGGCTGGGCCTGCAGGGCCAGCACCTTTTCGGCCTGGCGATTACCTTCATCCGCCATCACCTGCAATTTGATTTTGCGAGACGCGGCGAGAGAGATCTCGGAGAGGGAGAAGAACACACTGCCGCCAACCAGCAGCATTAAAAAGAACAAACTATCGGCAAAACTCATGATTAACCTATTGCTACACCCGCCTTAGCACAAGACGGCAAACTGGGCCCGGGAGACCGGACCGTGAGCCCATCCGGGACTCACACAGGGGGAGTATTCTATCAGAAAACAGCCAGTTGGGGGCTTTATCTTACTCCGACCAGTTATGCAACAAAAAAGGCGCTTCACGCGCCTTTTTATTCACTTCCGGTTAGCCCTTGCCCAGCAGGGTGCCCAGATCGTCCGCCTTGGTGTGGCGCACATCCTTGCCTTTCACGTAGTAGACGATGTACTCGCAGATGTGCTGGCAGCGATCGCCGACCCGCTCGATGGCTCGCGCCGCCCACAGGACGTTGAGAACCTGGGGGATAGTGCGGGGATCTTCCATCATGTAGGTCATCAGCTCGCGGATGATGGACTCGTACTCGCGGTCTACCTTGTCATCTTCCTTGTAGACCGCCAACGCCGCATCCAGATCCATGCGGGCGAAAGCGTCGAGCACATCGTGCAGCATCTTGATGGTGCGACGGCCCATGTTCTCCAGCGACACCAGCGGCGGCTGCGGCTTGTTGGCGTTGTCGGTCAGCATGCGTGCGATCTTGTCGGCCACGTCGCCAATACGCTCCAGATCAGTGATGGTCTTGATGATGGCCATCACCAGTCGCAGGTCGGAGGCAGTCGGCTGACGCTTGGCGATGATGCGGGTGCACTCCTCGTCGATCGCCACTTCCATCGCGTTGACCTTGTGGTCGTTGGCCACGATCTTGCGCGCCGCATCGAGATCCTGATCGTGGATCGCCGCAATGGCGTCGGTGAGCTGCTGCTCCACCAGACCGCCCATCACCAGCACCTGGTTGCGCACGCTCTCTAGCTCGGCATTAAACTGACCGGAGATGTGTTTATTGAGGTTCATATTGTCCATACAAATAATCCTTGATTGCTCCGATTATGCCTTAGCCGTTGAACTGACCGGTAATCTGTTTATTGCTGCTCATCATGTTCATATCCATAACCCTGGCTCAACCACGCCTTAGCCATAGCGACCAGTGATGTAATCCTCGGTCTTCTTCTTGGCCGGTGTAGTGAAGATGGTGTTGGTATCCGAGTACTCGATAAGCTCGCCCATATACATGAAGGCGGTCTGATCCGACACCCGCGCAGCCTGTTGCATGTTGTGGGTCACAATCACCACGGTGAACTGGCTCTTGAGCTCGTTGATCAACTCCTCGATGGTGAGGGTGGAGATGGGGTCGAGCGCCGATGTCGGTTCATCGAGCAGCAACACTTCCGGCTCGATGGCGATGGCGCGGGCGATCACCAGACGCTGCTGCTGACCCCCGGAGAGACCGAAAGCGTTGTCGTGCAGACGATCCTTCACTTCGTCCCACAGGGCCGCACCGCGCAGGGAGCGCTCGGCGGCCTCATCCAGAGTGCGGCGATCGTTGATCCCCTGCAGGCGCAGACCATAGACCACGTTCTCGTAAATAGACTTGGGGAACGGGTTCGGGCGCTGGAACACCATGCCCACCTGACGGCGCAGGGCGGAGACATCCACGCTCTTGTCATAGATGTTGTGGCCGTGCAGCAGGATCTCCCCGTCGATGCGGCAGATCTCCACCAGATCGTTCATCCGGTTGATGCAGCGCAGCAGGGTCGATTTGCCACAGCCTGACGGGCCGATAAAGGCGGTCACCTGCCCTTTGGGGATCTTCATGTTGACGTTGAACAACGCCTGCTTGCTGCCGTAGTACAGGTTGAGATCCTTCACCTCCAGCGCGGTCTGCTCCGGGCTCAGGTTAAGCAGGTCCAGCGCGGTGTGCTGGGTAGACGTGGTCGTTACGTTGATCATCTGTTACCTCAAAATCTGTCGGTGGCGGCGGGCAATCTCATCGCCCGCGGCCGGAACGCTTGGCTGGCAGGGAACCCTGTCCCCTGCCCGTCTCTGTGGTGGCTGGCCTATCAATGTTCCAGCGACCGGAATTTCTCGCGCAAGTGGTTACGAATACCGATAGCGGTCAGGTTCAGACCCACGATCACCGTCACCAGCAGGAAGGAGGTGGCATAGACCAGCGGGCGGGCCGCCTCGACGTTGGGGCTCTGGAAGCCGACGTCATAGATGTGGAAGCCCAGGTGCATGAACTTGCGCTCCACATGCAGATACGGGAAGTTGCCATCCATCGGCAGGGTCGGTGCCAGTTTCACCACCCCCACCAGCATCAGTGGCGCCACTTCACCGGCTGCACGGGCAATAGCCAGAATAAGGCCGGTCATGATGGCCGGGCTCGCCATCGGCAGCACGATGCGCCACAGGGTCTCGGCCTGGGTGGCGCCCAGTGCCAACGAGCCCTGACGGATGGTGCTCGGGATCCGCGCCAGCCCCTCTTCGGTGGAGACGATCACCACCGGCAGGGTCAGGATGGCCAGGGTCAGCGCCGACCAGATCACGCCAGGTGAACCAAAGGTCGGGCTCGGCAGCGCTTCCGGGTAGAACAGCTGATCCAGCGAGCCACCGAGCGTGTAGACGAAGAAGCCCAGACCAAACACGCCGTAGACGATGGAGGGCACGCCCGCCAGATTGATCACCGCGATGCGGATGATCTTGGTCAGGCTGTTCTTGCCTGCGTACTCGTGCAGGTAGACCGCCGCCACCACGCCGAGCGGGGTCACGATGATCGCCATCAGGAACACCATGAAGACGGTGCCGAAGATGGCCGGGAAGACGCCGCCCTCGGTGTTCGCCTCACGGGGATCGTCGGATACAAACTTGCCGATCTGGTGGAACCAGTGACCCACCTTGGCCAGCAGGCTCATGTCGTTGGGCCATACCACATCCAGTACCCTGGACATGGGCATGGTCACCAGCTCGCCACGCATATCCTTGACGGTGATGCTGTCCCGGTCAGCCTGACTGCGCAGTGAGAAGAGCTCTTTTTCCAGCACCTGATAACGATCGTTAAGGGCCTGACGTTCACGCTCCAGCTGAGCTTTCAGCTGATCGGTCAGCTTCTCTTCCAGCTCGGCCTTGCGCTCTTTCAGGCGCAGCCGCTCCAGCTGATAGTTGATGCTGCCGATGTCCCCTTTTTGCAGATCGTTGGCCTGTTCGGAGAGGGCATTGGCTCTCGCCAGCACCCGCTGCAGGGCAGGATGCAGATCCGAAGTCAGCTCGCGGCCATCCTCTTTTACCCCGACGATATAACCGTAGAAGTTACCGTTGGTGGCACGCTCAACCATGGCCAGCTCGGCTGGCTGGCTCTGGGACTTGATGTCCGTCTCCAATACCCAGCGAAAATCGAGGTCGACGAACTCACGGTTGCCGGTCTTGACCAGATAGCGGGTCAGCAGCTCGCGCTCTTCCCCCTCCAGCGGCAGACCTGCGGCGCGCAGTCGCTCCACCGGCACCAGCTCGCGATCGTTGATCTCGCCGATCAGCACGCTCTTGTTGCCGCTGGCGTCCTCCAGCTGCCACTCATAGATGGGGTGCGGCCAGAAGTAGACCAGACCACGCCATCCGATCAGCAGCAGCAGACCCAGTACCGCCACCAGACTCAGGCTGACGGCTCCGCCGGTCATCCAGATCCAGGGGGCCCCTGATTTAAACCACTTACCCATTGTCGATTCCTTGTCCATTACAGAGCCGCCCCTTACATCGAGCTGTATTTTTCACGCAACCGCTGACGGACAAACTCGGCCAGGGTGTTGAACATAAAGGTGAACACAAACAGGACGAAGGCCGCGAGGAACAGTACCCGATAGTGGGAGCTGCCCACTTCCGACTCCGGCATTTCCACCGCAATGTTGGCGGCCAGAGTACGCAGCCCCTGGAACATGGAGAAGTCCATGATGGGGGTGTTGCCGGTAGCCATCAGTACGATCATGGTTTCGCCCACGGCACGGCCAAGGCCCATCATCACCGCCGAGAAGATGCCCGGGCTGGCAGTGAGGATCACCACCCGGCTCAGGGTCTGCCACGGGGTAGCCCCCAACGCCAGCGAGCCCTGGGTCAGGTGCTTGGGCACCGAGAAGACCGCATCTTCGGCGATGGAGAAGATGGTGGGGATGACCGCAAAGCCCATGGCGATACCGACCACCAGCGAATTGCGCTGGTCAAACTTGATACCCATTTCGTGGGTCAGCCAGATGCGCGAATCACCGTGCATAAAGGCATTCTCGATGAGCGGGCTCAGGGCGAAGGCCCCCCAGCCAATCAGCAGCAGCACTGGAATAAGCAGGATGGCGTGCCATCCCTCCGGCAGCCAGGACTTGCCACGCTCCGGCAGGTAGTTCCAGACCAGTGCGGTCAACAGCATCCCCATCGGCAGCAGGATCAACAGCAGGATCACCCCGGGCAGCGCCCCCTCTATGATGGGCGCCAGCCACAGACCCGCCAGGAAGCCCAGGATAACGGTCGGCAACGCCGCCATGATCTCCACCGTCGGTTTGACGTATTTGCGCAGCCCCGCCGACATGAAGTAGGCGGTATAGATAGCACCGGCGACACCGAGCGGCACCGCAAACACCATGGCGTAGAAAGAGGCTTTCAGCGTACCGAATACCAGTGGCACCAGGCTCAGCTTGGCTTCAAAGTCGTTGCTGGCGGAGGTGGATTGCCACACATACTGGGGCTCCGGATACCCTTCATACCATACCTTCTGCCACAGGGCCGACCAGGTCACCTCGGGGTGATCATTCTCCACCGAGAAAAGCTTGAAGGTCTCCCCTTGCTGCATCAGCAACAGGTTGTGACGGGGGGAGATGGCCAGGGCAGAGAGTTCACCCCCTTCCACCGTCTCGGTCAGCAGCTTGGTCTCGCCAGTGGCGTGGAAGAAGCTGATGATGCCGTCCTTGTCGGCACTGATGAAGGCTTTGCGATAGTGCTCGGGGGTCAGAAGATCCACCGCGCCATCGCCCTTGAAGTCACGGATCTGAGTGAACTGGCGTTTGCCATCTTTTGCCACTTCAAACCACTGGGAGATGATGCCGTTGTCGTTGCCCACCAGCAGGGAGGAGGCACCGGAGAGCAGCTCGACCCGGGTCACGTTGGCATCTGGCGCATTGATCTCCAGCACGTTGCGCACGGATATATTGCTCAGGTCATGAATGTCATAGACAGAGAGACGATTGCCTTCCCGCACAAAGAGGATCCGCAGATTGGGGGTCAAAAGCATCTGATCCACATGGCGCGGCAGGGACGGAATGGTGTAGTTCTCACTGCTCCACTCAATCTCGCCGGAGAGGAAGTTCTCCTCACCGCTCATCACCATCAGTACGCCACGACCATCTTCGGTCACGGCGGCGGTCGCCATCTTGTCCTTGGTGGCCTCAAACACCATGGCACTGAGCGCTTTGCCCTGCGGATCGACCACTACCGGCTCCTCGCCAAAGGGATATTGCAGACTGGGTTCGATCACCCGCACATCGTTGGGATAGGAGACCTTGAACGCAGGCTGGACGACCTGCGCCTTGCCATCGGCGAAACCGTAGGCGATCAGCTTCTGACCAGGGGACGGTGGCGCCACCGCAGTGACATCACCGGTGACCTCAGCATGACCAAGGGATTGCCCGACCTTGATCTTGTCATCTCCCTGCACCGCGAAGAAGTTGACCAGTCCTTTATCGCTGAAGCGATAGCCGATCTCGTTCTGCTCTTCCACGCCGAGCCAGGCGGTCTTCCCTGCTGCAGGCAGAGTAAATGAGGCAGTTGGCTCCATGGAGGCGCCATTGAAGATGGGTTTCACCACATAGAGCAGATAAAAGAAGATAAGCAGCAGCGCCACCAGTACCAGGGCTCCGCCTGTGGTGACGCCATATTTGGCCAATTTATCCTTGATCCGGCGTTTTCTACTGCCCGCCATGACCAGGTTTAACGATTCCGATGACATGCAAGACCTCAATGTAAGCTAGGCTTGGCGGCATTATATGGCGGTTGCATGACAGTTTTGTTACATCGAGAGCGCTTTAACCGAGGTTGCTAGTGGAAAAATGGGCGGGGGTCCTTTCGAGGGAAAGTGAACACAATATATTGTTTATAAAGAGATATTTGTGAGAATAATCAGCAAGGGCAGCCTGTGCTGCCCCCAAATGATTCAGGAAAGGGCATCGTTTGATTGTTGCAGCGCCAGTTTGGCCGCCTTTTTCTCGGCGCGGCGACGCTTGAAGAAGGCCGACAACTGGGCCGAGCAGGCATCGGCCAGCACACCGCCGGTCAGCTCGACACTGTGGTTGTGGCGCGGGTCCTGCAAGATCTCGAACACAGACCCCGCAGCACCGGTCTTGAGATCACGTGCGCCGTAAACCACCCGCTTGACCCGGCTATGGATCAGCGCACCGGCACACATGCAGCAGGGCTCCAGCGTCACATAAAGTGTGGTGTCGAGCAGGCGGTAGTTCGCCAGCTGCTGGCCCGCTGCCCGAATTGCCATCACCTCGGCATGGGCACAGGCATCGTGTTCGCTGATGGAGCGGTTCCACCCCTCGCCCACCACCTGACCATCCAGCACCAGAACGGCACCGACCGGGATCTCGCCAATCCCTTCGGCCCGGGCGGCCAATGCCATGGCATGGCGCATCCACTGTTCATCCTGCGCGGTCTGACTCGGAGCCTGACCCAGTGTTTCTGGGACCTCTGATGGCTTCACGCCCATCCCCTCTTTATATTGTTCAATTGTGCCGTTTGCATTCCCGCGACCCTACACCAGTCAGATAATTCCATAGATAGCAGGCATGATAGCTCGCGGAGACAGGGCGGCGATTATGCCAAATCTGCACGTCAGACCCAAGCCGGATCCCGACTGAGCAATAAAGAAGCAATCGGCATCTCTATGATAAAAAAGGAGTTGCACCCGTTTGGCCATGCTATTAGACTTCCTCCCCGTCAGCCGAGTCTGACTCCGTCGGTGTGTAGCGCAGCCAGGTAGCGCATCTGCATGGGGTGTAGAGGGTCGGAGGTTCGAATCCTCTCACACCGACCATTTTCCCCGAGAATAGCCCAGTCAAACGACTGGGCTATTTTTTTGCTTCCGATTTATCCTCCTGACGCCCCCGCCGATCAAGCACAAAAATCACTCAGAACCACTTGAATCTTTTTGCCGAACTCATTAAGATGCGCAACTTTCCGCCGGTAGACAACACAGGGAGGTGGAAACACGAGTGAAGGGATCACTGTCCGGCTTGCGTGCAACACAGGACCAGGCATGAACCAGAACACCGATTTCGCACCCGCCATTACACTTTATTCCGTTCCTCATGACACCCCTTGCCACACCGAAAGCGAAGACGAACAGGTCATCCAGCTGGATGTGATCGATCTGGCCGAACCGGATGATGACTATTGAGCCCGGCCAGATGGCCGCTCAATCACCAGCACATCGCCTGTTCAACGCACTCAGTTTCAGGCCCTTGGCGAGAAATCTGCAAAAAACGACAAACTGCTAATTCTATCAAGGATGGCAGTATTATTGACTAATGTGTCTCACCCTTCCCTCTCCGGCATTCCCCCCGACAACTGATACAAACCTACGTTATTGCGCTTCACTTTCCATCGCTGCAACCTCTGGTGCCAACAGAGCCTGCATCACCACACCAAGTTTAAAACGCACGTTCACCAATCAGGTCTAGCATTAGCAAAACATTCATTACCACATTCAAACGCGCTTTATACGGCTGTTTTGGCAAAGCCTGGAGTTAGGTCGGGATTTGTTTTTGCATTTGTAATTTTATTACGTAACAAGTTACAAAATGAGGGTCAGGGTAACGGCCCAAATTAGCCGTTGTCCGATGGGAAAAAGCAGGAGCATAACCATCTGCGTAGAGCTTTTACACCAACCCAATAAAACAATAAAAAACATCAACTTAACCATATCCAAAAAACAGGTGTTTAAAAAAACTGTTGACGTACTCAACAATATTTCGCACCTTATCAATCGTGTTACCCCGTTGTTGCGGGAACGTTTCAGGAACAGGGATTCGACTTTAGTCGTAGTTAGTAAGTTCAAAATGTAATTCTCAAAGGAGTGAACCTTATGTCGGCACCGGCTCAGACCCACTGCAGCGCCCGCCTTCGCATCCAGGGCGAGATGCTACCCGAATACGCGCAAATTCTGACGCCGGACGCGGTGGCTCTGGTCTCCGAACTGGTGGAACGTTTTGCTCCCCAAAGAGGGGAATTGCTGAAACAACGTGTGGCACGCCAGGCCCGTATCGATGGCGGCGAGCTGCCGGCCTTCCTGCCGGAAACCGCCCACATCCGTGAAGGTGACTGGACCATTCGCGGCATTCCCGCCGACCTGCAAGACCGCCGTGTGGAGATCACCGGCCCGGTCGAGCGCAAGATGGTGATCAACGCCCTCAACGCCAACGTCAAGGTGTTCATGGCGGACTTCGAGGACTCACTGGCTCCCGCCTGGAATAAGGTGATCGAGGGCCAAATCAACCTGCGCGATGCGGTCAACGGCACCATCTCTTACACCAGCCCGGAAGGAAAGGCTTATACCCTGACTCCCAATCCGGCCGTCCTCATCTGCCGGGTACGCGGTCTCCACCTGCCGGAAAAACATGTCACCTTCGATGGCGAGCCCATCCCCGGTGGCCTGTTCGATTTTGCTCTCTACTTCCTGCACAACTATCAGGCGCTGCTGGCCAAAGGATCGGGCCCCTACTTCTACGTGCCCAAGTTGCAGAGCCATCTGGAAGGGCGCTGGTGGAGCGAGGTGTTCGCCTGGACCGAGGACAAGTTCGGCCTGCCCCGCGGCACCATCAAGGCCACCGTGCTGATTGAAACCCTGCCGGCCGTGTTCGAGATGGATGAGCTGCTCTATCAGATGAAAGATCACATCGTCGCCCTCAACTGCGGCCGCTGGGACTACATCTTCAGCTATATCAAAACCTTGAAGAACCATCCGGATCGGGTACTGCCTGATCGTCAGGTGGTGACCATGGACAAGCCGTTCCTCTCCGCCTACTCGCGGCTGCTGATCAAGACCTGTCACAAGCGCGGTGCGCTGGCGATGGGTGGCATGGCCGCCTTTATTCCGGCCAAGGACGCGGCCGTTAACGAGCAGGTCTTCGCCAAGGTCAAGGCCGACAAGGAGCGCGAAGCCAACAACGGCCACGACGGTACCTGGGTCGCCCACCCTGGCCTAGCTGATACCGCCATGGCGGTGTTCAACGCCACCATTGCGGCTGGTGCCAAGAACCAGATCGGCGTGCTGCGCGAGCAGGATGCCCCCATCACCGCCACCGACCTGCTGGCCCCCTGTGAGGGCGAGCGCACCGAGGCGGGGATGCGCACCAATATCCGGGTTGCCCTGCAATATCTGGAGGCCTGGATCAACGGCAATGGTTGCGTGCCCATCTACGGTCTGATGGAAGATGCCGCCACCGCCGAGATCTCCCGCACCTCCATCTGGCAGTGGATCCGCCACGGCAAGAGCCTGTCGAACGGCAAGGTGGTGACTAAGGAGCTGTTCCGCCAGATGCTGGCCGAGGAGCTGGAGGTGGTCAAAGCCGAGGTGGGCACCACGCGCTGGCAGACAGGACGCTTTGCCGAGGCAGGCGAACTGATGGAAGAGATCACCTGCGCCGATACCCTGATCGATTTTCTGACGCTGCCCGGTTACGAGCGGCTCTGAATCACGGGCCCCCAGCGGGGCTCGCCAATAACAAGTCAATGGAAACGTGAAATCAATGAAAGAGGGAACTGATATGGCACTGACCCGTGAGCAACAGATCCAGGCTATCGAGAAAGACTGGGCGGAAAACCCCCGCTGGAAAGGGATCAAACGCGGCTACAGCGCCGAAGATGTGGTGAACCTGCGCGGCAGCTTGCAGCCGGTGCACACCCTGGCCCAGCGTGGAGCCGACAAGCTGTGGGGTCTGATCCACGGCGACGCCAAGAAAGGCTACGTCAACTGCCTCGGCGCCCTGACCGGTGGTCAGGCAGTGCAGCAGGCCAAGGCGGGGATCGAGGCGATCTACCTCTCCGGCTGGCAGGTGGCGGCGGACAACAACTTGTCCTCCACCATGTATCCGGATCAGTCCCTCTACCCGGCCAACTCGGTACCGTCCGTGGTGGAGCGCATCAACAACTCCTTCGCCCGTGCCGACCAGATCCAGTGGGCCAACAAGGTAGGACCTCAGGATGAGGGCTTTATCGACTACTTCCTGCCGATCGTGGCTGATGCGGAAGCCGGTTTCGGCGGTGTGCTGAACGCCTTCGAACTGATGAAGGGGATGATTGAAGCGGGCGCCGCTGGCGTGCACTTCGAAGATCAGCTCGCTTCGGTCAAGAAGTGCGGTCATATGGGTGGCAAAGTGCTGGTACCGACTCAGGAAGCGGTGCAGAAGCTGGTTGCTGCCCGTCTGGCAGCCGATGTGTGCGGCACCACCACCCTGGTGATCGCCCGTACCGACGCCAACGCCGCTGACCTGTTGACCACCGACGCCGACCCGTACGATGCAGACTTCCTGACTGGTGAGCGCACTGCTGAAGGATTCTACAAGGTGCGTGCCGGTATCGATCAGGCCATCGCTCGCGGTCTGGCTTACGCCCCCTACGCCGACATGGTGTGGTGTGAAACCGCCAAGCCGGATCTGGACGAAGCGCGTAAATTTGCCGAAGCAATCAAGGCCAAGTTCCCGGATCGCATCCTGGCCTACAACTGCTCCCCGAGCTTCAACTGGAAGAAAAATCTGGACGATGCCACCATCGCCCGCTTCCAGCAGGAGCTCTCCGACATGGGCTACAAGTATCAGTTCATCACCCTCGCGGGTATCCACAACATGTGGTTCCACATGTACGAACTGGCCTACCAGTACGCCCGTGGCGAAGGGATGAAGCACTACGTCGAGATGGTGCAGGAGCCGGAATTTGCTGCCGCCAGCCGTGGCTACACCTTCGTGGCCCACCAGCAGGAGGTCGGTACCGGTTACTTCGACAAGGTGACTACCGTGATTCAGGGTGGCCAATCCTCGGTGACCGCACTGACCGGCTCTACCGAAGAAGATCAGTTCCACTGATAGACAGAGCCCCCTTGAGATAGCAAAACCCCGGCCTGATGTCGGGGTTTCTTTTTATCTGCCATTCAAACGAAAGTCAGGCCACAACCGCACACCGCAGAGAGGATCAGAGCTCGAGGATCTCTTTGACAAAGGGAATGGTGAGCTTGCGCTTGGCGCGAAATGAGGCGTTGTCGAGCTGATTGAGAGTGGTGAGCAGGGTTCGCATATCGCGGGAGAGTCGGTTGAGCAGGAAGCGGCCCACATCGATGGGCAATTTGAAGCCCCGCAGCTCGGCACGCAGCTGCAGGGCACTGAGCTTGCCTTCGTCATCCAGTTCTTCGAGATGGAAACTCACCCCCCAGTCAAGGCGCGAGGCGAGATCCGGCAGTTGCAGCCCCAGTTTGCGCGGTGCGCTGCAACCGGTGACCACCAACGTCCCCTCGCCCTTCTCCTGCCAGCGGTTGTAGAAATCGAATAGCGCCCGCTCCCACACGGCATTGCCGGCGATGGCCTCAAGGCTGTCGAGACAGACCAGCGGCAAGCTTTCGAGGGCATCGAGCATGCTGGGATCGAGCTGTTCAAATTGATCAAGGGAGAGATAGGCCGCCGCCGCATCGCGGGCGTTGACCTCGGCACAGGTGGCGTGGAGCAGATGAGAGCGTCCGGATCCCTTGGCTCCCCAGAAATAGAGGAAAGGCGATCCCTGACCGATGGCCGCATTCTTGAGGGCGGTGATCAGATGAGCATTGTTGCCGGGATAAAAACTGACGAAGGTTTCATCATCCGGTAGTTGTACGGCTAAAGACAGTTGGGCCGGTTGCTTCACTCGTTGGGCTTTGACTGTGACATTTGTGGCTAAGTGTATCATCGCAAAGGCAGATAGAGAACCGCCCGGCCAAGCCGGGCGGTCTACAAAAGCCTTATAAAATCAGGGCTGCGACCATTGGTAACGCAAACCGCTGCCATTATCGTCAACCTTGCGCAAACGACTCTCAAGTTGCAGCGCCCGCACCAGTTCGGCCTGATCCCCTTGCAGGGTAAAGTTGAAGGTGACCTGGTCCCCCTCCAGCTTGCCGATCGCCACCTTGCTGACGTTGGCCATCCCCTGCAGCATCTTCTGCACGGCGATCATGCTGTCCACTTCGGAGAGGCCATCTACCACCAGGGTCTGGCTGGTTGCCGGACCCGAGATACGGGCACCGTAGTTTTTCACCAGCCAGGCCGCTAGGGTATCAGCAAACCCTTGCGCCACTTCGGCCTGAGTGCCGGTGCTATTGCCACGGGTCAGCTCGGCCACTTCACCGGCCGCCTTGGGGCCGTAGAGTCCCCAATCGATGCTCCACTTGTCACCTTCTGGTGTCAGCTTGCCCAGCACCACCATCTCGGCGCCATAGCGCTGGCTTGCCTGCAAAATCGGGTCGGCAAAGCGTCCCCAGACGTCGGTGGCACTGACCGCCATGTTGTCATCGAGATCCATCAGCGGAATGCTGATGGGCAGCCCCAGCGTCTGGGCCTGCTCGCGCAAGGCTTGCGCCCAACCATCGCTGGATTGATCCGCCAGCAAGCGACGCTCACCCTGATCCACCACCAGCCAGATGGCCATTTGGGGACGCGCCGGGCCAAGCAGGGCAAACTGGCTCTCGGAGACCAAGCTGTTGACCTTGTCACTCTTGAACTCGGCTTTCAGATACTTAACGGAGTCCTGATCCTGATAGCCATAGCTTTTGACATAGTCGCCCGGGGCCGCCAGCGCCTTGACCACCACAGGTTGGGTGAGGATGTCGCGTTTGCCGGTGACCTTGATCAGCACCTGACCCAGTGCCTGCCCTTGAGCGGCCACCATGTCGCCACTGGTCGGGGCCTTGCCCTGATAGAGGTCGGTCACCTGAGCGGCCGAAGCCATGAATGACAAGCCGCAGCAGAGGGCGGTCACAACACGTTTGAACATGAACAGAGTCTCGAAATGGGAGAGTGTGCTTATGGTAGCGGCAAGGCGCATCCTGCGGCAAGGCTGGCACAAGCGGCCACAAACAGCAGAGCCGGCGATGCGCCGGCTCCGATCACCCCTTCCACATGGGAAGCAGGTCAAGGCATAAACTTATTTGGTACCGAAGATCTTGTCGCCTGCATCGCCCAGACCCGGCACGATGTAGCCTTTCTCGTTCAGCCCCTGGTCGACAGAAGCACAGTAGAGCTCTACGTCAGGGTGAGCGGCTTCCAGCGCCTTGATCCCTTCCGGCGCGGCAACCAGTACCAGCACCTTGATGGATTGGCAGCCTTTCTTCTTCAGCAGATCGATGGTGGCGATCATGGAGCCGCCGGTGGCCAGCATCGGGTCAATGACCAGCGCCAGACGCTCTTCGATATTGCTGACGATCTTCTCGAAATAGGGAACCGGTTGCAGGGTCTCTTCATCGCGGTAGATACCGACCACGCTGACGCGGGCGCTCGGCATGTGCTCCAGCACACCATCCATCATGCCAAGGCCGGCACGCAGGATAGGTACGACGGTTACCTTCTTGCCTTTGATCTGGTCAACTTCTACTGGCCCATTCCAGCCATCGATGATAACCTTCTCGGTTTCGAAGTCAGAGGTCGCTTCATAGGTCAACAAACTGCCCACTTCTTTGGCCAGTTCACGGAAACGCTTGGTGCTGATATCGCCTTCACGCATCAGACCGATCTTGTGTTTGACCAGGGGGTGTTTGACTTCAACGACTTTCATTATTATCTCCTCTAACCTGCCGCAAAAAAATCGCGGAATCATACAACAAAAGCCACCACTTGTAGAGCATTTCCGCGCAAAAACGCGCAAACGATTTCCTTTCTGGTTTTTCACCGCCACTGTTAGAATACGCCCCGAATTTTACCCTCCACTTCTTTACATGACGGGGAATACTCGTGACTGACAAAACCTCACTGAGCTACAAGGATGCTGGCGTAGATATCGATGCCGGCAATGCACTGGTTGAACGTATCAAGGGCGTGTCAAAGCGCACTCGTCGTCCTGAAGTCCTTGGTGGTCTTGGCGGCTTTGGGGCCTTGTGTCAAATCCCTGCGGGCTACAAGGAGCCGGTACTGGTCTCCGGTACCGATGGTGTGGGCACCAAGCTGCGGCTGGCCATCGACCTGAAGAAGCACGACACCGTGGGCATCGATTTGGTGGCCATGTGCGTTAATGATCTGATCGTACAGGGCGCCGAGCCGCTGTTCTTCCTCGACTACTATGCGACCGGCAAGCTGGACGTGGACACCGCGGCCGCGGTGGTCACCGGGATCGGTGCCGGTTGCGAGCAGTCAGGCTGTGCCCTGGTGGGCGGCGAGACTGCCGAGATGCCGGGTATGTATGAAGGGGAAGACTACGACATCGCCGGTTTCTGCGTCGGTGTGGTGGAGAAGAGCGAAATCATCGACGGCAGCAAGGTCGGTGAAGGGGATGCCCTGATCGCGCTGGCCGCCAGCGGCCCTCACTCCAACGGCTTCTCCCTGATCCGTAAAATTCTGGAAGTCTCCAAAGCAGACGTGCATCAGCCGCTGGGGGACACCACCCTGGCCAACGCCCTGCTGGAGCCGACCCGCATCTATGTGAAACCTGTGCTCAAGCTCATCAAGGAGTGCGAGATCCACGCCCTCTCCCACATCACCGGCGGTGGCTTCTGGGAGAATATCCCCCGCGTATTGCCTGCCAACACTCAAGCGGTGATCGACGAGCAGAGCTGGCAGTGGCCGGCGGTGTTCAGCTGGCTGCAGCAAGCTGGCAACGTCACCCGTCACGAGATGTATCGCACCTTCAACTGCGGTGTCGGCATGATCATCGCCCTGCCCGCCAACCAGCTGGAGAAGGCGCTGACCCTACTCAAGGCAGAAGGCGAGAACGCATGGCACATCGGTCATATCGCCAAGGCAGCAGACGGTGAGGAGCAGGTCGTCATCAAATGATGCGGATCCTCGTCCTAATCTCCGGCAGCGGCAGCAACCTGCAGGCGATCCTCGACCACTGCGCAAGCGGCAAGATTGCCGGTGAAGTGGTCGGCGTCATAAGCAACAAGGCAGATGCCTATGGTCTGGTTCGCGCCAAAGATGCGGGGGTGGCGACCTCCATTCTGGCCCAGCAGCAGTTTGCCAGCCGGGAGGAGTATGACGCCGCCATGCTGGCGCTGATGGCAGACTATCAGCCGGATCTGGTGGTACTGGCCGGCTTTATGCGGATATTGAGCGGCGATCTGGTGCGCCATTTCGCCGGCAGAATGATCAATATCCACCCCTCCCTGCTGCCCAAGTATCAGGGCTTGCACACTCACCAGCGCGCCATAGATGCCGGTGACAGTGAACACGGCGCCAGCGTCCACTTTGTCACCGAAGAGCTGGACGGGGGCCCGGTGATCCTGCAGGCCCACGTGCCCATCTTTGAAGGGGACACGGCGGAGGAGGTAGCGGCACGGGTACAGGCGCAGGAACACAGCATCTATCCGCTGGTGGTACGCTGGTTCTGCGAAGGCAGGCTGCAGATGGTGGATGGCGCCGTACAACTGGATGGCGCCCTGCTGGGCCCCGCGGGTTACGCCTGCGAGTAAGCAGACGTCTTGTCGAAATGTGAAAAAGGAGGCCGATGGCCTCCTTTTTATTTCCTGAATTTTCCCACCACAGGCACAGGCTTAACCTGTTCACGACCTGCAGCGAGAAACCGTCAACAAGGTTACAAGCTGCCCAGGAACCGGAGCGTATGGACATACCTGAGCACTTTTTGCTGTATACATAAGCGAGCAGCACATGAGCCTTGATCACGGTTTCGTAGCCAGATCGTGGACAGGTTTAGACCGGATTGTCGATATCAATAAAGGTCACATCCAGCCCGTGCACGGTCGCCAGCCACTCCCCCAGCGCCTTGACGCCGTAACGCTCGGTGGCGTGATGGCCCGCGGCGTAGAAGTGCATCCCCATCTCGCGAGCGGTGTGAATGGTCTGCTCGGAGGCTTCACCGGAGATAAAGGCATCGATGCCCTGCTCCGCCGCCAGATTGATGTAGCTCTGACCACCACCGGTGCACCAGGCCACGGAACGGATAAGCTCGGGGCCGCTGTCGCCACAATAGAGTGGTTCGCGGCCAAGGCGTTCGGCAATCAGTTTGGCAAAGTCGGCGCCACTCATCGGCTCTTCCAGCTTGCCCACCATGGCGACACTCTTGCTGTTCCACGGCTCCAGACCGCGGCGTACCTTGATGTCGAGCAGCTTGGCTAGCTGGGCGTTGTTACCCACCTCGGGATGGACATCCAGCGGCAAATGGTAGGCAAACAGGTTGATATCGTGGGTCAGCAGGGTCTTGAGCCGACGCTGCTTCATGCCGGTGATCTGGGCCGGTTCACCGCTCCAGAAGTAACCGTGATGGACCAGGATGGCATCGGCTTCGGCAGCCACCGCCGCGTCGATAAGCGCCTGACTGGCGGTGACACCGGTCACTACCTTGCGAATACGTTCGCGCCCCTCCACTTGCAAGCCGTTGGGGCAGTAATCCTTGATAGAGTGCGGTTCGAGCAGATGGTTCAGTACGGTTTCGAGTTTTCGATGAGAGATCATAGGGGTCCCTTATTAAGGCTCGGTCCCCTGCTTTACCAATAAAAACAGGGCCCAGGCTCAAAGCGCCAAGGGCCCCATGATAATCGAGCCGGGCCGTCAAGACCATGACAGCCCCCACACAGTGCGGCTTCCCTACATGCCTCAGGCTGGCAGGTCGATCCCCGCCTCCCGCATCTGGGCCAGCTTGTAGCGCAGAGTGCGCGGGCTGATGCCGAGTCGGTCGGCCACCGCCTTGCGGCTGCCGTTACAATCTTGCAGGGTGTCGAGGATGATCTGGTGCTCCTGCTGCTTGAGCTCGCTGCCGAGGCGATCGCCGCCATAGCTGCGCTCCACGCTGACAAACTCCATCTCCTGCTCGTCCAGCTCCTCCAGAATGAGGTGGTCACAATCAATGATCCCGTCGGGGCTGAGGATGAGGGCGCGCTGTACCACGTTATCCAGCTCCCGCACATTGCCGGGCCAGGGGTGGGCCAGCAACCGCTCCCGCGAGGCATCTGTCAACTGTGGTGTCGGCAGCCCCTGCTGACTGGCATGAAGTGCCAGCAGGTGCTCCGCCAGCGGCAGAATGTCGCCGGGCCGCTCACAGAGGGCAGACCAGCGCAGCGGAAAGACGTTGAGGCGATAGTAGAGATCTTCGCGGAACAGACCATCCTGCACCGCTTTTTTCAAATCCCGGTTGCTGGTAGCGATGACCCGCACATCCAGCGGGATCATCTTGCGACTGCCGAGCCGCTCCACCTCTTTCTCCTGCAACACCCGCAGCAATTTGGCTTGCAGCCCCTGATCCATCTCGGTGATCTCGTCAAGCAGCAGGGTGCCCCCCTGCGCCTGCTCGAACTTGCCCGGGCACCCCTGTACCGCACCGGTGAAAGCCCCCTTCTCGTAGCCAAACAGGGTCGCCTCCAGCATGTTTTCCGGAATGGCGGCGCAGTTGATGGCGACGAAAGGCTGCTCGGCGCGGCTGGAGTTGTCGTGAATGTAACGGGCCAGCACCTCTTTACCCGTCCCGCTCGGGCCGGTCACCATCACGGTCGCTTCGCTTCTGGCCACCCGGGTCGCCAGCTGGAACAGCTCGGCAGTTTTGGGATCCCCGTAGACCACGGCACGTTTTTCCACCTTCTGAGCAGGCACATAGCGGCTGACCTGATTGAGCAGCACCTCCGGCGAAAAGGGCTTGGCCAGATAGTCGATGGCCCCTTCGCGCATGGCGCGCACCGCGCCGTCGATATTGGCGTAGGCGGTCATCAGCAACACAGGTATCTGCGGATATTGCTGGCGGATGGTAGCCAGCAGGGTGAGGCCGTCCATTCCCCCCATCTGGATATCGGAGATCACCATGTCAAACGGCTGACGGGAGAGGGCCAGCAGAGCACGCTCGCCGCTGTCCGCTTCGCGGCACTCATAACCGCCGAGCAAAAGGGTATCCACCAGCGCTTCGCGCAGGCCATTGTCATCTTCTACAACCAGGATCCGGGCCTGAGTCATGCTACACCTCCCACGACAGCCAACCTGGCCGCATTGATATGGCTCCCTCTCGGCAGGCACAGCTCCTTAACAAGGCTCATGCTGCACCTCCAAGTTGCACCTGCTGCTGATGCAGGGGGAACGACAGAGTAAAACAGGTGCCTTCACCGGGAACCGAGGCCACACCGACCTCCCCCTGATGGGCACGCACGACGGATTGCACCACCGCCAGCCCGAGGCCAGTGCCTTGGGAGCGGGTGGTAAAGAAGGGTTCGAATACCTGACCAAGCAGGTGAGAAGGGATCCCCTTGCCATTGTCGATGACACGCATCTCCACCCGGACACCACTGCGCACCGCGCTGACCAAGAGTGACGTGGCCCCCGCCTGCTGGGCATTGGCGATCAGGTTGTTGATGGCGCCCGCCAGTGCGCTGCTGTTGGCCAGCAGGCAGAGATCGGGCTCCGGCGCCTCTATGTGCAGTTCGCAGCCCTGTTGCTGACAGAAAGCCTCGGCACCAGCCTGCACTTCAGCCAGCAAGCCCTGTACCGAGATGGGGGTGACCACCTGATTGTCGCCATTCCGGGCAAACAGCAGGATGTCGTTGATCTGCTTCTCCAGATCTTGGAGGCGGGCCATCAGCTTTTGCTGAAACTGGCTGCGGGACTCCGGCTTGAGGGTACGGTTGGCCAGGTTGGCGGCATAGAGCATGGCGGCGGAGAGCGGAGTGCGGATCTGGTGGGCGAGCGAAGCCGCCATATTGCCCAGCGCCGACAGCCGCTTCATGTGGTTGATGCGATCCTGAAGCTTGCGGGTTTCAGTGAGGTCATTGATAAAGACCAGCTGGCCGCTCTGATCCGGCAGCGGCTGGGTAGAAAGCTGGACCCGTCGTCCATCGCGCAGGGAGATCTCGTGGCCATCATCCTCACGTGGTTCAAAACAGCGGGCAATGATGCGGCGCCAGAGCTCTCCTTCCAACGGCTCCCCCAGCAGGGAGATGGCTGCCGGATTCGCGCGGGTGACCACCCCAGCCCCGTCAAGCAGCAACACCCCGGTGGGGAGCGCCTTGAAGATGGCATAGAGCTGGCTCACTTCGTGGGACTGGAGTGGCATGTCCTGCTGCTGGATCGTCATAAACCTGACCTCAAACTGGCTATTTGGTCAGGTCATTCAATTTCCATGCCACTAAAATATGTTAATTAAAACAATAGATTGCATGTTAACGTCAAGGCTTTGACCCTTAAACGTCCTTGCTCATCCCGTACTTTTTCATCTTCTCTACCAGGGTGGTACGGCGCATGCCGAGCAGATCGGCGGCGCGGGCCACCACCCCGTCCTGCGACTCCAGCGCCTGGCGGATCAGCTCCACTTCAAGGTCGGCCAGCATCTCCTTGAGATTGACCCCCTCCTCCGGCAGTTGCATGGTGCGGGCAGAGGCGAGGGGGTGATCCAGCTCCGGCGGCTCCTGGAACACCGCCGCCAGCGCATCCCGCTCATCCATCTCGGTCAGCCGCTCATCCCGCGGCTCGCTCGGCAACAGACGATAACGACTCGGCAGATCCGCCACATCGACGATCTGTTGCGGGTAGAGGATAAGCAGCCGCTCCAGCAGGTTGGAAAGCTCGCGCACATTGCCCGGCCAGGGGTACTGCATCAGCGACTCCAGCGCCCGCTGGGTCAGACGGATCACACTGTGGTGCTGCTCCGCGTGACGGTTGAGCAACTCCTGCAGCAGCAGCGGAATGTCATCGATGCGATCCCGCAGTGGCGGGGTCTCAATGGGGAAGACGTTGAGGCGGTAGTAGAGATCTTCACGAAAACCCTGACTGCGGATCAATGCCTCCAGATCCCGATGGGTCGCCGCAATGATGCGCACATCGGCCTGAATGGGCTTGCCGCCACCGACCCTGTCGAACAGCCGCTCCTGCAATACCCGCAGCAGTTTGACCTGCATCGGCATCGGCATGTCGCCAATCTCGTCGAGGAACAGAGTGCCCCCCTGCGCCAGCTCGAAACGACCGCGACGAGCTGCGATGGCGCCGGTAAAGGCTCCCTTCTCGTGACCGAACAGTTCGCTCTCAAGCAACTCGGCAGGAATGGCACCACAGTTGATAGGCACAAAGGGGCCACTACTGCGGGCCGAGAGTTCGTGAATGGCACGGGCCACCACTTCTTTGCCGGTTCCCGATTCACCAAGGATCAGCACGTTGGCATCGGTCTCGGCCACCTGGCTGATGAGGCGGCGAACCTCCTGGATCCCCTTCCCTTTGCCCACCAGCAAACGCAGCAACGTCTGCCCCTTGTCGTGGGTCTGTTGACGGGGATGGAGAGAGACAAAAGCCTGACAGAAGTGCAGGTGACGAGTCAGCGACTCATAGGTAAAGGGGGCCTGGGCAACACCGATAAAGTTGCTGTTGGGCAGTTCCGCCTCAACCAGCGAGATAAAGGGGGTACGAGGGAAAGCGGCAAGTAACTCGGGCAAGGTGCGACCTGCCAGTTCACCCACCAGCACCCCTTGCAGTGGGCCAGAAGATTCGATGGCGACATCCAGGTCCCCTTCTGCGACATCCTGCCACAGGATCCCCATAAACGTGAGCACGGTTCCCAACTGCTGGCGCCGCTGCGCATCGGCATCAACAATCAACACGCCCATCTCCACCATATCCATCCCTCGCGATATCCTGAACTAACTTATTGTTTTATTTAGTAATAAAACAGCTACTGACTGTCTTTTTGCAGGCACACAAAGTGCCAAAAAACCGACACATTGTCAAAAATTGTCGTATTCAGGCTAAGTGTATCGATAGAAACGGGAGATTAGATAAATTTTGCCGAGGAATTTTCTGCATTGGCGCCGCTAGCAAACGCCGCCAATGGCGGAAAGAAAACTGCCCTCGTCAGAGGGCAGCATGCAATACGGTCAGATGAACTCAGTGGCTGTGGTGGTGATGCGGCGCCGCATAACGACACGCGGGAAAACGACTACAGGCCAGGAAGAGTCGACCGGCGTGGGGGCCTTTTTTCGCCTCCCGCTCCACCAGCGGCGCATCGCAGCGGGGGCAATGCTGCACCTCGAGCTCCTCGTCCTCCTCTACATCGGCGAACAGTCCATCGACCAGCTCACCCTCACTCTGTGGTGTCTCCACCATCCCCTTGGCCCGGATGGCAGGTTCGTGGAGCGACGAGGGCGAGACAGCCTCGGCATGGGCAGTGCGGCCACGCATCCCGGCACCGACATCCACGCCGTCCAGCAGCAGAGGGTTGAACGTCGGCTCGCGGCGCGCCCCGTGCGGCAGATCGTCAATCAAGGGTTCGCTGGTTTTGAGCAGCAGCGGCAAGATCTGTTCGCGCAGCTCTTCCACCAGATAGCTGGCACTTGCCGGGATCTGCAGCAACGGCAGACCGGCACTGTCACAGGCGGTTTTCAGAAAGAGATCCCGCGCCTTGCGCTTCTGATGGCGGTGGGAGCTGTCATCGAGTTCGATGGCACAGATAAAGGAGAGATCAGAAGGGTGGCAAAGCAGATAGTCGAAATGCTTGGCGCTGATCTTGTTGAAGTACTGCTGCCATTTGCTTTTGCCGATCCCGGCCTGCGGCGTCAGCACATCGGCCACCCGCACCTTGGCAAAGACCCGGGCCTTGTCACCCACCGCCAGATCCAGCACCCCGAGGAAGGATCGCTCGGCGGGACTGAACAGGGTCTCCTGCACATCATAGGGCAGGCGCTTTTGCTGTCTGCCTCTGCTCCAGAAGATCGCCAGCACAAGCAGCGCCAGCAACAACAATCCCGATAGGACAAGGGTATTCATGAGAGCACGATCCAGTTCACGACACGAAAGGGGAATTACTTTACCACAGCCGCCACGGAGCAAGGCAGCAGACCCGTGTATAGAAAGTGAAAAGTCCCGTCTTTTTATCTATTTGTCAGCAGGCGGGGGTTCATATGACCAGTTCCAGCAGGCACAATAGGGATAGAGCAAGAAATCCCATTTCAAGGAGAAGAGCAGGATGCAAAAGCAATTGGTGGTCACCGTGATCGGTGCAGACAAACCCGGGATCGTCGAGAGTCTGGCAGCTGTCATCAGCCGCGAACAGGGCAACTGGCTGGGCAGCGCCATGAGCGAACTGGCGGGCCAGTTTGCCGGTATCCTCCATGTCTCTGTCCCCGATGAGCACTATCGCAGCCTGTGCGAAGCACTGGCCCTGCTACCGGGTCTGACCATCAGCTTTGCCGAAGGGACACCGACCACCGAGCCAGCCCATCAAGTCATGATGACAGTGACCGGCAACGACCGCCCCGGTATCGTCCACGAAGTTGCCAGCATCCTGCGCCAGCTCGAGATCAACGTGGCCGATCTCACCACTGGCTGTGAACCGGCGCCCCACTCCGGCGCCCCTCTCTTCTATGCCCATGCGCTGGTTGCACTGCCCGACGGGCTCGCGATGGATACGCTTATCACCGCGCTGGAATCCCTCTCCGACGATCTGGTGGTCGACATCGACGAAGCGTTCAGCGAGCAGTAACAATACTGTCATTTATTTGTCATATATTAACGCCATAACTGCCGCGCAGACGCGACCTGAAACAGAGGCACAAGATGAGCACCGACAAGCAGTATGAAGAGAAAGAGCTGAGCTGGCTCTCATTCAATGAACGGGTGTTGCAAGAGGCAATGGACAAGACGGTGCCCCTCATCGAGCGGGTTCGTTTTCTGGGGATCTTCTCCTCCAACCAGGATGAGTTCTTCAAGGTACGGGTATCGGACGTCAAGCGTCGCATCCTCATCAATGAAGTACATGGTGGCGACGATGAAGCGAAAGTGCTGCTGCGCGCCATCCAGCAAAAAGTGATGGCGCTCGGTGAGGCGTTCGACAACACCTACAAGGAGCTGTTGATTGCGCTGGCTCGCCACAACATCTTCCTGGTCAACGAGAACCAGCTCTCCGATGCCATTCAGAAGTGGCTGCGGGTCTTCTTCAAGGAGAAGGTGCTGCGTCACATCATCCCGATCCTGCTCAACAAAGAGGTCAATCCGGTCAAATTCCTCAAGGATGAGTACACCTATCTGGCCATCGAGATGAAGAAGAACGGTCAGGTGATCCAGTACGCCCTGGTGGAAGTGCCGACCGACGACCTGCCCCGCTTCTTCCAGCTGCCGCCGGAAGGGACCCGCCGCAAGAAGCAGATCATCATTCTGGATAACGTCATCCGCTTCTGCCTCGACGAGATCTTCAAGGGCTTCTTCGACTACGACGAGATTGCCGCCTATGCGGTGAAGCTGACCCGGGATGCCGAATATGATCTCTCCGACCAGCTGGACTTGAGCCTGGTGGACAAGATGAGTGATGGCTTGAAGCAGCGCCTCACCGCCATGCCGGTGCGCTTCGTCTACGAGCGGGAGATGCCCGCTGCCATGATTAGCTTCCTCAAGCTCAAGCTGCAGATCAGCTCCTACGACGCCATCATGCCGGGCGGGCGCTATCACAACTTCAAGGATTTCATCGGCTTCCCCAACGTGGGCCGTGACTATCTGGAAAACCCCAAGCTGCCGGCGCTGGATTGCCGCGATTTTGACGGCTTCGTCAACGCCTTCGATGCGATTACCAAGCAGGATATCCTGCTCTACTACCCGTATCACAAGTTCCACCACTTCACCGAGTTGGTACGCCAGGCGGCGTTCGATCCGGCGGTGAGCGCCATTCGCATCAATATCTACCGGGTCGCCAAGAAGTCGCGGATCATCCACTCCCTCATCGATGCCGCCAACAACGGCAAGAAGGTGACCGTGGTGGTCGAGTTGCGCGCCCGTTTCGACGAAGCGGCCAACATAGACTGGGCCAATATTCTCACCGATGCCGGGGTCAAGGTGGTGTTCGGGGTGCCAAGCCTCAAGATCCACTCCAAGCTCTGCCTCATCACCCGCCACGAAAATGGCGAGGCGGTGCGCTACGCCCATATCGGCACCGGGAACTTCAACGAGAAGACCGCCAAGATCTATACCGACTTC
The DNA here is from genome assembly GCF_049174415.1 of Aeromonas sp. 601039. Classification (NCBI taxonomy): domain Bacteria; kingdom Pseudomonadati; phylum Pseudomonadota; class Gammaproteobacteria; order Aeromonadales; family Aeromonadaceae; genus Aeromonas; species Aeromonas sp. 601039. The sequence goes on from NZ_JAAKTL010000001.1 coordinate 86,459, forward strand.
TCGCTGCTGACCCGCAATCCGGATATCAACGCCGAAGTGGAAGGGGTATTTGAATACATCGAGTACCCCTATAAGCGTTACAAATTCAACCACCTGCTGGTCTCCCCCATCAACAGCCGCCGTCAGCTCTATCGCCTCATCGACAACGAGCTCTCCAACGCCAAGGCGGGCCAGCCGAGCGGCATCATCCTCAAGATCAACAATCTGGTGGACAAGGATCTCATCAACCGCCTCTATGCCGCCGGGCAGGCGGGAGTACCGATCCAGATGATCATCCGTGGCATGTGCGCCCTGCGTCCGGGCGTACCGGGCCTCAGTGACAACATCAAGGTGATCAGCATCATCGACCGCTTCCTCGAGCACCCGCGGGTGATGGTGTTCCACAACAAGGGCAACCCCCAGCTCTATATCTCCAGCGCTGACTGGATGAGCCGCAATATCGACGGCCGTATTGAGGTGGGCACCCCCATTTATGATGAGCGGCTCAAGCAGCGCATCATGGACATTCTCGAACTACAACTGAGTGATACCTGCAAGGCGCGGGTCATTGATGCCGACCAGCAGAACGAATATGTGAAGCGGGGCAACCGCCGCAAGATCCGCTCTCAGGTGGCGATTTACGACTATCTCAAACGTATCGAGTCAAACAATGGACAATAGTCTCTATGCCGCCGTGGATCTCGGCTCCAACAGTTTTCATATGGTGATCGCCCATCTGAGCGAAGGGCGTTTTCGCATCGTCGATCGCATCAAGGAGCGAGTGCGGCTGGCGGAAGGGATGGATGAGCAAAAACGCATGAGCCCGGAGGCGATGGAACGCGGTCTCGCCTGCCTGTCGCTGTTTGCCGAGCGGCTCACCAACATCAAACCGGATCAGATCCGCATCGCCGGTACCTACACATTGCGCCGTGCCAGCAACGCCCGCGAATTTGTGAGTGAAGCAGCCAAGGTGCTCAACCATCCCATCGAGATCATCAGCGGGCAGGAAGAAGCACGCCTCATCTATCAGGGTGTCGCCCATACCCAGCATATCGAGGGTCAGGTACTGGTGATCGATATCGGCGGCGGCAGCACCGAACTCATCATCGGTGAAGGGTTTGAACACAAGGCCCTCACCAGTCGCAAGATGGGCTGCGTCAGCTTTACCCAAAGCTTCTTCGCCAGCGGCAAGCTGAGCGACAAACACTTCACCAATGCCGTGCTAGAGGCGCAGCACCAACTCGCCCCCATCGTCAACCAGTACCGCAAGCTGGGCTGGCAGAGCTGCCTTGGCAGCTCAGGCTCCATTCGTACCGTGCGCGACGTGCTGCAGGGGGAAGGGCTGACTGACGGCAGCATTACGCTGGAGGGGCTGGAGCGGCTCAAGGCGCTGATGATTGAGCGCAAGCGAGTCGATAACCTCAAACTGGTCGGGCTTACCGAGGAGCGTCAGGAGGTGTTTGCCGCTGCGGTCGCCATCCTGCTCGGGCTGTTTACCTCGCTGCCCATAGAGCGGCTCGACTACTCCGATGGTGCGCTGCGCGAAGGGTTGCTTTATGAATTCGAGGAACGCTTGCAGCACCACGATATTCGCGAGCGTACCGCGCAGGCGCTCGGCACCCACTACCGGATGGACCGCAAACAAGCAGCCCGGGTTGAGCAGAGCGTACTGACCCTGTTTGATGCCCTGCAAGAGCCCTGGCAGATGGAGATTGAGCCCTATCGCGCCATCCTCGGCTGGGCAGCGCGGCTGCACGAAATCGGCCTTGCCATCAACTACAGCGGCATTCATCGCCACTCAGCCTATATCCTGCAACACACCGACCTGCCTGGCTTCAACCAGGACGATCAGGCGCTGCTGGCTGCGCTGGTACGCTTTCAGCGCAAGGGGCTCAAGCTCTCCGAGCTGCCGCCCCTACCCAACCACGACATGCAGACGGTGCTGCGCTGCATCCGCATCCTGCGCCTCGCAGTCGCCGCTCACCACAAGCGTCAGGACAACCTGCTGCCTGAGTGGAAAGTCGCAGTGCAAGGGGATCAGCTGGTCGTGACCCTGCCGATCGACTGGTGCGAGGAGAACCGTCTCCTGATGCAGAATCTGGAGAAGGAACACCGCTACTGTCAGGAGCAGGGCTGGCCACTGCTGTTCCAGCTCGGCTAAACCGGAAAGATAAATGCAAAAGGCAGCCCACTGGCTGCCTTTTGCATCTCAATCTCCCTGTTACTGCAACTCGGGCAACAACCACTTGGCCATCTCGAAGTAGATGATAAGGCCGGTACCATCCACCAGCGTCGCGATGAATGGCGCAGAGACCACCGCCGGATCGATGCGGAAACGACGCAGCACCATGGGAATAATGGACGCGACCGTGGCACTCCAGAGCACGATAGCGATGATGGTAAAGGTCACCACCATGCCAATCTGGGGACCGACGCCAAGACTCCATGCCCGCACCCAGGCCGCCATGGCAATGGCACCCGAGATGAGCAGACCGGTGGAGAGCTCCTTTTTCAGCACTGTGCCGAGATTGCGCAGACTCACCTCCCCGACCGCCATGGCTCGTACTATGGTGGTGGTGATCTGGGTGCCGCTGTTACCGCCAGTACCGATCAGGAGTGGAATGAAGAAGGCCAGCGCGATAGCCGCTTCCAGCTGCTCCTCAAATGCCCGCAACACTGTGCCGGTGTAAGCTTCCGCCACAAACAGGATAAGCAGCCAGCCCACCCGTTTGCGCCACAGCTGCCAGGGCGTCGCCTGCAAGTAAGGGGTATCGAGCGGTGATGAGCCACCCTGCATCTCGGCATCCTCGGTGGATTCAAGCTCCAGAATGTCGGCGGCATCATCGACGTGGAAAATACCGACCAGTCTCCCCTGATCCTCGACCGGCAATACCGACAGGTCGCGGTCGATCAGCAGGCGCGCCGCCAGCTCCTGATCAGCCCGAGCGTTGATCCGCACCGTCTCCCGGTCCATCAGGTTAGCGACACTGGCCTCGGGGTCAGCAATCAGCAAGCTCTTGAGCGAGATACTCCCCTGTAGACGGCCATCCACGTTGACCACATAGATGTGGCGGAACAGCTGGGCATTGTCCCAGGCATCGTGGATCAGCTGCTTGGCCTTGCCGACGGAATCCTGTTCGCTCACTGCCAGATACTCGTGGCGCATATTGGCCCCGACGGACTCAGGCGGCCAATCCAGCAGTGAGTAGTAGATGGCCTGCGCCTGGGTCGGGAAGCGAGCCAGCAACATGGTGCGATCCTGACGACTCAGTTTGCGCAGGATAGCCACCATTTCGCGACGGGGAATAGCCTCCTGCAACACGCTGACGATGCTGCCATGCAGCCGCAACAAAAGGCGACCGGCACTCTCTGCGGAGAGAGAAGCGATCAGTTCTGCCCCTTCTGACGCAGGCAAGGTGTCAAAGATGCAGTTGAGCTCTTCCGGACGCAGGGTCAGCAGCTGATCGGCGCGCTGAACCGGATCCAGATTGTGTTCCAGCCAGCCTTGCAGGCTGGCGAGATCGAGCAGTTGATGACGGTTGAGAATGGTGTGTGTTTTCTTCATCACAAAGAACCTCATGTGATTTCAGGCAAGCCTGAGCGCGAGCGGAGACCGTTCGCTGTCTGAAAGAAAACAGCAATTTGATTGACGAGTAATAGGCAGGAAATGACGCCGTTCGGCGTGTCATCATCCCCACGTACCAGCTTTAGCACTGCATAACGTATCCGGCATGCCGGAAGCCACTTGGGTTTACACCTTAATCCGATGAAAACTGTCCTGATCTTGGGCGTCTCTGGACGTCGTGAGATCAGTGGCCTGTGTTTATACAGGAGCCTCGCCTAACGAGATGCTGCAAATAATATGCACAACCCTCTGTTGTGCGGGCGGCATGATTATCCAATCCCGCAGGGAGGTCAACCCCGCCTCAACCAGGAAACAGGGTATGGCAACAGCTTGTTACAATTGTCGGAACATATCAGGGGAACTCTGCCGGGGATGCATAGCAAAAAGGCCCCATAGGGGCCTTTTCTTAGCGAATATAGTCAAATAGCGTCAGACGACTTATTTTGCTGAACGAGAGCTGCGAGGCACTCAATGCCGCATCCTCTTTTGACAGGGCTGAAATTACCTCATAGAGATCGGCTTCCGACACCTTGGCTCTCGCCTCGGCATTGAGGGTGCTCAACCCCTCGTTGGAACCCATCACCTGCTCCAGACTGTTCATCCGGCCACCCAGTTCACCCAGCCCATGATCAATGTTCAAACGGGCATTTTTCATATGAACGGTGGCATCGGCCACTTTTTGCTCAAAACTCTCGGCTGAAATATTGGGATCACGCAGAGCCGTAATGAAGTCTGACATCCCGTTCAACACGTTGTCATTCTTGGGAGGATTGAGAGCAAACTGCTGTGCTGCACCACCTGCAGGCTGATCCAGTGTCAGTTCGAGACCATTGAACGGTATTTTGGTACCGGGAGTGTAATTACCTGTCTGCAGGGTATTGCCACCCGCATCCTTGATATCATAGGTATCGGGCGGGCCAATTGTGGTGGAGACTGTGTAGGTGTTGCTGGGCAGTGCCGGGTCGTAACTGGATTTATAGAAATTATCAAAATCCCCCTGATCCCCGACCCCTACCTTGATATTCGCACTGGTGGCACTGGCGGTTCTTCTGGTTGCTACGATTTCAAACAGATCCTGTCCGGAGTCATTGGCAGCAATTTGCACTGTGGGCGATACCTGAATATTTCGCTGGCCAGGATCTCCCTGATAAATGTATTTACCGTTGGCATCTTTCACATAGGGCTGGGTCTTGCTCTGATTGCCCCCGAAAATAAATTCACCCGATGAGTTCTTGCTGTTCATCAGGTCAAACATTTGCTGCTGCAACCCTTCCAGTTCACTGGCAATGGCCTTTCGGTCATCCAGGCTAATGGCACCATTATTGGATTTCTGGATCAGGGTCTGGGCACTGAGCATCGCAGTATTGAGAGAGTCCAATACCGTCTCTTCATGCCCCAGACTGTTCTGCAGCAAACTGCCATTCACCCCGTACTGTTTAAACAGTTCAATCTCTTTGGTCAGCGCCATCTTCTGGCTCATGCCTGCCGGATCCTCACCGGCGCTCTGAAACTTGTTGCCGGTTTGCAGCTGCTGATAGGCCTTGTCCAGTCGCTCGTTGGTATTGGTGAGGGAGTAAAGATTCCGATCGTAGATCATGTTTGTAGTGATGCGCATGACGTTACCTCACGGACGAAAGCAGTGTATCGAAGATGGTTTTGGCCGTACTGACCACCTGCGCGGATGCCGCGTAAGATTGCTGGAAACGGATCAGATTGGCCGCTTCCTCCTCCAGATTGACCCCGGAGACGCTCTCGTAGATCCCGGTACTCTGGATCAGCTTGGATTCATTAGCCTTGAGCAGGGTTTTTGCCTGACTGGTATTGTTACCCACTTCCATCACCAACCCGGAGTAAGCCTGGTTAAATGTCATCTTGTCGTTGGTGGTACCACCATTGGTGCTTTTGCGTACCAGATCCTTGTTCTGCAACTCAGCCATTGCCAGACCATTGCTGTTATCAGCAAAACCATTGGTGTTGTAACTAAGCTGGAAGCTGTCGGTTTGTTCTACCGTGCCGGTAATGCTGAACTCGTAGCCCGGGCTCTGTTTCGGGTTGCTGTAGACCGCAGGCCCACCCGGAAAGGGGTTTACTATCGAGGCCATCAAATTCTGCCCTTTGCTGGCTGCCGGCGCGACACCGATCAAGGTAGTGCCATCACCGGCATACACCTCATAATTGCCGTTATTGCCGATCTTGACGATCTGGGGAGCGGCGGGATCCAGGCTGTTGGTACCAAAACCGGAACCCGTTCCGGTATTGAAGATGCCATCGAGCTTGATGTCTGCACTGCCGATGTTGTTGGTAGTCTTCTGTACTTTGAGAGGTGCAGCCAAGGCCAGGTCTTCCGGCCGGTTGATCTGCTGAGCCAGCCCGGCGGCAGCCCCCTTGGTTGGTTGCAGCAGCAGCTTGTCTCCTGCCGCTGGCGTACCGGTGAGATCGATCGAGATCCCGTGGCCAGCCAGTTCAAACGTTGCTGGCGGCGTGGTGCCCGTCGCCACAGAGGTGCGATTACCAGATTTGTCCAGCGAGAACACTTCATATCCGGTCGCACTGCTAAAGCGCACTTCATAGTCGAAGGGGGTTACAGAGCTTCCTTTGCCAGGTACAAAGCTGACATTCGCTCCGACCGACCCTGTGTTGTCGCCATAAGGCAATCCCTTGCTGGTTGGCAGGGTGAAAATATCGCTGCCCAACTCGTTGTCCAGATCCATCCCGAGACGGTTTTGCTGGTTCATGGCATCCGCCATCGCAACGGCCAGCTGGCCCAGTTCACGCTTGGTCGGCTCCAGGTCGGTACGCGCCTTGAACAGCCCTCCCATGGCCCCCCCGAAGGTATCGTGATCGATGAGAGCCTGATTGTCGCCAAGAGTCAGCTGCAACTCCTGATCACGGGAATCGGGATCGCCCGCCACCACCTTGAACTGGGCAACGCCCCCATCCAGGATCAGCGAATGACCAGTGCTCATATTGACCAATACGCTGCCGTTAGCCTGGGTTACGGTACGGATATCCATCTTCTCGGAGAGCTGCCTGATCGCCTCGTCACGCTGATCAAACAGCATCAGGTTCTCTTCGGGAGACCCCTGAGTACGGATGATCGCCTGGTTGAGATCATTGATGCTGGTGAGCAGACTGTTGACCTGCTTGGTCTCATCTTCAATACGGGTGTTGAGGGTATCGCTCTGCTTGTCGAGCTGGGCCGAGAGTGTGTGAAAGCGGTTCACCATACCGCTCAGCTCCGTCATCACTACCTTGCGGCCACCGATCTCGGCGGGTGATTCATTTGCCGAATGAAAGGACTTGAAATAAGAGGTGATGGTCTCCCCTACGCTATTGCTGCTGTCTCCCAGCAGGCGATCCACGCCGGCCAACTGCTCGTAATGAGTCAGGGATGCGTAAAAGGCAGAGGTATCGCGACGCACTTCTCCCTGCATATAGCTGTTGATTACCCGCTCGGTCCTGATGTCACCGGTGCCAAGACCGATGGCATTGGTAAACACCAGCGTACGCTCACGCACATAGCCCTGGCTATTGACGTTTACGATATTGTTACTGGTGCTCTGCAGCAGGCGCTGCTGTGCCAGCACGCCCGATGTACCAATTCCAAGCAGATCGCTTGCCATATGTTACAGCTCCATCTCGTTGTATCGGGCAATGGCATCACTGCGCAATACCTGTTTCAGTTTTCTGGCATAGTGCGGGTCGGTGGCATAACCCGCCTGTTGCAGCGCCTCGAAGTAGCGATCCGGACTGTCCACTCTGGCCAGGGCCCCCTTGTAGCGGGAACCGGAGGTGAGAAAGTCCACATAGTCATTGAAGCTCTCTTCAAACGAGCCATAGGAACGAAACGCCGCTTTCTGGCGGGACGCCACTCCCTCTTCATATTCCAGGGTGCTGACTACCGCCTTGGGCCCTTCCCAGCGAGGATCGGCCTTGATGCCAAACAGGTTATGGGTCATCTGCCCTTCACCATCCTTGATCACCCGTTTGCCCCAGCCGCTCTCCAATGCCGCCTGAGCGACCAGTACCGCCGGGCTTAACCCCAACTTGTCGGCCGCTTTCTTGGCCAGCGGCATCAGGCGATTAACGAACTCTTCCGGCGTATCGAACCCTTTGCCCCCACTACTGGCGGCACTGCCCTCTTCGCTGGCCATGCGTCCCATGGGCGGAATGCTGCGGTGCGGTCGACGGGGCATAGTGAGTGCGTGGCTCTCCTTGACCCCCTCGGTCATCTCTTTTTCAGCAAAATCTTTGCCAACTTTTGATGCCGAGATCAAATCAGTGGCAGCCGTCTTGGGTGGCTCGTAGGGTTTATAGACCCGTTCCGTCCGTTGCGGCATCTTGAGCACCCGGCCATCCTGATGGACAAATGTCGCCGGTGAGAGCTGCCTGGCCACCATGTCAGCCAATCCAAGCCCCCCCTTGCTGGACATGTCTGCCACTCGCTGTTCATCCAGCATCCCTTCATAGAACTGGGTATAGCTGCTGTTCATAGGGTTGTCCTGAGTCAACACCCCGTTGGCCTGACGCATGCTCTGAAACAACATCTGGGTAAAGATTGACTCGAACTGGCGCGCAGCCCCCTGCAGTGCCTCGGCCTGTCCCTCTTTGCTATGGCTCATCTGGCGCAGACGGTCCAGGTTCTTGATATCCTGCACCACCCCGAGATTCATGCCGCTGTTGGTGTCAAACTCCGCCATTTTGCTTACCTCATTGCCACCCGTGGCAATCACTTGCCGCCAGTTACAATATGACCAGTTGCCCCTCGATGGCACCTGCCTGCTGCAGCGCCTCAAGGATAGCCATCAAATCACCGGGGGCGACCCCGACCTGATTGACCGCACGGACCAGATCGTCCAGAGTCGCACCGGTATCAAACTTGAACATCCGCCCGGGCTCCTGCTGGACATTGATGGTCGAGTTGTTGGTGACCGTGGTCTCGCCCCCTGCCAGCGGGTTGGGTTGAGAGACCTGCTGGTTTTCGGCTATGGTCACCGTCAGGCCTCCGTGGCTGATGGCCGCCGGTTTGAGCTTCACCTGACTGCCGATAACTATGGTGCCGGTGCGGGAGTTGACGATGATCTTGGCCGCCTCGTTGGCCGGATCCACCTCCAGGTTCTCGATAGTCGCCAGATAGGAGACCCGTTGACCCGGATCTCGTGGGGCATAAACCTTGACCGAAGTGGCATCGAGTGCCTGCGCAGTATTGGGCCCCACCAGATCGTTGACCACATCGGCCAACCGACGCGCGGTGGTAAAATCGGGGCGATTGAGATTGAAGGTGATGGTGTCACCCTGGCTGAAGGCATTGGGCACCTCTCGCTCTACAGTGGCACCATTGGCAATGCGGCCGACGGTCGGAGTATTGACCACCACCTTGGAGCCATCAGCCCCCTCGGCACCCAACCCGCCGACCACCAGGCTGCCCTGCGCGACTGCATAGACCCGCCCATCCAGCCCTTTCAGGAAACTCTGCAGCAGCGTACCACCGCGCAGGCTCTTGGCCTCACCGATGGCAGAAACAGTGACGTCTATGGTCTGGCCCGGCTTGGCAAACGGCGGCAAATCCGCATGGATTGCCACCGGCGCCACATCCTTGATCTTGGGTTTGATGTTGTCCGGTACCTTGATACCAAAGTTGTTGAGCATGGTGCGGAAGGTCTGTTCGGTAAAGGCGTTGTTCTTCTCGCCGGTACCGGGTAGACCCACGACCAGACCGTAGCCAATCAACTGGTTGCTACGCACCCCCTCTACCGAGCTGATGTCCTTTATCCGGGCGGCATTAGCCATCCCCAAAGGCAGCAGACAGCAGAGCAGAGTAACCAAACGGAGTGACTTCATAACATCTCCTAGAGCGGCCACCAGGGACCATTGAAAAAGCTGGTAAGCCATCCCTGTTCCTGGGTATTGGCAAGATCGCCGGTACCACCATAGTAGATACGGGCATTCGCCACTTTCTGGGATGACACGCTGTTATCCGAGGTGACATCCTCCGGTCTAATCAGACCTGTGATACGGATATACTCATTGCCATTGTTGAGCATGATCCACTTCTCGCCCCGTACCAGCAGATTGCCATTGGGCAGTACCTTGGCCACACTGACCGAAATATTGCCCTGCAGGCTGTTGCTCTGATCCGCCTTGGCCTGCCCCTTGAAGGCACTGTTTTGAGCGATGGATGCGGAGAGATCATAGGGGCTGGCAGTGACAGGCACGCCCCCCAGCGTCACCGGATCCAGATTGAACTTGTTATCCTTGCCACTCTGGGTATTTGCCTTCTTCGAGGCGGAAGTGGACTCAGCCAGCTCGATGGTGATGATGTCACCCACCTTGTGCGCCTTGATATCCGAATAGATGCCATTAACCTGATCCGGCTGAAAAATAGCACCCGTCGGTCTCACCGAGACTGGCTCCGACTCCCCGTATACGGGGGAAAACTCGGGGTCATCAGGCCTGGGTGTATTGGGAGTACTGCTACACCCCCCCAACACCAGCAACCCCAGCATCCATACGCTTTTCATCATGGCTCTCCCCATTAGGTCCGCTGGATCAGGAAGGACATCATGCCATCCACCGCAGAGAGGACTTTAGAGTTCATCTCGTAGACCCGCTGAGCCTGGATCAGATTCACCAGCTCTTCGGTGACGTTAACGTTGGAGCTTTCCAGCATCCCTTGCTTCAAGACCCCCATGCCATCCGCCCCGGCAGTTCCCTGAATGGCTGCACCGCTGGACTGGGTTTCCAGAAACATGTTCTCACCCATCGGCTGCAGACCACTGGCATTGACAAAGTCTGACAGGGTGATCTGTCCGACCACTTGAGAAGCACCATCTCCCTTCAACTGTACCGAGACCTGACCATCAGTGCCGACAGTGACACTCTGGGCATTTTCCGGGATCTGGATTTCTGGCTGCAGGGGATAACCGTTACCCGGCGTCACTATGGTGCCTTCACTGTTAAGGGTGAATTGCCCATTACGGGTATAGGCCAGGCTGCCGTCGGGCAATTGAATTTCAAAGTAGCCACGGCCACTGATCATCAGATCCAGCGAATTATCCGTAGTCTGTACGTTGCCCTGACTGTGGTTTTTCTGGGTAGCCACCACCTTGGCGCCCGCGCCAAGCATTAAGCCGGAGGGCAACTCGGTATCCGCCGACGAACGGCCGCCGGGCTGATTGATGTTTTGATAGAGCAGATCCTCGAAAATGGCCCGCGATTTCTTGAAACCAACGGTGCTGGCGTTCGCCAGGTTGTTCGAGGTGACCGAAATATTGGTCTGCTGAGCATCCAACCCGGTCTTGCTGATCCAGAGTGCAGGATTCATAGGTAACTCCTTGATTAGCTGATACGCAGCAACTGGGTTTGGGCCTCGTCATTCTCTTCGGCCGTTTTCATCATCTTGACCTGGGTTTCAAACTGTCGTTGTAACCGGATCAGGTTGGTCATCTCATCCACCACATTGACATTGCTCCCCTCCAGGGAGCCGGCGATCAGGCCAACGTTGGCAGAGGCAGGCTCATTCTGGCCATCTTTGCGCCGAAAAAGCCCATCCTGGCCCTTCTCTACCGCATCGGCGGCCGGGTTAACCAGTTTGATCCGCTGAAAATCTTCCGACAAATTCGCGGCGGCCCCTTCAGGACGGCCACTGATGGTGCCATCCCGGTTAATCTCCAGCTTCTCCATCGGCATTGGCAGCACGATGGGTTGACCACCGTCATCCACGACGTTCAAGCCGGTAGAGGTCTGCAGGTTGCCAGTCGCATTGACCTGCAGATTTCCCATACGGGTATAGGCCTCCCCCCCCTTCGGATCTTGCACCGCAATCCAGCCGGGACCATCCACCGCCACGTCAAGATCCCTCCCCGTGGTCATCAACATGCCATGCTGCAGGTTTTGGCCGGGACGTTCCGTCATGGCAAATACCCGACTGGGCAGCCCCTCACCAAAGGCCTGCATGCTGCGGGCCTGCTCGAAATCGGATTTAAAGCCGGTGGTATTGGCATTGGCGAGGTTATTACCGCGAACAGCCAGGCTGTTCATGTTCTCTTTGGCCCCGGACATGGCGATATAAAGCAGGTGATCCATGGGATTCTCCGTCAAACAGATGACTCTGACAGCAGAACTGCAATTTGGATGCCAACAGAAGGGGAATGCCACGCCATTCGACAGTAGAGAACGATAAAAAAACGGGGCACCCAAGGTGCCCCGTCGCCTGAGAGGAATTAACGGATCTGCAAGATGGTCTGCTGCAGCGAACTGTTGACCTCCAGAGATCGGGAGTTCGCCTGGAAGTTACGCTGGGCAGTGATCAGATCAACCAGTTCGGAGGTCAAATCTACGTTGGATTGCTCCAGCGCCGACGATTTGATGGTACCGAAGGTGCCTGAATTGGGCGTTCCCGGCAAAGCATCGCCGGAGAGCAGGGATTGCCGCCAGGAAGTATCACCCACCTGGGTCAGCCCTTGCGAGTTGGCAAATTTGGCCATGGCCACCATGGCTACCTTGATGGTGGTGGCATTGCTGTAGGTTGCAGAGACAATCCCATCCGGCGTGATCTCGACCTTGGTCAAACGGCCGACAGTGGAACCATCCTGTGACAACTTGTTGACTTCAAACGGTGAGGCATATTGGGTCACAGTGCCGAAAGTGATATCTACCTGCTGGGTAGGATCCGCACCATTGGTAATAATCCCCGCTCCTGCTGCACCCAACTGCTCCGTTTGGATGTTTGCCGGTGTGGTCGGAGTAATCATTTTACCATCGGCACCAAAGGTAATTCGGGCACCGGCAGGTGCAGGATTCAACCCTGTGGCCATTGTTGGCGTCACCCCTCCGACGATATCGACCGGCTTGTCACCTTGATAGAGATACATGCGCCAAGCTGTCGGGCTGGCTGGCTTGGTCAGGTCTGTTGGATCTGCCTCTTTGACAAAATACTGGGTGATAGTGTGAGGTTCACCGAGCGAGTCATAAATCACCACTGAGGTGGATGAGGAGTAGGTTTTGGAATCCTTAGGGTCAAAGGTGGAGGCATCCCCCGCACCATTACCTGCAGGCAGGGGCGATGCGGTGGAAGGCAAGTTGAAACTTGCATCAATCTTGCTGGTTTTGATCGGCTCACCCGCCCGATCAGGGATCTGGATCGGCTTGGTCGCATTGATACTGACCGCCTTGGGTGTGCCATCGGCATTGATCTCGTAGCCTTGCAGATAGTGGCCCTGATTGTTGACCATATAGCTGTTTTCATTGAGCTTGAATGCACCGGCACGGGTGTAAGTCCGATCCAGGTTGGTCAAACCATCAGAGGTGACAAAGAAGCCGTTCCCCTGAATGGCCAAATCCAGCGCGTTATTGGTAAATTGCAGCGCCCCCTGATGGAACTGCTGGGCAACAGCACCGGTCGCCACACCGTTACCGACCTGAGTCTTGGCATTGACAAAGATGGAGTTGGCGTAGACATCCGCAAACTCGGCACGGGACTCTTTAAAGCCCATTGTATTGACGTTCGCAATGTTGTTAGCGGTGACGTTCAAGTCTTTTTGTGCCGCGTTGACACCGCTCAAGGCATTGTTAAATGACATATCCAGCTCCTTAGATCGATGCTGTCGACGTGGTTTTTGACGGAGTAGCCGTCTGGTTTGGATTGGTGCCTGATATTTGCAGGACGGAACTCAGCAGGGTGCTACCCAGTCCCTTCAAATTAAGCATTGTGGGGTTTGTTGCATTCCCCAGGGCAACGCTATCGACCTTGCCATAAGCGTATGTGGGAATAGTTTCTGCCTTGCCATCCACACTACCACTGGCCTTGATCACGTATTTGCCTGGCTTGACCCGGTTGCCCGCCTTGTCAGTGCCATCCCAGGCGATCTCCACATTGCCCTTCTGTTCTCCTTCCAGGCTAAATTCCTTGATGACCTGACCCGCCTCGTCTTCAACGATAATCTTGACACCCGCGTATTGATTGGTCGTGCCAACCTGAACGACACCGGAGACAGGGCCCTCCTTGTCCAGATAGCCCACATTGCTAGGCAAGAGTACATTCTGGCCAACCAGAGAAGATGCTTGCAGAGCCTGGCTGGAGATCATCTGCTCATTGAGCTTGCCCATCTGGGTAGACAGACTGCTGATCCCCTCCGAGGTAGACATGGAAGCCATCTGGGAGAGCATCTGGGCATTGTCCACCGGCTTGAAGGGATCCTGATATGACAGTTGCATGGTCAGCAGTTTCATAAACGAAGCCTGATCCAGCTCTTTCTTCGGCGTCGTTGTGGTGCCAGTGGTCTGGGTCGTGGTACGGCCAATGCCGTTCACACTGTTTGTGGTGTCGACCATGTTGCATCCCTCCTATCAGGATTTGCCAAGCTGGAGCGTCTGCTGCAGCATCTTCTTGGCCGAATCTGCAACCTGTACATTGGTCTGGTAGCTGCGCGAGGCATTGATCATGTCAGCCATCTCTTCAACCATGTTGACGTTCGGTTTGAAGATAAAGCCATCCTTGTCCGCCATAGGGTGGTTAGGGTTGTACTCCTTGAGCAGTGGAGCCTTGCTCTCGACAATCCCCTTCACCTCAACGCCGACCGATCCCTGCTTATCTGACATGGCCTGATCGAGCTGAGCGGCAAAAATTGGCCGCCTTGCGTGGTAAGTGTTTTCCACGCTGGAGCTTACGCTGTCCGCGTTGGCCATATTGCTGGCAACCGTATTGAGGCGCACGGACTGCGCACTCATGGCCGAGCCGGCAATATCAAAGACCTTGAACAAACTCATCACTGCTCTCCTTTCAGGGCTTTAAGCAGGCCACTGATCTTGCGATTCATAAATTCCAGGGAGGTTTGGTACTCCAGACTGTTGCGCAAGAACTCGCTCCGCTCCTGCTGCACATCCACCGTGTTGCCATCACCCGTATCAGGCTGCAACGGATTGCGGTATTGAACAGTACCGGGGGCATCCATATTCAAGGCAAAGTGCTTTTCACTGGTTGTTACCAGGCCAAAACCCTGTTTATGCTGGGCATCCTGCAATGCCTGTGCAAAGTTGATATCCCTTGCTTTAAAACCTGGCGTGTCCGCATTGGCAATATTGCTGGACAACACCTCGGCACGCTTGGCGCGAACACCCAGCGTGTATTGATGGATACCAAATGCCTTGTCGAATGAAAAAGCCATAGCACACCTCCTGCTTGGTATATTTTGCTTGCAAGAGATGTGCCAGACGATTTTCAAAATGTTGCCAGATTGTCGAGCCTAGCTATGAAAGCCTTTAGACGGAGTCCAAGGATCTGCTGCGCGATAGATAGGAACATGGTGCAATGCCATCACGAATGGAGCTATAAGAATGGAGCCATGAAGAGAGAAGGAGGCACTGTGCCTCCTTCTCTTATAACAATGTCACCAATCACAACTCATTGAATACCATGGGCTGCAACGTTATTTGACCTTGTAAACAATTCCGGGATTGCACCGAATCATCTCGAATCGGTCAGTCAAACCCGCCAGCGATTCCGACGCTCCCAGCATCAGGTATCCACCAGGATTGAGGCTGGATGCAAACTGGTTGAGGATTTTTGACTTCACTTCCGGTGCAAAGTAGATAAGCACGTTACGGCAAAAAATGATGTCAAATTTACCGAGCAGACTATAACTCTCCAGCAGATTGAGCGGCCGGAAGGTGGTCAATTTTCTGACTCGCTCTACCACCCGCATTTTGTTGTCACCATAGGGCTCAAAAAACATCTTCTTGCGCTCTGGCGACAATCCGCGTGCCAAAGCCAGACTGTCATATACCCCTTCCTTGCACTGATTCAGCATGGTAGTCGATATGTCTGTCCCGACAATCTGCACTCCACCGGGCAAGGTACCCGGCTTCTTCATCTGCTGCTCCAGCGCCGTCATGGCGATAGAATATGGCTCCTGTCCCGAAGATGAGGCAGCAGACCAAATCTTGACAGGGCGACCACTTTTGCCCAATTCAGGAAAAATCTTGTCGGTCAGCAGCTGGAACGGATATGTATCACGAAACCAGAGGGTCTCGTTAGTGGTCATCGCATCAACAACCGCCATTTTCAGGTCACGCTCTCGTACACTCATTGCACGGGTGACCAGTTCAGACAGACTCTCGATGCCAAACTGTGCCATCAAAGGTGAAAGACGGCTCTTCACCAGATACTGTTTGTTATCACCCAGCACGATCCCGCTCTGAACCGCAAGAAAGTTGCTGAACTGTTTGTATAAGTCATCCGAAAGTGTCTTCATGCAGCTGTTCTTCTTTAAATTAGAGTGCGTTTTGTACGGCTTTGGCCAATTCATCAGGCTGGAACTTGGCAATAAAGTTGTTTGCACCAACTTTTTGCACCATAGCCTGGTTAAATACACCACTGAGCGAGGTATGCAGAATAACATGCAAATCTTTGAGATTGGGATTATTCCGGATCTCGGCAGTGAATGTATAGCCATCCATCTCGGGCATTTCGATATCGGAAATCACCAGCGCAATCTGATCCTTGATAGGGCCATTTTTGGTCATCTCCAGCAGCATGTTCAATGCTTCGCGGCCATCTTTTGCCAGCACGCATTCAACTCCGATCGCCTCCAGCGCACGCTGTACCTGTTTGCGCGCAACCGAAGAGTCGTCAGCAACCAATACGGGACGTCCCAAGGTCGGATGCTCGACACTGGCCTCCACCAGCTCCTGGCTGACCTCAGTAGAAACCGGAGATATTTCGTTGAGAATACGTTCAACGTCGAGGATCTCGACCAACTCGCCATCAACCTCGGTAACCGCCGTCATATAGTTGATGCGACCAGCCCCCTTGGGGGGAGGAAGGATAGATTCCCAGTTCATATTGATGATGCGCTCGACCGAGTGCACCAAAAAACCCTGAATGGAGCGGTTGTACTCGGAGATGATAATGAAGCACTTGCTCAAATCTTCAATGGGGCGCTTGCCCATTGCCATGCTGAGATCGATGACCGAGATAGTCTGGCCACGAATATGAGCCACTCCGCGAATACAGGAGTTCAACTTGGGCATCACGGTCAAGGGGGGGCACTGCAACACTTCACGCACTTTGAATACGTTGATGCCAAATCTTTGACGTCCATTGAGACGAAACAACAACAATTCCAGCCGGTTTTGCCCCACTAGCTGGGTACGTTGGTTGACCGAGTCCAGGATACTGGCCATAAACACTCCCTAAAAACGCTTGGCATTAATCATGCATGCGTGATGGATTGCGTCAGACTATCGATGTGACAACAAACAGATTCTGAAGCAATCATAGTTAAATATGGTGATATGCGTGAACAACTTATCGACCGACGAGCGAAAATGATTAACCGACTTTTACTCATCAGCCTCTTTTTTGGCAGCATATCCTCGAGCCATGCCTCGGATGTCACAACCTATCTGAGAGAGCAAGCACAAGAGTTCGTTTATGGTCAACTCGATCTGCCGCTGGATGCCAGAGCAGAGGTCACTGCCGCGACCCTTGATGAGAGACTCCCGCTAACCCGTTGCGATGATCTGTTGACCATCAGCTTGCCAGCAAAAATGGAAATTCGTCGTAATACAACTGTTTACATGAAGTGTGAGGAAGAAAAACCCTGGGATGTCTACTTGCCGGTAAGGGTCAGTATTCAAAAACCCTTTGTTACTGTCACCGACCCCATTGCCAAAGGGGATCTGCTGAATGAAAGCAAGCTGGTAGTGGCGTTTCAGGATCAAACCCTGATCCGTGGTGACTATCTGACCAACCCGGCCCCTCTGATTGGGGTACGCAGCAAGCGGGAGATCAAACCGGGACAGCCCATCCGCTTGAGCCAGGTTTGCGTGATATGTAAAGGGGATCAGGTCACCCTGACTGCCGAAAACAGCAACTTCCAGATCAAAACCATGGCCCGAGCCTTGCAAGATGGCAGTTTCGGAGAGATCATCAAACTCGTCAATATTCGCTCCGGCAAAACGGTGGAAGGTAAAGTCACAGCAGTCGGTGCCGCATCGGTCACTTTTTAAATCCGGATCCTTGACAACTTTTTTCTAAAGTTTTGAGCTGCCGCCCCGATAAACAGGTAAGCAAACCTTAAAGCAGACGAAGGTAACTAAAATGGCCATCAACAATATCAACAACTTGGCGAATAATCGGTTGCAAAATACCGCTAATAGCCAAGGGACAGGCAGCAAGTCAGTCACCTCATCGCCCGAAAACAAAGCGACCACTGTCAAGCTGGACTCCGTCTCCTTGACCAGTGAGGCGCAACAATTGCAAAAAATGCAACAGAACCTCAATACCGCCTCAACCGGCAACGAGAGCAAGGTTGAACGACTGAAAAAAGCCGTCGCGAGTGGCGAATATCAGGTTAACAGCGACGCTGTAGCCAAGAAGATGTTCAGTTTCGAGGCCAATCTGGACAAAGTTCTGGGATGATGGACTTACCTTCGTTACTGCACACCCAAGATGATTACCTCAGCCAGATGCAAGGCATTCTGGAAGAGGAGTTCAGCTTGCTCGAGCAGCATCAGGCACTGGCCCTGCCTGCACTGACCGAGCGCAAACAGCAGTTGCTTGCTGCGATAGAAACTCTGGACAAGACACTGGCAGAGATGCCGGAACTGGCACTGCAGCTAGCAGCCTATCCCGACGAGATGGCGCAGCTTCGTGCAAAACTGGATGCCTGCCAGGCACAAAATGATATCAACGGTCGCTTGCTTGAATTGAGCATCGTCTCCAACCGTCGTCTGGCAACCTTTCTGAGTCAGTTGCGTGATCGCAACAGCCTGACCTATGACGCCAAAGGCAATACTCGCTCTGGCACCCGCTCCTACGGTATCAAGGCCTGACATCTCTTATCAGGCCTTGCATTTTTGCTCTCCGTTTTAAAGCGCAAGGCGCAACAACTCCCGCCCATCCTCACACGCGTTGACGCGCAGTACCCCATCCTCATAGCTTCCATAACTGGCTGGCAGCTCGCCGCGCGGGAAACAGATTGACCCCGGGTTCATCAATATCCGTTCCCCCTGCCACTCCAGCACAGGTACATGGGTGTGGCCGCTCAGGAACAGACTACCCGGCGGTAGCTGTACCTCGTCCGGGCGATAAAGATGACCGTGGCTGACAAACCAGCGCCGCTCATCGATCAGCAACTGGTTGTAGGGGGCGGTGATGGGAAAGCGCAACAGCATCTGATCCACTTCGGAATCGCAATTGCCCCGCACCGCGATGATCTGTGGCGCAAGCTCGTTGAGCCTGTCAGCCACTGCCGCCGGGTTATACCCTTCCGGCAGAGGATTACGCGGGCCATGGTTGAGCAGATCGCCGAGCAGCAGATAGTGATCCGGCTGCCAGGAGTCAAGTCGGGTCAATACTCGCTCCAGCGCAATGATGCTGCCGTGGATGTCGGAAATGATGGCAAGTTTCATGAAATGCTCCTCACTGCGGGCTGAAATAGAGATCCTTGGTGGCAATCGTCCCTTTCAAATTCTGGCAGGGCAGTCCCCGCAGGGTGGGGTCAACCAGTCTCATCTGATTGTAATGATACACGGGGAGGATCGGCGCCTCTTCAAGCAGC
The DNA here is from genome assembly GCF_049174415.1 of Aeromonas sp. 601039. Taxonomy (NCBI): domain Bacteria; kingdom Pseudomonadati; phylum Pseudomonadota; class Gammaproteobacteria; order Aeromonadales; family Aeromonadaceae; genus Aeromonas; species Aeromonas sp. 601039. Next base: position 105,626 of record NZ_JAAKTL010000001.1, read on the forward strand.
AACTGTTCGGCATGCCGGTACAATTCAACCCGACTCGCACTGTCCAGCGTATTGGCAGCCTGCTCCAGCAGCAGATCAAAATCGGGATTGCAGTAGCCGCTCTCGTTGCGCAGATCCTGACAACGGAAGCTGCCCAATATGGCTGACGGCTCCACGTAATCGCCAAACAGGAAACTTCTGGCCACCTGGAAATCACCGCTATCCTTGGCCACCTGATAGGCGCCCCACTCCAGACTGTTGAGGGTGACCTGTACCCCCAGCTTCTGCCACATGGCAGCAATGGCCATTGCCATCTGCTTGTGGGTGTCGGCACTGTTGTAGGTAATGCTCAGCTTGAGTGGATTAGCGCTGTTATACCCGGCCGCTGACAGCAGTGCAGCCGCTTTGGCCTGACGGGTCGGCATATCTTCAAGCGCGACAGGCAATACCACCCGGGGGTAACCTGGCATCTCCGGCAACAGCGACCATGCCGCCTGTTCACCCTGCCCGCTCACCGATTCAATGAGCTGCAGTCGATCAACCGCCATGGAGAGCGCCTGACGCACCCGCACATCCTGCAGTTCCGGGCGTTTCAAATTGAATGCATAGAGATAGGTACCAAACAGCGGCAAGCCCCAGAGCCGCTCCGGGGATCCGCGCTTCATCTTCTGGTAATAGCCGAGGGAGACCTTGTTGGTCAGCTGGATTTCACCGGCCTCATAACGCAACCGCTCCGCATGTTGCGAGGTGATAGGCAGGTAGGTGACTCGCCCGATGCGAGTGTGGCGATCGTCCCAGTAGTGGATATTGCGTTCGGCTTCGAGTCTCTCGTTAGGCACCCAACTAGCCAAACGATACGCCCCATTGCTCACCAGCTTGCCGGGCTCGGTCCACTGTTTGCCAAACTGGGCTATCACCTGCCGATTGACCGGTACAAAGGGACGCTGACTTATTAGCTGCAAAAAATAAGGAACCGGCCGCTCCAGGGTGACTTTCAGGATCTGATCGCTTTGCGCCTCAATGCCAAGATTGTCGAGCTCCAGTGCGCCGGCATAGATGGATTGCGCATTGTTGATCCCCATGGCCAACAGCAATCCGGCAGAAGGGGAGTTGATGGCCGGATCGAGCAGACGGCGCCAGGCATAGACGAAATCAGCGGCCACCAGCGGCTCGCCATTGGACCACTTCAGTTGGGGGCGCAGGAAAAATCGCCACTCCAGCCCATCTTCACTGACCTCCCAGCGCTGAGCCTGAGCCGGGACGATATGCCCCTGGCCATCCTCACTGACCAGCCCTTCAAAAAGATCGACCAACACGGCTTCCCCCGGAAAACCGGAGCGCACCAGTGCCGGGTCAAGGGATTCCGGTTCGGCACCATTGCCTTTGACCAACATCTGCCGGTCGGCCACAGGAGGCTGCTGTACAACGGCTGTTGCATGAGCCTGTGGAACGGCCAGCGCGGCAAGCAATAGGGGGGGGAGCCAGCGTCGCGCCAGCGTGGGGAAGAAACCAGACCTCATGACAAAACCTCGAATAAAACCACTGCAGGAGGGGGAAGGCCGACGGCTCGCCTTATGAATGCCTGATGCCGCGCTTGTTATCCCCGAAAACGCCCCGTATTGTATCGGGCTTGCCCGGGAGATGGAGTCTTTCGGGAGATTTTTTTCAGGAGTTTTTATGGGTTATGAGTGGCTGGCCCTCGCCTCGGCCAGTTTATGGGCAATTGCAGCGCTGATTTCGGTCAAACCGGCCCGTCATCTCGGCGCATTTGCCTACAGCCGCTGGCGCATGTTTCTGGTCAGCCTGATGCTCGGCAGCATCAGCCTGCTCAGCGGCGGCTGGCAAACCCTCACCGCCGGCACACTTCCACTGCTCGCCCTCTCCGGACTTATCGGCATTTTTATTGGTGATACGGCGCTCTATGCCTGCATGAACAGGATGGGCCCAAGACGCAGCGGCCTGCTCTTCTCCTGTCATGCCCTCTTCTCAGCCATGCTGGGGCTCTGGTTGTTTAATGAGACACTGACCGGATGGCGCTTGCTGGGTGCCTTGCTGGTTTTTGTCGGCGTGATGCTGGCGATCCTGTTTGGCAGGCGCAGCAACAATAACGAGTGGGAGCAGATCCGTGGCGGCCTGGGAATAGGCATCACGCTGGGTCTCACCGCTGCGCTTTGCCAGAGTCTCGGTGTGATCATCGCCAAACCTGTGATGATGAGCGGCAATGTCGATGCCGTCAGCGCGTCCGGGGTCAGAATGGCCACCGCGTTGCTGGCACACTGCAGCTTGCGACTGGCAGGAATGCCTATCGCACGTCCGTTAAACCCTATCAACCGTAGGGTCCTAGCTATGATCATCGCTAATGGCTTCCTGGCGATGACGCTAGGCATGACGCTGATCCTGATTGCGTTACGGCAGGGCGAGGTTGGCATGGTGGCCATTCTCTCCTCCACCACGCCGGTACTGCTGCTGCCACTGTTGTGGTGGCACTCGGGGGAGCGGCCATCCATTGCCGCCTGGGTGGGGGCACTGATTGCCACCCTGGGTACGGCATTGGTGCTGGGTTTCAGTACTCACTGACACCCGGCAACAAGCTTGATCAGAACAGGGCGATCTCGTCAACGGTCAGCTCACGGTATTCACCGAGAGCAAGCGTCTCATCCAGCGTCAGGCCGCCAATCCGCTCGCGATGCAAGCCAACGACCTTGTTACCGATGGAGGCAAACATCCGCTTGACCTGATGGTACTTGCCTTCGTGAATTGTCAGCCTGGCCTCGCACTCACCGAGAATTTCCAGCTGGGCTGGACGGGTTTTATCGGTCTCATTGCGCAGGTAGACCCCTTCGGCGAACAACTCGATTGCATCCGGGCTCACCGGGTCGGCCAGCCAGACGTGATAGGTTTTGGCACATTCGCGACGCGGCGAGGTGATGCGATGGGACCATTGACCATCGTCGGTCACCAACACCAGTCCGGTGGTATCGAGGTCAAGGCGCCCCACCACGTGCAGCTTGCCCATCGCCGGCTCATCCATCAGGAAGAAAACGGTCGGGTGATCCGGATCCTCGTTGGAGCAGACATACCCTTCCGGTTTGTGCAGCATGAAATAACGGTTGCGCTGCTCCAGCGTCAGCAGCACGCCGTCAAACTCGATCTGGCTCTGCTCATTGATATGAAAGGCAGGCTGCTTGACCACAATGCCATCCACCATGACCTCACCCTGACGGATCAGTTTGCCTGCCAGCGAGCGGGTCAAATCGGAACAATCGCACAGAAATTTATCAAGCCGCATTCACAACCTCGGAGTCCAACAAGTAAAGGGGCGTCATTATATCGGGCGGGGGCGACAACGCCACTGTTAAGGGGTTGCCAATTATGACGAACTGGTCATCCGATGTTACACTTCTCGGGTGCAATCCATCCGCACGATACTCATAATAATAAGAGTCAGGAAGCCCTCATGAAGTCTCAAGCATCCTACCCCGTCATTCCCGTCAACCAGCTGAAACCCGGCATGTATGTCATTGCTATCGCCAGCCAGACAGGTGGGATGGAGATTGCCCGGATGGGCATGGTGACCAGTGTGGCGCAAATTGCCAATCTGGTGCGTCAGGGGGTGCTCACGGTACGCATCGATCTGGCCCGCAGCAAGCTGGGCAGTACCGAGAGTGACGCCATCACCTCCCCTGACCTCAATGCCAACAGTGCTCAGGCAGGACGCCGGGTCGGGGCCAACGGCGAAGGGCAGGAGCTGAAGATCCGCCGCCTCTATCAGGAGGCGCGCGAGCTGCAAGGCAAGTTCATTCGTCAGCTCAAGGCGGGTGAACCCATCAACATCACCCCGCTCGCCGAAGTCGCCGAGGAGATGGTGGACACCATGTTCACCCATGGCGATGCCATGCTCTGCCTGGCCCGTATTCGTGCCAAGGATGCCTATCTGATGGAGCACTCCATGAACGTGGCCATCCTGCTGGCCAACTTCGGCCGCTATCTGGGACTGGAGCGCAGCGTGCTCAAGGAGTTGACTCTGGGAGGGCTGTTGCACGACGTGGGCAAGATCATGACGCCGGACGAGGTGCTCAACAAACCGGGCAAGCTGACCGATGAGGAGTTTGCCATCATGCGCCAGCATGTGGTGCATAGCTACGACATTCTCCGCAATACCCCCGGCATCACCCCAACCATGCTGGAAGTAGCCGCCAACCACCACGAGCGGCTCGATGGTACTGGCTACCCACTAAGGCTCAAAGGGGATGAACTCTCCCTCTATACCCGCATGAGCGGTATTGTCGATGTCTATGACGCAGTAACTGCCGACAGAGTCTACAAGGCTGGCATGCAACCCACCCAGGCCTTTCGCATTCTGCTAAAGGGAGTCAACCAGCACTTCGATGCCGAACTGGTCACCAAGTTCATCAAGTGCATGGGGGTCTATCCGGTGGGAACGCTGGTACAGCTTTCAAACCAGCGGTTGGCCATCGTGATGCAGCGCAACGAGCAGCAGCCGCTCAAGCCGGTGGTCAAGGTGATCTATCACGCTTCCCAGCGCCACTACCTCGATGTGCAGTGGCTGGATCTGGCCAGATCGAGTGTGAAGGAGAGCATCGAGTGCACGGTCGACCCCAAAGAGTTTGGCATCAACCTCACCAACTTCTTCTAACTCTGTCCTCACGACTGGCGCTGGGTATCGAGCCAGTGCCGGATCAGAAACTCCTCATCCAGCGGCGAGAGATCGAAACGCTGGCTGGCCTCTTCGATGGCGGCGATATCGTACTGGTGGTGCTCACTGAGCCAGCGCACCGCACGTCGCAGATCTTCACCATGGGGGAGCAGCAGATGGTCGCTCATGGGATACCTCCGGTAGATCGCAAGGCAGCCAGCGCATCTGACTGCCTATTACAAGTCTAGTCGGTCAATCCCAATCCCCTCCTGCGTCTCCTCACCCTCCCCCATCTGTCACTGCAATCAGGCAATCAGCGACCGAAAGCGCGCTGCCAATCCTGATCGAACTTCACCAGCGCCGCATCCACCGCTGGCACGTTCATCAGCTGCTCCGCCACATCGAGCGGCAGAGTGATGGACTGGCAACCCGCCAGCAGGCAGTCGAGCGCCTGGCGCGGGGTACGGAACGATGCCGCCAGCACCTTGCTGTTCGGCGCGTGCAGCGCAAGCAGCTGTTGCAGCTCCTGCACGGTGGCGATGCCGTCCCCCCCCTGGGCATCCAGCCGGTTGACGTAGGGCGCCACGTACTCTGCCCCCGCCACCGCCGCCAGCCAACCCTGCAGCGGGGTATAGACAGCGGTGCCCAAAGTCGGCACACCGTTGGCGGTCAGGCTCTTGATGGCCGCCAGCCCCTCTGCGCATACCGGGATTTTGATCACCAGATCCGGGTCCAGCTCACGCAGGGCGAACGCCTCGCGCACCATCTCGGTTTCGGTTTTGGCCATCACCTGGGCAAACAGGCGCGCCTTGGGCCCCAGCACATCGCGCAAGGCGGGCAGCAGCTCACAGAGCGGCAATCCCCCGGCGGCGGTAATGGAAGGATTGGTGGTGACACCGGCCAACGGCAGGATCCGTGACCAGCGACGCACTGCCGCCACATCGGCGGTATCGAGATACAGCTCCATCTCTAACTCCTTAACGGGATGTTCAATATGTCGCCATTCTAGCGAGAAAACATCTGCAAACAGCTTGATCGAAATCAAATCAACTTTCGAATGAAAGAAAATAGAATGCAAATACAAAAGGAGGCGGTATGATTTTCGACCTGCAACGATATTCAACTCACGATGGCCCCGGCATTCGCACCCTGGTGTTTCTCAAGGGGTGCTCGCTGGCCTGTCGCTGGTGTCAAAACCCGGAAAGCCGCTCTCCCAAGCCGGACATACTACTCGACCGGCGCCAGTGCATCGAGGGATGCCAGCTCTGCAGCCAGGCTTGTCCGGCAATCTTGCGTGACAGCGAGGGCATCCAGCTCAGCCGTTCTGCCCTCAAGGCCGATGATATGGAACGGCTGCGCGGCCTCTGCCCAAGCGAAGCGCTGCAGGTGTGCGGCCGCGATGAAACCCTGGATACCCTGATGGACACCATCTTGCGGGATCGCCCCTTCTTCGAGCGCAGCGGCGGTGGCGTCACCCTCTCAGGTGGCGAACCGTTTATGCAGCCCGAATTTGCTGCCAACCTGCTGGCCCGCTGCAAGGCCGAAGGGCTGCACACCGCGGTCGAGAGCTGCCTGCATGTGCCCTGGCACCAGATTGAGCAAAGCCTTCCCTCACTGGATCTGCTGCTGGCGGACCTCAAACACGTGGATAAAGAACGTTTCTTCCACTGGACCCGCGGCAAGGTGGAGTTGCCCATCGCGAACCTCAAGCGCCTCGCCGAGCGCGGCGTGCCGATGCAGATCCGGGTGCCACTCATTCCCGGCTTCAATGCCGACCACGCATCGATCGAAGCCATCACCGACACCGCTGCCAGCCTCGGCACGGTGCAGGAGATCCACTTCCTCCCCTACCACACGCTGGGGATGGGCAAATATGCCCTGCTGGATCTGCCCTATCAGGCGCCTGAGACACCGTTTGACGACCCCGATTTACTCCACTTTGCCCATGCATACGCCCAACGTCAGGGGCTGACCCCTGTGACCAGAGGATAAGATCATGACCCAGCTCGACCTCAATACCCTGAGCCCGCGGATCCGCGCCCACAAAGAGAGCCTGATCCACATCGTTCAGCCGCCGGTCTGTACCGAGCGGGCCCGCCACTATACCGAGGCCTATCAGACTCATCTCGCCCGGCCGCTGCCGGTGCGCCGCGCCCTGGCTCTGGCCCATCACCTCAAGGAACGCACCATCTGGATCAAGCACGACGAGCTGATCGTCGGCAATCAGGCCAGTCAGGTACGGGCGGCGCCGCTCTTTCCCGAATACACGGTGAGCTGGATTGAGAAGGAGGTCGACGAGCTGGCAGATCGCCCCGGCGCCGGTTTTGCAGTCAGCGAAACCGACAAGGCGATCATACACGCCCTCACCCCCTTCTGGCGCGGCCAGACGGTGCAGGATCGCTGCTTCGGCCTCTTTACCGACGAGCAGAAAGCGCTGCTGGAGAGCGGCATCATCAAGGCCGAGGGCAACATGACCTCGGGGGATGCCCACCTCGCGGTCAACTATGAGGAGCTGCTCACGCTGGGGCTCGATGGCTTCAAGGCCAAGGTGGCCGAGCGCCGCAGTCGGCTGGATTTGGCGGATTGGGCCGATCTGCAGCGCGAGCAGTTCCTGCACGCCGTCGCCATCACCCTGGATGCGGTCAGCGCTCATATCGGGCGCTACGCCGCCCTTGCCCGTGACATGGCCGCGCAAGAGCCGCGCCCCGAGCGCCGAAACGAGCTTGAGACCATCGCGCTCAACTGCGCCCACATCGCCCACCAGCCCCCCGAGACCTTCTGGCAGGCGCTGCAGCTCTGCTACTTTATCCAGCTCATCCTGCAGATCGAATCCAACGGTCACTCGGTGTCGTTTGGCCGGATGGATCAGTACCTCTACCCCTGGTATCGCCGCGAGGTGGAATTGTCGGAATCCCTGCCTCGGACGCGCGCCATCGAGCTGCTGCAAGGGTGCTGGCTCAAGTTGCTAGAGGTGAACAAGATCCGCTCCGGCACCCACTCCAAGGCATCCGCCGGCAGCCCGCTCTATCAAAACGTCACCATCGGCGGCCAGAACTGGCGGGATGGCAGTGCCCATGACGCGGTCAACGGCCTCTCCTACGCGATTCTGGAGTCCTGCGGCCAGCTGAGATCCACCCAGCCCAACCTCTCGGTGCGCTACCATGCCGGGATGAGCGAGGATTTCCTCGACGCCTGCATTCAGGTGATCCGCTGCGGCTTTGGCATGCCCGCCTTCAACAACGACGAGGTGGTGATCCCCGAGTTCATCAAGCTCGGGGTGAGCGTGGAGGATGCCCACCACTACGCCGCCATCGGTTGCATCGAGACCGCCGTGCCCGGCAAGTGGGGCTATCGCTGCACCGGCATGAGCTTTATCAACTTCGCCCGCATCCTGCTGGCCTCCCTTGATGGCGGCCGCGATGCCACCACCGGCAAGGTATTCCTGCCCCAGCCCCAGTCGCTGCGAGACGGGAGCTTTGGCAACTTTGACGAGGTGATGGCCCGCTGGGACGAACAGGTGCGCTACTTCACCCGCAAATCCATCGAGATCGACTGCGTGGTCGACAGCGTGCTGGAGGCTCAGGCCCACGACATCCTCTGCAGCGCCCTGGTGGATGACTGCATCGAGCGCGGCAAGACCATCAAGGAGGGGGGCGCCGTCTATGACTGGGTCTCAGGTCTGCAGGTGGGGATCGCCAACCTCGGCAACAGTCTGGCTGCCCTGAAGAAACTGGTGTTCGAACAGGGGATAGTGGATCAGCAAGAGCTGGCCGAAGCACTCGAGCAAGATTTTTCAGGACTGGAGGGGGAGCAGCTGCGCCAGCGCCTCACCAATGCAGCCCCCAAATATGGCAACGATCTGGACGAGGTTGACCTGCTGCTGGTGCAGGCTTACCAGAGCTACATCGACGAGCTCAAGGGGCTGCACAACTCCCGCTTCGGCCGTGGCCCCATCGGCGGCACCTACTATGCCGGCACCTCCTCCATCTCGGCCAACGTCCCCTTCGGTGCCGCCACCATGGCCACCCCGGATGGCCGCCACGCCCGCACGCCGCTGGCGGAAGGGGCCAGCCCCTCGTCGGGTTCGGATCGTCTCGGCCCGACGGCGGTGTTCAACTCCATCGGCAAGCTGCCCACGGCGGCCATCCTCGGCGGGGTGCTGCTCAACCAGAAGCTGAGTCCGGCGAGCCTTGAGAACGAGCGGGACAAGGCCAAGCTGATGAGCCTGCTGCGCACCTTCTTCGAGGTGCACAAGGGGTGGCACGTGCAGTACAACATCGTCTCGCGGGAAACCCTGCTGGCAGCCAAGGCCAATCCGGATCAATACCGGGATCTGGTGGTACGGGTGGCGGGCTATTCAGCCTTCTTCACCGCCTTATCCCCGGATGCGCAAGATGATATCATCGCCCGCACCGAGCACAGTCTCTGACGGGGCGCTCCCCATGGCGCCTGTGACGTCATATGATTGGCAAGCCACCCTCGGGTGGCTTTCCGCTATCCACCACCTTGCATGCGAGCGCACCATGAATCCACGCCACCAACTGATCCTCACTCTGGTCCATCAGGCTCGCAAGATGAGCGTGAGTGAACTCTCCCGACACACAGGTGTGTCTGAGGTGACGGTGCGCAACGACCTCACCGCGCTGGAGAAACAGGGACTGCTCAGACGGGTACACGGCTCGGCCATGGCGCTGGAGACCGATGACCCCGATGCCCGGATGAACATCAACTACCTGCTCAAGGAGCGCCTCGCCGAGCGGGCCGCCCAGCTGGTGGAAGATGGCGAAACGGTCTTTATCGAAGGGGGCAGTGCCAACGCCATGCTGGCGCGCCATCTGGCCCTGCACAAACGGGTCACCATCATCACCATCAGCAGCTATATCGCCCATCTGCTCAAAGATACCCCGGCTCAGGTGGTGCTGCTCGGCGGGCTGTTCCAGCATCAGAGCGAGAGCGTGGTGGGGCCGCTCACGCGCCTCTGCATCGAGCAGGTGCACTTCTCCAAGGCCTTTATCGGGGTCGACGGTTTTCATCCCGAGATGGGTTTCACCGGCCGCGATATGATGCGGGCCGACGTGGTCAACAGCGTGCTGGCCAAGGGGATGACCAATGTGGTGATCACCGACAGCAGCAAATTTGGCGCCATCCACCCGAGCCAGCTTGGCGCGCCGGGCCAGATCAACGTGCTGGTTACCGACGATGCCCTGCCCGCCCCCATGCGGGCCACCCTGGCCGCACGCGGCATCACAGTGCACTGCGTCTCTGCCTGAATCGCACCTGGCCCCCGTTGCCGGGTTGCTCCCCCGCCGGTCGGCTTGACGGCGCCCACCCTGGCGGGGGTATGCTCGTCCTCTTTTGGCCTCTCATGGCAGAGGCCACAGACCGAAGGACACCGCATGCACACCAAAGACAAGTTTCTGGCCGCTCTGGTCATCCTCTGCTGGGGGCTTAACTTCGTGGCCATCAAGTGGGGGCTGGAGGGGATCCCCCCACTGCTGCTGGGTGCGCTGCGCTTTATCGGCGTGGTCTTCCCCGCCATCTTGCTGGTACCCAAACCCGCCATGCCCTGGCGCTGGCTGCTGGCCTATGGCGGCGCCATCAGCCTCGGTCAATTCGCATTTTTGTTCAGTGCCATGAAATTCGGCATGCCCGCAGGTATGGCCTCGCTGGTGCTGCAATCCCAGGTGGTGTTCACCCTGCTTTTTGCAATGATCTGGCTGGGGGAGCGCTGGCAATCCCACCACTGGGTGGCGCTGCCCTTGGCGGGATTCGGCCTCTATCTCATCGCCACTCACGGTGAAGGCAACCTGACCTTGCTCGGGTTTATCCTGACGCTGTGTGCCGCCGCCTGTTGGGGCCTTGGCAACGTCATCAATCGCCAGATTGGTCTGCGCTACCAGACCACGCTGCCGAGCCTGATCGCCTGGGGCGGTCTGGTGCCCATCCTGCCATTTTTCGCCCTCTCCTGGCTGTTCGAAGGGCCGGAGCTGATGGCCAGCAGCCTGCGCGACTTCAGCTGGCAGGGATTGCTGTGCGTGCTCTATCTCTCGTATGTCGCGACCTGGCTGGGTTACGGCCTGTGGGGACGACTGCTGATGCGCTATCCGGTGGCGCAGGTGGCACCGCTCTCCCTGCTGATCCCCTGTGTCGGCATGGTCACGGCAGCGCTGCTGCTCGATGAACATCCAACACCCTTGCAGTGGCTGGGCTCAGCTCTGGTGCTGCTCGGCTTTGTGGTCCATCTGCTGGGTAGCCGACTGCGCTGGTTCAAACCACAGAGAGCGACATGATGAGCGCCTGCCCATTTACGCTATTTCATTGACCTGACAGGATAAAATTTTCATGATGAGCCAGTCCCCATCGGGACTGACATCACCAGTGTGTGATCTGCAGGAAGCAGACTTCAGGAGAGCAAGGACATGCCATCGACCATCACCGCCGGGGGGCGCCGCCTCCCCCCTATCATTCGCGCCACCGCCATCACCCTGACCCTGTGCTGGAGCCCGTTTGGCTGGAGTGCCACACTGCCCGCTGACTTGAAGTGGGAGAGCAACAACCAGGACCCTCTCTATGCCGATCCGGCCGCCAAACGCGGCGGCACCTTTCGCACCTTTATGACCAGCTTCCCCCTGACCCTGCGCAAATATGGCCCCGACTCCAACGGCGGCTTTGCCGGTTACGTGCGGGAAACCAACCTGCCACTGCTGAGCACTCATCCCGTCACCGGCAACCCCATGCCAATGCTGGCAAACGAGTGGGCCTTCGGCGCCGACAACAAGACCCTCTATTTTCGCATCAATCCCAAAGCGCGCTGGTCAGACGGCCAGCCGGTCACCGCCGATGACTGGCTCTTTACCCTCAAGATGATGCGCAGCAAGGAGATCAACGACCCCTGGTACAACAACTACTACAGCACCCAGATAGCAGACATCACCAAGTTTGATGATCACACCCTGGCTATCACCAGCGGCACCGAAAAGAGCCGCCAGGATCTGCTCGAATCGCTGCCCATCAGCCCGGAGCCGAGCCATGCCATCAAGCTCACCGCCAACTGGGTCAAGGAGTACAACTGGAAGGTGTTGCCGGTCACCGGTCCCTATCAGATCGATCAGGTGAAAAAGGGCAAATCGGTCACCTTCAAGCGGATTGAAAACTGGTGGGGGGATGACGAGCGCTACTTCCAGCATCGCTTCAATCCTGCGCGGATCGAGATCAAGGTGCTCAGGGATCTGAACATCGCCTGGCAGCACTTCCTGCGCGGCGATCTCGACAGCTTCCCGCTGGTGATCCCCAACTGGTGGCACGACAAGACCAACACCGCCGAGTTCGAGAAGGGGTATATCGAGCGGCGCTGGTTCTACAACCAGACCCCGCAACCGCCGATGGGGCTCTATCTCAACACCGCCGATCCGCTGCTGCGCAATCTCGATGTTCGCCTCGGCATCCAGCATGCCCTCAATTTCGACAGAATGCTCGCTACCCTGCTGCGGGGGGATTACCAACGCCTCAACAGCTATGGCTCAGGTCAGGGGGAGTTTACCAACAGCGAGATCAAGGCCCGTCCGTTCGCTCCCAAACTGGCACGGGAATACTTTTCCAAGGCAGGCTTTAACAAAGTGGGGCCGCAGGGGATTTTTCAAAACGACAAGGGGCAGTCACTGACCCTCGCCATCACCTACACCACCGCAGAGCACGCCCAGCGGCTCACACTGCTGCGGGAAGAGGCCAAAAAGGCGGGGCTTAATCTGGAGCTCAACCTGATGGATGCATCGGCCGGTTTCAAATCGATGCTGGAGAAAAAGCACCAGAGCGCCTGGATGGCCTGGGCGGGTAGCCGCTATCCCGCCTATTGGGAGTTCTTCCACAAGGTCAACGCCAACAAGCCCCAGACCAACAACATCATGAACATCGATGACGACGCCATCACAGCCTTGGTGGAGCAGTATGACAAGGAGTTCGACTTTGCCAAAAAAGCGGCCCTGTCACGGCAGATCCAGCAGCGGCTCTATGAGCTGGCCAGCTTCGTGCCTGCGTATCAGGTGCCCTACACCCGGGAAGGGGCATGGCGCTGGATCAAACTGCCAAAAGTACCAGCAACGCCCAAGAGCGAGCAGCTCTATTGGCCACTCGGTGGCGACAACAGCGGTTACAGCTATGGCGGTCTGCTGTGGATCGATGAAGAGCTAAAATCCGAGACCAGGGCAGCCATCAAGAGTGGCAAGACTTTCCCGGCCGAGCCCATCATCGACACCACCTATCGCCAGCCCTGATAGCCACAACTCGTTTGGCAAACAGACCTAAAACAAAGACCCCGCCAGATAGCGGGGTCTTTGTTGGCAACCGGTGTTGCGAATAGCTCGGTGATCAGCCGCGTTTGGCCTGCTTCTCGGCAATGGCGTCAGCCACGTCAGCCGGCTCCAGTACGATGCCTTCCTGATCCGGGGTCGGGAACACGGCAACACACAGCTCGTCCTGCTCCATGCCGTCAATCCACCGCTCCAGCCACACCTTGAGGGTGATGGACTGTGGTTTGCAATCGGCCCACTCGCCTTCGGCCCACGCCTTGGCGTACTCCGGGTGCGGCCATACCGGGATGCAATCTTCATCGTCGGTGGTCAGCATCATGACGCCATGCTCGTCAGTCAGGACGAACAGCTCTTCATGCTCGACCAGCTTGCTGATGAAGTGATCGTAACGGTAGTCAGCGTTCAGTTGCAGCGCGGCATTGCGCTCGGTATCGCTCAGTTCATAGCTCATTGGCCAAGTCTCTCTCTCGATAAAGGGCGCCATGTTCACATCTTGTGGTCAGCTTGTCCAGCTTGCCGCCTCCTGACTCCCGTCGGGGAAACAGCAACGCTCATAAGGATAGAGCAGGGCGGCGAATAAAACGTCTCACCCACCTTCCAGACCTGATTAAAAGGTCGGGGTGATCAGCTCTACATCAGGTTGCTCGCTCAACTTCTGTCGCAGCCAGTAGGCAGACTCTACTTCGACGAAACAGAGTTGATCCCGACCGTCAGCCGCACTTTTCATCAACTGCTCAAATCGCTGCTGTTGTTGTTGCTCCCAGAGAGCGGCAAGCTTTTCGCCATGGGCCTCATCCACCACTTCGCGACGAAGTTCGAACAAATTATCTGTGATCGGGCTGTTGATCTTGCCCGCGCTATGCCAGTACATCTGCAAGTTGTCCATCATCTCGGTGTCGTAGTTGGCCAGCGCATCCAGCTCCGCAGTCGCCCCTTCCTGACCAGATATAAAATCGCACCAACCGGCATCGAGATTTGCCAGCTCGCGGGCGCGAGCCCCTTTAGCATGTTTGCGAAGATGGGTAATGTCGCCCCCCTTGCGGGCAGGTAGCCACACCTCTCCCTCATGGCCCTCCAACAAGGAGGTCAGCAAGGAGACTGGGTAAACAGGGAAAGTGGCGGTGTGTGAATGCAGCAGGGATACCAGCGTGATCTTGACCATGAGCAATACCTTGGACTGGGCGAACAGCCGCCAATGGACCGTCCGATATAAAGAATTCCCCTATCCTACCACGTTTGGTCCGGCTCGGCCCTTGGCGAAGCTGTCAGCCAACCATCTGATTACGCCGAAAAAAACAGCATTTGAAACGCAGCATCCAGCCAAAGATCAATAATTTGAGCCAGCGCCCACTAAAGTGGATCCGGGGATGCTAGTTTGCATACATCTTTAGCGTAAGGAGTAAATCCATGATTGGGATCGACCAGGTTTCTAACGAATTCGTGAACGATTTGAAAATACTGGCATGCTTTGATCCGGCCAACATGAGCCTAGGGATTAAATTACGCAGCGATATGTCTGAAGAGTTGTGCCAGGCGGCAGCCCGTCTGCACCAACAGGGGCTCATCAGCGCAGAAGATGGCGGCTATCTCACCCCGTTTGGCATGACCATGGTTGAACACCTGCAACATCTGCTGGTTGCACTCAAACCGCTTTGACCGGCTGTGGTGCCCAAAGTGAAAAGTTGAGTAGCTCCCAGCGCTCCCCTTGGTGAAGATGACAGGCAAACAGCAAAGGACCTTCGGGTCCTTTTACTTTACCATCCACCAGCCACTCCCCCTCCCTTTCAGGGACCAGTCGCGCATTCACCTCATCAGGTTGCTGTGCAGTGCCCATCCGGATCTGGACAAATTGCTGGCAGATCACCTGCGCTTCCATCGCGGATTGAACCGGTACCGGCGTATCTGAAGTCGGAGTCAAGGTGGCAGCAAGCAAGAGCGATAGCAGCATGATTCAGCACATGAGAGTCAGTAGCAGAAGCCAGATAAACAAAAAGCCGTGGCACCAGAGGTACCACGGCTTTCTTAAATTCTGTAAGAATTACAGAGCGGTTACGTTCTCAGCCTGCGGGCCTTTCTGACCTTGGGTCACAGAGAACTGTACGCGCTGACCTTCAGCCAGGGTACGGAAACCGTTACCTTGAATGGCGCTGAAGTGAACGAAAACGTCCGGGCCGTTTTCTTGCTGGATGAAGCCAAAACCTTTGGTTTCGTTGAAAAACTTAACGGTACCGGTGATCATGTTAGACATATCTTTTAAACCTGTATTCAAAATAATTACTTATGCTTTTCAGCGGGTAAAGCTCAAAAAACGGGATTAACTTATGAACAACAGGACAAGATGTGAAACATCGTATTCATTGACATAACTATCGCCCTTTCAAGCTGGTTTGGATTATACGTGGCTTTGTAGATTACGCAAACAAATTTGTGCCCTGCCAACGACAGGGCACAAACCGTTATAAGGTGGCCGCTTCCAACGCTTCCACCAGTGCTCTCAGAAAACGAGCCGCCTCCCCGCCAGTGCAGGCTCTGTGGTCAAATGTCATCGACAGCGGCAATGCCCTGACGGGACGCGCTTCACCATGGATGAACACCACTTTTTCGAACAGTTTGCCAGCCCCTATGATGGCCACCTGCGGCGGCGTGACGATGGGGCTGGCATAGCGGCCTGCGATGGCGCCGAAGTTGGTGAGCGTAATGGTCGCCCCCTGCAACATCTCGCGGGGCACGGCGCGCGCCTTCACATCGGCGATCATCCGATCCAGCCCCTGCCGGATATCCGCCCCCTCCCGCTCGGCCACGTTCTCCATCACCGGCACATAAAGGCCATGCTTTGAATCCACCGCGATGGCTACATTGACCTCTTTGAACAGACGCCGTGAAAGGGTGTCGCCATCAAACCAGGCGTTCATCGAGGGCTCGGCGCGGCACGCCACGCCAATGGCCTTGATAAGGCGCACCGTCACATCCTCATCAGGGCTCCAGTGACGCAAATCCACCTCATCGGTGATGCTGACCGGCACCACAGTCTGATGAGAGAGCTCCATCGCCTTGGCCATGGCCCGCCGTGACCCTTTGAGGAATTCGTTGCCACTGCTCTGCTGTGACTCGAATGCCTGCTGCACATCCAGCTCGGTCACCATGCCGCCGCTGCCACTCCCCTTGATCCGGTCGATATCCAGACCCAGTTTTTGTGCCAATAACCGTACGGCTGGCATGGCTTGCACCAGCGATCCCCCCGGGGCAATGGCCCCCACCACGAAGTGATCCTCGATATGTTGCTGATGGGCGCTCACCTTGCCCACCACGGTGCCATCATCTTCGCCCCCCTCGAACTCCACCAGCGGCGCACCGATATGGAGGATATCCCCCTCGGCGCCACAGAGACGGGCAATCACCCCGGCTACCGGAGAGGGTACATCCACCAGCGCCTTGGCCGTTTCCACCGACAAGAGCACCTGATCGACCGCAACGGTATCACCGGCACTCACCTTCCACTCGACGATCTCGGCTTCGGCCAACCCTTCACCCAGATCCGGTAATTTGAAAAATTTCATAGCCACTGGTTCTCCATCAGCTGATGAGCCGCATCTGCGATATCCTGCTCGGTGATGAGGTAATACGCTTCGTTGCGATAGTAGGGAACGGCTGCATCCACGCCGGTCAGCCGTTTGGGCGGCGCCTTGAGGCTGGGGAGTGCCTGCTCGGTCACCCGCGCCACAATCTCGGCCCCGACCCCGAAGCTGCCACACGCCTCGTGTACCACCAGCAACCGGCCGGTCTTGCGTACCGAGGTGAGGATGGTCTCCATATCCAGCGGCTTGATGGTGGCCAGATCCAGCACCTCACACTGGATATCCTGCTCGGCCAACAGGTTCGCCGCCCGCATCACCTCCTGAATGCAGGCCCCCCAGGCCACTACCGTGATATCCCGGCCCGGGCGCAGGGTAAAGCAGACATCCAGCGGCAGGCCGACACCGTCATCCACCACCTCGGATTTCATCGAGCGATAAATGCGGTCCGGTTCGAAAAACATCACGGGATCCGGATCGCGGATGGCCGATAGCAGCAGGCCATAAGCACGCCTCGGGCTGGAGGGGATCACCACCCGCAGCCCGGGAATATGGGCAAACAGCGCCTCGACACTCTCGCTGTGATGCTCCGGCGAATGGATGCCCGCGCCATACGGGGAGCGATAGACGAGGGGACAGGAGAGGCGGCCACGGGTGCGGTTTCGCATCCGCGCCGCCTGACAGATGATCTGCTCCATCCCGGGGAAGATGAAACCCTGAAACTGGAACTCAGCCACCGGCTTGAGCCCCTGAGTGGCCATGCCAACCGCCACCCCGGCGATCAATCCCTCGGCCAGCGGCGTGTCGATCACCCGCTTGAAACCGAACTTATCGCGCAGTCCCACTGTGGCGCGAAACACCCCGCCGTTGACTCCCACATCCTCGCCGAGTACCACCACATCAGGGTCGTGCTCCATCTCGTGGTGAAGGGCCATGTTGACCGCTTCCAGCAAACTGATCTCACTCATGGCCAACCTCCTGCTTCATCCCCTTGGCAATGACTCGCTCGCGCTGGGGCAAGAGTTCGGCGGGCAGGCTGGCGTAGTGATAATCGAGCATCGCCTCCGGTGGCTGGGGTGCCATCGCCTCATAACGGGCGACCGCTTGCTCCACCTCTCGGGTGGCTTCCGCCAGCAGGCTCTGCTCCTGCTCTTCATCCCACCACCCTTTGCTATGCATAAACTGGCGCAGCCGCTTGACCGGCTCTTTCGCCCAGGCGGCCTCGACCTCGGCCCCGTCGCGATAGCGAGTGGCATCATCGGCCGTGGTGTGATCGCCTAGACGATAACTGACCGCTTCTATCAGGGTCGGCCCCTTGCCGCTGCGGGCCCGTTCGACGGCACTGCGGGCAGCATCGTAGACCGCCACCACATCATTGCCATCCACCTGCAGACTGCGCACCCCGGCGCCAATCCCCTTCTGGGCCAGCGTAGGAGCGCTCGATTGCAGTTTGCGTGGCACCGAGATGGCCCACTGGTTGTTGTTGACGATGATGACCATCGGCAGGTGCCAGACACCGGCGCAGTTGAGCCCCTCCAGAAAATCCCCCTTGGAGGTGCCACCGTCGCCGATGGTGACTACGGCAACGCGCGGTTGATTACGCAGTTTGAAGGCAGACGCAATACCGCATGCGTGGGTGATCTGGGTAGCGATGGGGACGCAGATGGGGAGATCTTCAGAGGGAGTCCCATCGGGTTTGAGAAAATAACTGCCCCGCTCGTCACCGCCCCAATATTGCAGGTTTTTCTCCATCGGTACGCCCCGCACATAGAGGGTGGGCATGTCCCGATAGTAGGGGACGTAGACATCCTGCGGCTGCATGGCGAGACCAATGCCAATCCCCACAGCTTCTGCGCCGAGATGGGAGGGAAAAGTACCGAGTTTGCCGGTTCGTTGCAGCGCTATCGCTTTTTTGTCATAGCTGCGCACCATCACCATATTGCGGTAAAAGGTGTGCAGTATCGCCTTGTCCAGCCAGGTCGGTAAGGTGGCGACCGGGCACCCTTCCGCATCGAGGTAACGAAGGAAAGGGATGTCGACATGGGTCATAACTGGCTCCTTGCCGTTGTAGGCGTCACCGATGCTGGTGACACTTAGATGTAAATACCTTGTTAAATAAAAAGCAAAGGGATTTACTCAGGTAAGACCAGTAGAAACTTCTTTAAAGTAGCGAAGGAGCTGAATTTTCGGCGATGAGTTGCAAGGTATGCCGTAAATGGTGCAACTTTGCAGCGCTGAATGCAGGATGCAAAATGTGAAAAAGGGGAGCCTTGCTCCCCCATTGAGTTACTCAAGTCAGCAGTTACGCCAGCCACTGTTGCAGCTGGCGGGCCATGCCAACTGGCAGCAGGTGAGCGCGACTCAACAAGCGGCTACGCCAGGACTCGGCCAGCAAGGTGGGGCAAATTCGCATCTCCCGCCCCCTGTCAGCAACGCGCACCAACCTGTCGATAAGAGTTTCCAGCGGCGGATGCACCGGCCAGTGGGGATAGAGATCGGCGGTCGCAATCCCTGCCAGATCGCACACTCGCTCCTCTTCCTCATCTCCCTTCCCAGCAACCATTGGCCAGGGGTGAATGACATGCAGCCAGCCCGGCCGTGCTGCCTCCAGCAACTGGCCCAGCGTCGGCTGAGCAAAGTGGGGATCCCCTGCGGCTTTGAGCAGATGACGCGCCCCTGCCAGCACCACCACGCCGCGGGCGGGAAGTGCAAGAAGATCGTCGGCCAGCGCCTGATCCCGTCCCCTGTTGTGTTGCTGCCACCGCTCCGGGCTCATCTCCTGCCACTCGAATGAGGGCTCGCAGAGATGCACCCGCAGCCGCACATGATCGGGGCGCGCCAGATTGCTCTGACGCAGGGCAGCGAATAGGGCCGGAAACTCGGGGGCCATCCAGGCGGGGAAGGCGCAGGAGTCGAGCCAGACCGGATAGAGCCGTGCCAGCGTCAGCGGCTCCCCCTGCCAGCTCTCCTCCCCCACCAACCAGGCATCGAGCAAGCCTTGATGGCGGCGGTTGCCGCACTCCAGCACCAGATCGGTCATGATTCCCCAGAGCGCCGGATCACACAGCCAGGCGTGCTGGCGCCGGATAAAATCCGGGTGCCAGTGCGGCTCCCCCAGCCCCACCAGCTTGCCCGCCTGCAAGGCTTCCCGGATGGCGGCAACCGGGGTCATGCATCCCCTTCCTGCCGGATGTGCGGTTGTTGCCCGACCCCATCGACCCGCTCACAAATAAAAGCGCCGATCTTCGCCAACCAGTCGGGATGCACCATCTCCTGATGCAGGCAGGGGAAGCGCTCATAGCGGATTTCGCCTTTTGTCAGCGGCTCCCAGCCACGTCCATCCAGCCAGGGCTGGCGGGAAGCTGACGCCTCGATAAAGATCACCTCCCCGTGGTAGCAGTAGTCGACCGGCTGACGGATCAGCCGGTTGTTGTGGCCCACCAGCTCAATCATGGCGCTCACCACCTGCTCGTCGAGCATGGCCAGCGCACTCCCCTCCGCTCCCAGCCTGGCCACCACGTCGCCCCGAGTAAGGGAATCGAGCGCCTCGTCCGCAACCGCAATCCCCCCCATCCGCAGCAGCGCATCGAGCATCCGCTGCTCGTCGGGCAACGGCTGGGTCTGCCACTGCTGACAGGGGTAGGCATCGAGCAGCAGCACCATGGCCACCTCCTGTCCCTGCTCTTGCAACATGGCGGCCATCCGGTGCACCAGCATGCCCCCGAGCGACCAGCCGAGCAGCCAGTAGGGCCCCTCGCTCTGCTGACGACGCAGCTCAGTCACATAGTCGAGGGCCAGCTCGTCAAAGCTGGCGGGCAGCGGTGCATCCGGCTGGCAGAGCGCCCGTGCCTGCAGGGCATAGACGGCCATGTCGGTCGGCAGATGGGGCACCAATGGCGCATAACACCAGCCGAGCCCGCCGGCGGGATGGACGCAAAAGAGGGTGGGGCCCGATGTACCCGCCTGCGCACCGGACGCTCGCAGGGGCAACAGCATGGGCATTGCCTCCCGTTCGCCGCCAAGACGGCGCGCCAGCTGGGCAGGGCTCGGCGCTTCGAACAGGCTGGCCAGAGTGAGCGCCTGTCCGGTCGACTCTTCAATGCGCACCACCAGCTGCGCCGCCAGCAGGGAGTGACCACCGAGGGCAAAGAAGTTATCGTCGGCGCCGACCCGCGCCAGCCCCAGTATCTCGGCGAAGAGGCGACAGAGCCGCTCCTCCAGCAGGGTTTTCGGCAGCGCCTGACCCACCGCCAACGCCATATCGGGCAGCGGCAACCCCTTGCGATCCAGCTTGCCATTGGGGGTAAGCGGCAGCTCGGCCAAGTTTACCAAGAGCCCCGGCACCATGTAGTCAGGCAAGGAAGCGCCAAGGGTGGGTACCAGCTCGGCCAGCGTCAGATCTCTGCTATCTGCGGCTACCACATAGGCCACCAGACGGCGATCGCCGGGGGCAAATTCGGGGGCCAGCACCACCGCCTGCACCACCCGGGGGTGGCGCAGCAGCACCTGCTCGATCTCCTCCAGCTCGATGCGCTGGCCACGGATCTTCACCTGAAAATCGAGGCGCCCCAGATACTCGATGGCGCCATCCTCGCGCCAGGCAGCCAGATCGCCGCTGCGATAGAGCCGTCCCGTCCCGAAGGGATTGGCAATAAAGCGCTCGGCAGTGAGCTCGGGCTGACCAAAGTAGCCATCCGCCACCTGTACGCCGCCAATCCAGAGCTCCCCCGCTACACCGGGCGGCACAGGCTGCAACCAGGGGTCGAGAATGTGGATGCAGGTATTCCAGACCGGATAGCCGATGGGCACGCTGGTCACCGCCTCGTCTGCCCGGCAGGGATACCAGGTGACATCCACCGCCGCCTCGGTCGGGCCATAGAGGTTGTGCAGGGGGGCTGAGAATGTCCCATACCAGCGCTGCACCAGATCCGCGGGCAGCGCCTCGCCGGAGCAGAATACCTGGCGCAGGGCGCGGCAACGCGCAGGCTCGGCCTGAGTGACAAAGATCTGCAGCATGGAGGGGACAAAGTGCAAGGTGGTGATCCCGGCCTGCTCAATCAGCTCGGCAAGGTAGGCGGGATCCTTGTGGCCACCCGGTTTGGCGAGCACAAGCCGCGCACCTGTCATAAAGGGCCAGAAGAACTCCCAGATGGAGACATCGAAACCGGCCGGGGTCTTTTGCAGCACCCGATCCGCCGGGCCGATGGGATACATGTGCTGCATCCAGAGCAGCCGGTTGACGATGGCACCATGGCTCACCACTACCCCTTTGGGCCGACCGGTCGAACCGGAGGTGTAGATGATGTAGGCCGCATCTTCCGGCCCGGGAGCTGGCAGCTCACAAGGTGCTGTCGTTGCCAACTCTACCGCCGCCAGCTGCTCTGCCACACCGGGGGCATCGAGGCAGACAAGTGGCGCGACCACGTCGAGCGGCATCTGAAGCGTATGGCTGGTCAGCACAAGCGCAGGCTCGCTGCTGGCGAGAATGTAGCCGATCCGCTCCGCCGGATAGTCCGGGTCAACGGGCACGTAGACGGCACCTACCGCCATGATGGCCTGCTGGGCGAGAATAAGCTCGGGAGAGCGCGGGATCACCACCGCCACCCGGCAACCTGGGCCCACGCCCCTCCCCGCCAGATAGCAGGTTAGCTGGCGGGTACGCTGGCGCAACTCGTCCACACTCCAGCGCTCGGCGCCACACTCCAGCGCGATGGCGCTCTGATCTGCCGCCGCCAGCCCCTCGGCCAGCAGTGCGCTCAGGGTGGTGGTCGGCAACGGATGGTCGGTTTGGTTCCAGCGCGCCAGCTCAGCCTGCTCGCAGGGCAGCAGCAGCGGCAAACGCACCGCCAGGGCCTCGTCATCCGCCTCACTCCAGGCGGCCAGATAGGCCAGCAGCCGGGCAAGATGACGTTCACTCTCCTGTTGGCTGAAGCGCCCCTGACGGGTTTCGAGGGTCAGGGTCATCGCGCCTGCCTCCTCGGCAAAATAGAAGGCGCACTCCTCCACCGGCCCCGCCGCCAGCACCTGCACCTCGCCACGCACCTGGTTGTGTCCTTCACCAAAGCTGAGGGTGCGGGCAAAGGGCATCAGATTGACCTGAGGGCCAAACAGCGGCTGGCCCGGCTGGCGCTGTTGCAACCACTCCTGACGGCAGCCCTGATGACGACGCAGGGCAGTAAATTGCCGCTCAACCTGTGCCAGCAACTCCCCTACCCGGCTGGTGCCGCTCAGCTCAATGCGCAGGGGCACCACATTGACCTTCATGCAAGGGGTATCGGCCGCCGCTGAGCCCAGCCGCCCCATCAGCGGAATACCCAGCACCACCTCGCCAGCGCCGCTCATTCGCTGCACATAGCTGGCCACTGCCGCCAGCAGCAAGCTGTAGGGGTGACAGGCCGAGCGACTCGCCCGTGCCACCAATGCCTGCCACTGGCGGCCTGCCAGCCGCTGTTCGAAACGATAAGTGGGACCTGGCCCTTGCGCCGGACGGCGGGAGAGCGACGCGGGGTTCTCCACCCCGGCCAGCTGCTGCACTAAGAAATCGCGATCCCGCGCGGCGCGAGGCGAATCCTGATAGGCCGCCTCCTCGGCCAACAACTCCTGCTGAGTCGCATAACGGCAGGGGGCAGGCTGTTCGCCCGCACAAAGCGCCTCATACCAGCTCACCACCCGCTGGCAGAGCAAACTCAGGCCAAAGCCGTCGATGGCGATATGGTGCACGGCGATAAACCAGGCCCACCGCCCCTCGCCAAGGTGATAGAGGGTAGTGGCAAACAGCGGCCCCCCGGCCAGATTGAAGGGAACGGCCAGCTGCGCACGCATCTCGGCCTGCGCGGCCGCGAGCGGGTCGGCTTCGCTGCGCAGATCCCGCTCTGCAAGCTGCCAGCAGGCGGGGTTGGCCACCATTTGCGGGCCATCGGCGGTGGCCACAAAGGCGCAGTGCAGACCGGGGATCTCGTCGATGGTCTGGCGCACCGCGCGGGTGAAGTGATGGGGAGCCAGCGCCCCCTCCAGCAGCCAGTACTCGCCGGTATTGCAGGCAGGGCTCTGCGGGTATTTTTGCTGGGCAAACCAGATGCCCGCCTGAGCGATGGTAAGTGGCCAGCGCGGCTGCTCACCACGCTGGTGGGTGGCGCGCATCGCCATTGTCTGTTCCATGGGAATGTCCTTGCGCAAACATAGAGCGGGCAGCGGCTTGCCCCTGCCCGCATGGCTGAAAAGCGAGGAGGCCAGGCCTCCTCCATAAAGTAGAGTGTCACACCTGCCAGATCGGCTGCGCGCGGGCTAGACCCCCAGAGTGGCACCGCCATCGACCACCAGATCCTGCAGGGTGATATGGCTGGCGGCATTAGAGGCGAGAAACAGCACGCAGGCAGCCACCTCGTCGGGGGTCCCAAGTTTGCCAAGGGGGATCCCCAGCTTGAACTGCCCAGGCAGGCCCGCGATGGTGCGCAGCTCCCCTTCGCGCTGTTCCCCCTCCTGCCACATGCCGTACAGCATCGGGGTTCGGGTCGAGCCCGGCGACACCAGATTGCAGCGCACGCCGTAGGGGGCAAGCTCCAACCCAGCAGTTCGGGTCAGGCTGGTCAGCGCCGCCTTGGAGGCGCCATAGATGCCCATCCCCACTCGCGGCACCCGACCGGCATTGGAGGAGACATTGACGATGGCGCCCCTGCGCCGTCCCTGAAACCAGGGGGTCAGGGCTCGCATCAGGTAGAAGGGGGCGAAGGTGTTGATGGCAAAGGTGCGCTGCAAGAGGGCGTCATCCACCTCATCGATCCTGCCGGTCGCCAGTACGCCCGCGACATTGACCAGCACATCGGGCCCCAGCCCCTCGTCGAGCAGCTGTTCGCAGCAGCGGGTCACAGCCTCGCTGTCGCTCACATCGATCACCACTCCCTTCACGTTGCCGGGCAGTGCCTCGGCCAGTTGCAGATCGAACGCCACCACGCTGGCCCCTGCCTCGGCAAAGGTGCCCGCCACCGCATGGCCAATTCCCTGCGCCGCGCCGGTCACCCAGACGGTTCTGCCTTGCCACTCGCTCATGGGGTGCACTCCGGTTCGCTGACGTGCTCTTCGTTGGCCTGATAAGCCGTGTCCTGACTGACATTCAGCTGACGGGAGAGGAGCGCCCACCAGTTGGCCAGGGTCGGCGTGCGAGCCAGCTCGGCCAGCTCCACCACCAGCCCCTGCTGATGCCACTCTTCCACCAGCCCCATCACCGCCAGCGAGTCGAGACCGTAGTCGAGCAGGTTGTCATCCTCGGTGGGCTGCTCATGCTGCATCTCGGCGGGCAGCCGCGCCAACACCTGAGCACGCAGCGACTCGCGAGTCAGGGGGCGTTTGCTGGCCGCCATCACCTCGGCCACGGTAATCACCCGACCGGCATTGCGGCTGACGTAGGAGAGCGCCAGCAGATGATCTTCGCGGGAAAAGTCGGCGATGGCATCTGCCACCAGGAAGGGGCGGATATCCCGCATAAAGGCATCGACCGCCGTCTGCATCACCCCGATATGGCCGTAGATGCCGCAGATCACCAGCTGATCCCGCCCCCATCCGGCCATCAGCTCGGCCAGCGGTGAACGGCAAAAAGCGCTGTAGCGCCACTTGGTCAGCACCGTATCCTGCGGCTCGGGGGCCAGCGCCGAAACAATCGGCTGACGCTCCGGCGCTCGGGTCAATCCGGGCCCCCACATGTCGTTGAGCAGCGCCCGATCGGCCTGACTCTGCTCGGCGGGCTGGGCGGTATAGACCACCGGCATGCCAAGAGCTCGCGCCTGACGGGTCAAGGTGGCGATATGGTCGATGACCTGATTGATCAGCGGATTGTCCGCCCCGTAGAAATCGACGAAATAGTGCTGCATATCGTGGACCAGCAAGGCGGCGCGGCCCGGTTCGAAAGGCCAGTTCACCCGCCCGGTGGGCAGCTCTTCTGCGGTAGGCAGCGGATAGGCGGCGAGGGATTGAATGGTCATGCACACTCCTTGGCGAGCTGCTCGCGCAGCGTCTGTTTGTCTATCTTGCCGACCGGGGTGTGGGGCAGTTTCTCCACCAGCACCAGGCGATCGGGCAGTTTGTAATCGGCCACCCCCTGCTCGCGCAGGAAACGGCGCAAACGGGGCAGATTGAGGGGGGCGCGGCACATCAGAAAGGCGCAGCTGCGCTCCCCGAGCATGGGATCAGGCATGGCGACCAGTGCCGCCTGCCGCACATCTGGATGGGTAATTAGCAGCTCTTCAATCTCGAGAGCGTCGATCTTCTCCCCACCCCGGTTGATCTGATCCTTGTTGCGCCCCACCACCATCAGATGACCGCTGGGCAAGCGGCAGACCAGATCGCCGGTGCAGTAGAAACCGTCTCGGTCAAAAACCCGCTGATTGTGGGCCTCGGCCTTGAAGTAGCCACGAAAGGTGTAGGGGCCACGCGTCCAGAGCTCGCCGCACTCACCATCGGGCAAGGGGCGCCCGTCGCTATCCCTCACTTCCACCTCGTCGCCCGGGCTCATCGGGCGGCCCTGGGTATTGACGATGTGCCACTGGTCATCCTCGATGCGGGTGTAGTTGACCAGCCCCTCGGCCATGCCAAACACCTGCTGCAAACGGCAACCAAGGCGGCTCGCCACCGCCTCGGCATGAGCCGGGCTGAGGCGCGCACCTCCCACCTGCACACACTCCAGAGAGGTCTGCGGATAGTGGCTGGCCACCTCCAGCCAGAGCGCCAGAGCCGGTGGCACCAGTGCCGCCCAGTTGACCTGATGGCGCTGCACCAGCGGCAGACAGGTTGCGGCGGAAGGATCCTTTGCCAGCACCACGCAGCCACCGACATAAAACACCCCGAGTGCCCCGGGGGAGCTCAGGGGAAAGTTGTGGGGCGCTGGCAGAGCGCAGAGATAGATCACCCGCTCATCCCAACCGCACACCGCTACGCTCTGGCGCACGCTGTAGCCATAGTCATCGTGGGTGCGGGGGATCAGTTTGGGGGTGCCGGTACTGCCGCCGGAGAGCTGGAAAAAGGCGACCTGATCGGCCGGAGTCGGTGCAGGTGTTGGCGCAGCAGCCACCTGCACAGAACCATCAGTACTAGCCATCAATTCAGGCCGACGCCATGCAAATCCAGACTGAAGATCACCCCCTTCAGCCTGCTCGAACAGCTGTGTCTGGCAGGAAGGAGATACCAGCTCATCAAGGGCCGCGAGGCTCCCCGCTTCACCGGCAAAGCCGGGATGGGAGGGGCTGAGAACCAGCAAGGCGGGCTCAATCTGGCGGGCAAAGGCCACCAGCTCGCGCCGCTGATGGCTGTAGAGGGCATGCACCGCCACTACGCCGCAGCGGATCAGGGCAAACCAGCAGATATAGAACTCGGCGCAGTTGGGCAACTGCACCAGCGCGGTATCTCCGTGGCCCAGCCCGCGCGCGGCCAGCCGCGCCGCCAGTGCATCGACCTCACGCTTTAACCGGCCATAACTGAGGGTGCGTTCGCCACAGATCAGGGCCGTGCGCTCGGGATAACGTTCGGCGGAGTCATCGAGCAGGGCGGTGAGCGGTTGTCCGCACCACCACCCTTGTGCCCGGTAGTGGGCAGCCAGCTCGACAGGCCAGGGGGTAAAGGGCACCAGCGGCTTCATGCGGTTACCTCCGGCTCCCGGCTTTCGAGGCCGAAGGCACGCAACATGGTGCCAAGCTTGGCGGCGGTCTCCTGCCACTCCGCTTCCGGCGAAGAGCCCACCACAACCCCGGCGCCGGCATAGAGCCGCAGTTGCCTGCCAGCCAGCACGCCACAGCGGATGGTGACCACCCACTCGCCATTGCCATCGGCATCCATCCAGCCGACGGCGCCACAGTAGAAGCGGCGATCGTACCCCTCAAGCCGGGCGATGGCCTGACGTGCTGCCGAGAGCGGCGTGCCGCACACCGCCGGTGTCGGGTGCAACGCCAGCGCCAGTGCCAGCACGGGAGAGGGCTCATGGAGCCGCCCGGCGATGCGGGTCGAGAGGTGCCACATGGTAGGAGTGGCGATCACCTGCGGCTCCAGAGGGACGTCCAGCTCGCGGCAGAAGGGATCGAGGACGGTGGCGACCGCATCGGCCACCAGCGCATGTTCATAGCGATCCTTCTGCGCCCCCAGCAGTTCGACACTGGCCGCCTGTTGATCGGAAAACGCGTGGCGCGGACGGGAGCCCGCCAGCGGATTGCTCACCACCGCCATCTCGCTGCGCGATACCAGCAGCTCGGGGCTGGCGCCAAGCAGGGTCTCCCCATCCGGCAGCGGGATCTGGAACACATAGGCGCCCGGATTCTGGGCCAGCAGAGAGCCATAGGCGTGTGCGGGTGAGGTCTGCTCTGCGCTCTGCACATCGATGGCGCGCGACAGCACCACCTTCTCGAGCTGACCCTCGCTGAACTGCTGCAGCGCCGCCCGCACCGCCCCCTGATAGTGGGCAGCGCCGGTCACTTCGCTCACCTCGCCATGGAGCTGGCAACAGCGGGTGGGTAACAGTGCATCCCGTTTGACCCACTGCGATTGCGCCGGGATCACCAGATGCCAGGGGGATTGGGTATCAAACGGAATGGCGCCGATGGCGATGGGATTGACCATCCCCTGCTGGCGCAACTGACGCAGATGGGCGAGCAGCTTCTCCGGCGGGATGCCGGTAAAACTGTCGTGGATACCGGAGGCGACCAGTACCCTGTCACCGCTGGCAAAACAGCACACTTTATCCAGCCCGACCGCTGTGGCGGGCCACTCTCCTTCCAGTGCATGGTCACACATGACGGTGCTACTCCTTGGAATGAATCACTGCCTGATACGACTTAATGTGAGTCATTTGACTCACCAGATATCAGGGTGAACGGCATCCTAACAAGGAGCGAAAAAACGATCAATACAAATGAGAATCAATTTCATTAACTTCTTTTTAGTCAAAAGAGGGTGACGAACGAAACTGAGCTTCGCCGATAAAAAAGAGTTGCGATCGGAGCAAATTCAACTTGATAATGATAACGCTTATCATTTGAATATTATGGAAGATGTAAATAATGAAATCCTCAACCTCCCGTTTTATTGCTCCCTGCCTGCTGGCCACTACCATCGTCACCCTGCTGACCCAGCAAGCGATCGCCGCCAGCAACGCCCCTCAAGCCGATGAGGTGATCACCGTCACCACCACGGCGCACAATACCCGCTCGGCACCGGCCTCTATCTCTGTCATCACGGCCGAACAGATCGCCGCAGCGCCGGTCAATGACCTTGCCGACCTGCTGCGCCACGAAGTGGGCATTCAGGCTGAAGCTGACACCAATGGCCGCAGCGATATCGGTATTCGCGGCATGTCGGGCAAATACACCCTGGTACTGGTAGATGGCAAACGCCTCTCCTCCTCCAATGCCCTGTGGCGCGGCGGCAACTTCGACAACACTCCCGTGCCCCTTGGCATGATCCAGCGGGTCGAGGTGATCCGTGGTCCCATGTCAGCACTTTACGGCTCCGATGCCATCGGTGGTGTCATCAACATCATCACCAAGCAGCCGGGCAAAACCTGGCAAGGGGCGGCCGATGCCGACTTCAAGGCCATCGAGGGCAAGGATGGCGGCGATCAGCACAGAACCAACCTGGGCTTTACCGGCCCGCTGACCGATAACCTGCTGATCCGGATGAATGGCGAAGTGTACGACCGTCAGGCCTGGACTCCGCCCGAAGCGGCCGACGGCATCCCCCTCATCGAAGCCAAACAGACCCGTAACTTTGCCTCCACCCTGAGCTGGCTGGTGGATGAGCAGCAACGCTTCGAGTTTGACTATCTCTACAACCAGGATGAGCGGCCTCTCGATATCTTCCGCAAGACCGGCAACAAGGTTCACAGCCGCCAGCAGCAGAATGATCGCAACCTGTTTGGCCTGACTCACAAGGGGAACTGGAGCTGGGGTGACACCACCGTCATGGCCAACTACGAGACCTCCCAGATCGACGACTTCAACACCAGCTACTCGGCCCCGCAGCAGCGGGAGCTAGAAGAGAACACCCTGACCCTCAAGGGCTATACCAACCTGGCGCTGGCCAACCACTACCTGACCCTGGGTGGTGAATATCTGGACCGGGAGCTGGTGGATGCGGTGAGCTACAAGGATATCGGCGGCAAAGAGAGTCACTCTCAGGAGGCGCTGTTCGCCCAGGATGAAATTGGCCTGACCGACAGCCTGACCTTCACGCTGGGCGGCCGTTACGATCACCACGAGATCTACGGCAGCCACTTCACCCCGCGCGGCTATCTGGTCTATGAGATGAACGATGTGGTGACAGTGAAAGGCGGTGTCAGCCAGGCCTTCAAGGCACCGGCACCGCACCAGTACTCCAATGGCTATAGCATCGAGAGCTGCGGCGGCAGTTGCCGCATCTATGGCAGTGACAAGGTCAAGCCGGAAACCAGCACCAACTACGAGCTGGGCGTTATCGCAGGGCAAGGGATCTGGGAAACCAGCGCCACTCTCTTCTACTCCGATATCGACGACATGCTCACCTTCAAACAGCTGCCGAACTCCACTGACCGCACCTGGTACAACCTGGAGAAGGCCACCACCAAGGGGCTGGAGCTGACCGGCAGGCTCGATCTGACCGACAACATCAGTCTGGGTGCCAACTACACCTACCTCAAAGCAGAAGGCGATCAGGGTCAGGCACTGCCCGAGCGGCCGGAGCACAAGGCCAACGCCAAGATCAACTGGCAGGCCACCGAGCGGGTCAATGCCTTTGTCGGCACCACCTACACCGGCACCCAGTTTGCCGAGCAGACCGTCAACAAGGTTGTCGTACTGCACAAGCTGCCAAGCTATCAGACCTTCGATCTCGGCACCGGCTTCAAGGTCACCGAGAACTTTGACCTGCGACTGGGGATCAACAACCTGACCGACGTGCGCCTGCAAGAGAAAGACACCGTCTTCCAGAACGTCGAACCGGGTCGCAGCTACTACGTCAGCGGCTCAGCCCGCTTCTAAGGTAGCCGAGGCCGATATAACAGAGCGCGGGCCCATGCCCGCGCTCTGTTAACCAAGAGAATAAGGGGAAGATCCCCACTGGACAGCAAAGAGCATGCAGATTTCCATTTGTCATCAGGATCACTCATGTTCACCTCACTTCTGAATGCTTCACCCCTTGCCACCCTGCCAACCCCTGACGAGATGTTAAAGGCCAGACCCTGTCCGGCACGGCTCGCTCGCCAGATCGCACGCAGCCGCCAGCAAGCCCGCCATATTCTGCATGGAGAGGATGATCGCCTGCTGCTGGTGATCGGCCCCTGCTCCATCCACGATCCGGCAGCCGCCCGCGACTATGGTGGCCGGCTCGCTGAACTGCAGGGCCAATACGGGGAGCAGCTGCAACTGGTGATGCGCACCTATTTCGAAAAGCCGCGCACGACGCTCGGCTGGAAAGGATTTATCTTCGATCCCGACCTCGATGGCAGCGATCAACTGGAAAAGGGACTAACCCAGGCCCGCGAGTTACTGTTGGCCCTTGGACAGGAAGGGCTCGCCTGTGCCACCGAATTTCTCGATCTCACCAGCATGCTCTATCTGGGGGATCTCATCAGCTGGGGTGCCATCGGCGCCCGCACCACCGAATCCCAGCTCCACCGCCAACTGGCCTCGGCCCTTCCCTGCCCCATCGGTTTTAAAAACGGTACCGACGGAAATATCCGGATCGCGGTAGAGGCGATCCTCGCCAGCCGAGCGGCCCACCTCTATACCCAGCCTTCCGGGGATGGCCAGCTGGCACTGGTGCGCAGCCATGGCAACCCCGACTGCCACCTGATCCTGCGCGGTGGCCGCCAACCGAACTATCAGAGCCATCATGTGGCAGAGGCTGGCGACTTGCTGCGCCAGCATCATCTATCATCTAGGCTGATGGTCGATTGCAGCCACGGCAACAGCCAGAAGCAGCATGCCCGCCAGCTGCTGGTTGCCCGAGATATCGCCGACCAGCTGGGCGCTGGTAGCCATGCCATCGCCGCCATCATGGTGGAAAGTTTTATCTGCGAAGGGCGTCAGGAGATTGGCAGCAAACCGCTACGCTACGGCCAGTCGATCACCGATAGCTGCATCAGCTGGGAACAGACAAGGCAGCTGCTCGATATGGTGGCAGAAGGGGTGGAGGCGCGCCGTCAGCAGCGGATCGCCCTCGCGGGATAAATGGCGGATTATTCAGATAACGCAGAAAACACTGTGGCCCCGATGGGGCCACCTTGTTGTTCGCTGTTTGACACTCGTCAGGCGACTGACTCCCGCTCCACCAGCTGGGCTTCAAACTTGAGCGCCAGGCCGTCCACCGGCTTGTGATCGAGCAGGCGCAGCGCCAGCTCGGCAGCGCGGCTGCCCATCTCCTCGATGGGGTAGCGCACCGTGGTGAGCTTGGGATAGATGTAGCGGGCGTAAGGGATATCGTCGAACCCCACTACCGACACCTGCTGCGGGATCTTGTAACCCCGCTCCAGCAGGCAAGAGATCGCCCCCGCCACCATGCCGTCGTTGAAACCGAGCACGGCAGTGAACTCGACACCACGGGCCAGCAGTTCACTCATCGCCACATAGCCGCCATTTTCGTCGGCAAAGGCGCGGCTGACGAGTGCAGGATCAAAGGCGATCCCGGCTCTGGCCAGAGTCTGGGTGTAACCGGCCATCCGCTGCTGACCATCGACAAACTCTTCATCATCGGAGGTGATAAAGGCGATGTTGCGATGCCCGGCATCCAGCAAGTACTGGCACGCGGTGGTGATCCCCGCCTGGTTATCGAGCCAGACGCAGCGATCCTCAAAGCCCGGTACCTGACGGTTGATGAAAACGATGGGGGTAGAGCCAGCCGCGAGCTCGCTCAGCTCCTCGTCCGGAAGCGCCTTGCTGTGGAGGATCAGCGCATCGCACTGGCGCTGCAGCAGCGCCTGAATGGCGTGACGCTCGCGCGCGATATCATGGTTGCCAGACATGACGATGGTGAACTTGTTGGCCTGATCGACCATGGTTTCGATGCCACGCATCATCTGGGCAAAGAAGGGGCCGCCGCAGAGGTCGCCCACCAGCACGCCAATGCAGTTGGAACGCTTGCTGACCAATGCCTGGGCAAAACTGTTGGGTCGAAAATTCAGTTCCTTCATGGCCGCCAGTACGGCCTCACGCTTTTCCGGTGCTACCTGTGCCGTGTTGTTGATAACCCGCGACACGGTGGAGATAGACACATTTGCCAGCTGAGAAACGTCTTTAATCGTTGCCACTATCCATTCCTTTATTGTGGGGGAACCTGTCGATGCCGACGCCCGAGTATACCCTGCGGCCTGATGCAATTCCCGGAGCCAGGTCACCAGGCATGTTTCCTTTGGTAACAAAACCTTACCCGATGATACCCGGCAGCAGGGAAATTTGAAAACAGGGGCCGGCTTGCGGCCCCCGACTCAATAGGCGTGATTGAGCTCCCGCTCTGACATGAAGCGCAGCGGCTGCTGCAGCTTGTGCTGATAAATGAGATCGAACGACAACACGTTTTGCACGTAGTTGCGGGTCTCCTTGTAGGGAATACTCTCGACCCACACATCCATCGGCTTGTTGTCACTCTGCTCTCGCCAGCGTTTTACCCGTCCCGGCCCGGCGTTGTAGGCGGCCGCCGCCAGGATCCGGTTGCCGTCATAGACATCCAGCAAGCGCTTGAGATAGGCGCTTCCCAGACGAATATTCATTTTCGGATCAAACAGTTGCTGCTCGTTGCGATAGGGCACCCCCAGCTTGCCGGCAGTCTCTTTGGCGGTGGCAGGCATCAGCTGCATCAGACCGCGCGCCCCCACCGGCGACTGGGCCAGCGGATAGAGGGCACTCTCCTGACGGGAAATGGCATAGAGCAAACTGGTGTTCATGGTGCGCTCTTGCGCCATCTGGGAGAAGGTACGCTTGAGCGGCAGCGGGAAGCGCAGGTCGAGGGCATCCCACGCTTCGGCGCGAATGCTGGCGAGAATGGCCAGCTCGTGCCAACCCTGATTGAGGGCGATATGACCAAACTCGATGCGCTGGGCCACCGGATTGCGATCCATGTTGTGGATCCACTCCGAGCGGGCCGCAGCAATCTCGTTCATCGACAGCAGCTCGCGCACCCGCAACAGGAAGGGCCAGCGCTGGCTGGCCGTACGCCAGTCCGGTACATGCTTGACGCTCTGGTTCTTGATGCGATAAGGCACCCCGGTGCGCTGGGCGGCCATGAAACCGTAGAAACCGCGCAAGTTGGCGGTCTCCAGATAGAGATCCCGCGCCGGTTTTTGCTGCCCCTGCACTTCAAGGGAGCGCGCCATCCAGTAGCGCCAGCGATCCTCTTTCTGACGGGCCATCGGCATCATCTTCACCCAGCCGGAGAGGCCACGCCAATCCTGCTCCCAGATGGCCAGTCGCGCCCGCAGCTCGGTAATGTCGGGATCCGCCAGCTTTTTCACCGTGCTGTCGACCCAGCTGCGCTGGGCAATGGAGCGATCCAGCAGCAGGCGGCGAGCAATGGCACGCTCTACCGGTTTCACCTCGGCCTGGGTCAGGCCAAAACGGCTGCGAAACAGCGTAAGCTGGCGCAGCACCGACTCCGGCTCCTGATTGGCATAGCGGGTCAAACCAAGAGAGAGCAGCTTGCGGGAATAGGGGTTGCTGCTGAAATAGGCCGGGTTCATCACCTTGGCGGGCTGCTCGAACAGGGTCACCATCTGATCGCCATAGCTCTGCAAGCCGCTACCCAGGGTCGCGCCAAGGTGGCGGATCAGGTTGGGGTTTTCCGCCTCGAACGCCAGCGTCATCCGCTGCCAGATCTTCTCCTGGGTACGCTGACCGGATGCCTGCCACAGCTGGAACAGCGGGGAGCAGGCATCGGGACGGGATTGACCGCTCATCCAGATCTTGCCCGCCCCCTGCAACGCCTCTTTCTGCTTGCCGGTGTAATAGAGCGCCTGATAGTGCATGCAGAGCAGATCGGTGGAGCTCGGCTTGGCCGGATAGAAGCGCAGGAACTGCGACCACTGCTGGCTCTGGGCCAGATAGGTCAGATAGCTGCGCTCCAGCCGGTTGGACTGGGGGGTATCTCCATGCTGGCGGATAAAGCGGGTCACATCGTTGTAATCCGCCGCCCCCGGACGAAAGGCGAGCTGATAGTAATCGAGGTAAGGGAGCAGGGGGTAATGGGTCAACCGGGCACGAATTTGCTGGAAACGGGCCTGATCATTGGCCCGTACGGCGTCATACGCCTGACGGTAGAGCGTCTGGTCGGCAGTCTGCGCCATCAGGGTCGGCACGAACAGCGCCGACAAAACAATTCCCCATACAGCTTTCACTGAGCATCTCCATTGAGGGCAATACACCGCCCGGTGGCGGTGGGTCTACTGCCTCTCATTCTACCCGTTGCCGGGCAGCGCTACAGCGGGGAGCAAGGACTATTTTTCTGCCTCGCTCAGCTGCATTTCACGCAGTTGCTCCGGTCTGGTCAGCCGCTGTACATATTTCTCCAGATAGGGCACCGGCAGCGGCTTGGAGGCGAGATAGCCCTGATAGAAACTGCACCCCTGCGCCTTGAGAAACTCCAGTTGCTGGCGGGATTCCACCCCTTCCGCCGTGACGTTGAACCCCATATGGCGCGCCATGGCGATCACCGCCTCGACGATGGCCATGTTGTCGCCATCTTTCGGGATGTCCTGAATGAAGGAGCGGTCGATCTTGAGCTCATCGGCAGGCAGCCGCTTGAGGTAGCTCAGGGAGGAGTAACCGGCGCCAAAATCGTCGATGGCAAAGCTGATGCCGAGCTCCTTGAGCTCGGTCATCTTGCTGATGGTGTCCTCGGCATGACCCAGCACCACGGACTCGGTGATCTCCAGATTGAGGCAGGCCGGATCCATGCCGGTTTGCGCCAACACATCGTGGATCCGCTCGACAAAATCGGTGGCATGGAACTGCTTGGCACTAACGTTGACCGAGATCTGCGGAATGTGGATGCCGTTTTCCTCCCACAGCACATACTGGGCGCACGCCTCGTGCAGCACCCAGTTGCCGATATCGACAATCAGGTCCGTCTCCTCGGCGATGGGGATAAATTCGGCCGGCGAGACCAGCGAGCGACCGGCTGGCTGCCAGCGGATCAGCGCCTCGACACCAATGATATCGCCGCCATCGACCATATGCTGGGGCTGATAGTAGAGGGTCAGCTCTTGCTGGCTGAGGGCGTTGCGCAATTCGTTGTGAATGAGCAAACGGCGATCCGCCTGCTGCTGCATCGAGGCATCGAAGAAGCGACGGGTCTTGCGGCCAGCGGACTTGGCCTGATACATGGCGGTATCCGCCTGCTTGAGCAGGTCATCGACCCCCTGCTCCCGATCCGGAAACAGGGTAATGCCGACGCTGGCGCCGATGTGCAGCACTTGCCCCACATAGGTATAAGGAGCGGCAATCTCGGTGATGAGCCGCTCGGCAATGATATCGGCCTGCATCTCCGCCTGGGGCGGGCTGGCCGAGAGCGATGGCAGCAGCAGTACAAACTCGTCACCACCGAGGCGGGCCAGACAATCCCCCTGTCTCACCAACCGTTTGAGACGGGCGGCGACCTCTTTGAGCAACCAGTCACCGGTGGCGTGGCCGAGGGAGTCGTTAATGGTCTTGAAGTGATCGAGATCGATAAAGAGCAGCGCGCCAATCAAGCCATCGCGGGTCGCCTCGTTGAAGGTCTGCACCAGGGTCTCATGCAACTGACGGCGATTGGGCAATCCGGTCAGCTCGTCGTAATAGGCGAGATCCTGAATGCGCCGCTCGGCCGCCTTGCGCTCGGAAATATCTTCAAAACAGATGACAAAGTGGCTGATCACCCCCTTCTCGTCCTGCACCGGCGTCACTATCTCCCACTGGGGATAGGTGTGACCATCGACATGGCGACGCTGGGTCTCCCCCTGCCAGCGGCTGAGGGTATTGAGCTCGTAGCCGAGCCCCCCCAGATTTGGCCAGAGATCCTCTTCCAGATGCAGGCCCAGCACCGACTGGCTGTCAAAGCCGGTGATCTGACTGAAGGCGTTGTTGACCCGCAGGATCTTGAACCCCGGATCCGTGATGATGATCCCCTCATGGGTCTCGAATGCAACGGCAGAGAGGCGCATCTGGGCATCTGATTGCAATCGCTCCAGCTCGGCCACCATCCGTACCGAAAAGGTATTGAGCACCGAGGTGAGGTTGCTGGTATCTGCCGGGGCCGAATAGAGCAGCGCCAGATGGCCCAGAAGTTGGCCTCTGGCATCAAACAGCGGCTGACCATAATAAGTCTGCCCGGCCGCCAGCCAGGGTTGATACTCCTGCGACTCGTCGATCACCTCGAAACAGATGGCCCCTTGCTTGTAGAGCTCCTGACAGGGGGAACCCGCCAGCGGATAGTCCTTCAGCGCCAGCCCGTCGGCAGCCAGCACTTTGACCCGGTCTGCACCACACAACTCCCCCACCCAGACCGCATCCACCTTGAGGATATGAGCCAGCTGGCTGACCAGGGTATTGAAGAAATCGAGCCCGGTGCGGGCAGAGAGCGCCTGCGCCAACTGGGTGAGCAGGGTGGTTTGCAGCAACGGCAAAGAGAGGTTGAGAGAGGAGACCGCACTGTTGGCGGTATCAAGAGGGGCCAGCCAGCCACAGCAGATCTGCTGGGTAGGCACAAACTGGCCGCTCCAGAGCACATGGTTGAGCTGCCCATGATCATCTTTCAGATGACCGATAAACTGTTCAGGCAGATGTGATTCATGAAGCCGGACGAGAAAGTCGGCAAAGCCTGCCTCATCTTCCGGTAACAGGCGAGCGGCCCAGGGATGATTGCCCTCCCCTTGCCACTGCTGGTAGGCCCCCTGATCAGAGAGACTCCACTGATCATGTTGCCGATCGAAAAACCACATGACTTGCGTGGCCTGCTGCTTCATTTACCACTCCAACACAACAACCAACCACGTTTGATGTCCAATCAGGCATAGCAACGCCCCCTGCATCCGCTCATGAGATCAGAGGTTGCGAGGGAAGAGTACAAACATGCGATATCAAGCAGTGGAAACCGGACATGAGGTCGACACGAAGTGCTGCCAAGAAGGGACAGAAACGATCCTATTCCCGTCATACTGCCTGCCAGTTTCATGGAGCTCAAGCTGTTTTTGGCACGAAACCGGAAAAGATCACAATTTATAAGTTGCTGAATAGCCAAGGGAAGGTTATGTGACATAGATCACATTTCAATCTTTACCAATGAGTAATCTGAAGGTGAAGACACAAGCGAGACGACCCGAAGGGGGCCAATATGAAAATCGAAATTACCAGCAAAATCATCGACATCACCCCGGCTATCCGCGAGCGCATCGAATCCCGTTTTGAAAAGCTCGAACGTCTTCAGGTGCCTCTCATCACACCCCATGTGATTGTTTCCAAAGAGCGTCTGATGTTCACTGTCGAAGCCAGTGCTGGCATCCCCAACGGCAAACTGTTTGCCCAGGCAGAGCATGAGGATCTCTACGCCGCCATCAACGAACTGGGGCAAAAACTGGAGCGCCAACTCAACCGTCACACCGAAAAGCCGATTGCCCGTCGTGCCAACGCAGCGCTCAAAGAGCAGCCGCAACCGGATGAAGCTGACGCTTGATAGCATGCCGCAAGGCTAAAATTCTAAAGAGCATAAAGGCGGGGTCACCCGCCTTTTTGTTGCCTATGATTTGCCGACAAGCATCGCGTTACACCAGTGAACAGGCGCCATCAACTGAGCCAGTGCAACCGGGTATCCACCCCCTGTTGCAAACGGTCGAGGATCGGCAACAGTACCAGCGGATCCTCCTGGCGTGGCATATCGGCCAGCTTTCCTTGCAACCGCTCCCGCGCCAGCGGTGACAGGTTGTCGTAGACAGCCTCATCCAGCAGCGGTTGTTTGACCGCCAGCGGCGGTGTTTGCAGCGCCAGCCAGAGCCGCACATCCACCATGCTTCCCCCCTGCTGCAGCCGCTCATTGATGGCACTGCAGTCACTCCCCGCCCCTTCAGCCACCAGCACCTCTGCCGGTCTCAGCGCAAAGTGCAGACGCCAGTCACGGCTCTGGGGAGTGGCCACCGGTTTGGCATCAAACCAGGGCTGCTCCTCCACCGCGTCGGTCAGCAGGGCCAGATGCAACCGGAAATCCGCCCGATCCCCATGCTGCAGGTCACGGTTGAGGCGCTGCCCCAACTGGCCCTCATCAACGAGCAGGTGATTACGGATTGAACTGGGCAGCATGAGATAACTCTCGAAAATGGCGATTTCACTGGTTATCGGCCACAAATCCAATTCTTTTAATGGAAAAATCCTGCTTGGGGGTTCACAAAACCGGAAGATCTGTTAGTATGCGCCTCGCACTTGTGGAGGGGTTCCCGAGCGGCCAAAGGGATCAGACTGTAAATCTGACGGCTCTGCCTTCGAAGGTTCGAATCCTTCTCCCTCCACCATTTCAAGTGCGACAATTTGAAAGCAATACCCTGTGGAGGGGTTCCCGAGCGGCCAAAGGGATCAGACTGTAAATCTGACGGCTCTGCCTTCGAAGGTTCGAATCCTTCTCCCTCCACCATCATTCAGAAAACCCGGCCTAGTGCCGGGTTTTCGCATTTTTGGCCCATCGCAATTCATTCTCCCTCTGCACTGCCAACCTTTATCACGGCTTGCCCGCGGCCGATCGCGCAATACAAAACGGGAGGCCTGCGCCTCCCGTTTAGATTCATATCAGCCCTGTTACGGGATGAAGCGTTACAGAGTAAAGCGATAGAAGATATCGACCGCCTGAGCCACCCCGCTCATCGCCTGCAGATAGAGCCGTGGCAATACCTCGTAGCGCAGCTTGAACTCGGCGATGGGGCTGAAGACCCCGACCCCGTACTGGAACTGCAGGCCCGGCAGCAGATATGCAGACAGAGTCACCTGGGTGTTGTCACCACTGCCCGCCGTATCGAGGGAGACATCGCTCATCCCCAGCGACTCGCCGATGCTCGACACCACGCCGTTGGCCTGACTCACCGCGCCGGCTACCAGCAGGCCGTTGAAACCGCCATCCTCACCGCCGGTCTGCAACCCTTTGCCGCGCAGCAGATAGGAGAGCTGTTCCGACTGCGCCATCTGCGGTTCGGAGTAGACAGTGATCTCCGGCTTGCTGGCAGGGCCAGTCACCCGCACCCCGACCGTCACCTGACCCTCGATGGTATCGGGATCCCGGTTGGCCTCGATGTTGAGGAACGGCCGATCCAGCGGACCGGAGAAGAGGATCCGCCCCTCCTTGATGATGAGGTTCTGACCATAGGCCTTGAAGCGGCCGTTGGTCAGCACCAGCTGGCCGTTGCCTGCCAGCGGTTTCTCGGGATCCTGACGGATATTGAGGCCACCGGAGACATCGGTCTTCAACCCCATGGCATCGAGCTTCACATCGTTGCCAAGGCGGATCGCCACCTTCATCGCCAGCGGCAGGCTGGCCTGCTTGGGAGCCGGGGGCAGATCGTCATAGACCACGGTCACATCATCGGAGACCGCCACCGCCGAATCCGGCAAGCTCTTGACCAGAATGCGTGCCCAGGGAATATCCACCTGACCGGTAATCCGGGTCTCCTCCCCCAGCGACACCGCGATATCGGGCGAGACTCTGACCCGGCCCATGCCCGGATATTGCGCCTCCAGATCCTTACCCTGAATGGTGAGGCTGCCGCTGACCGGCATCTTGGCCCAGCTGAGCCAGCCGCCCAACGCCAGCGGCCCCTTGCCCACCAGCATGGAGCCATCGAGCTCGGCGCGATTTCCCTCGATCTTGAGGCGGGTCACCAGCTTGGTCAGGGTCACCATGTCGGAGTGGGTCTGCACTTCACCGTCACGCAGGTTGAGCTGGCCAAACAGCAGGGGCGCCGCCAGGGTGCCGTCGAAGCGGGCATCGGCGGAGATGATCCCTTGCAGGGAGCGCACCTCAGGGATGAGCGGCGCAAAGGTATTGAGCTTGAGATCGTCAAACTTGAGCTGACCGCCGAGCAGACCGCGACCGGCGGGCTCCCTGATCAGCAGATCGGTATCGATATTGCCGATCTGCTTGGAGGCAAAATCGAGGCGAATGGCCGCCTGCTGACGCTCGAAATCCAGGGCCAGTGCCAGCTGCTGATAGTCGGTCTTGAGACCATCTGCCACAAAAGTGCCCGGCGTGGTGCGCACCACAGCATGCAGGGTCGGCTGATTGCCACGCCAGCTGGCGCGGCCATCGGCCGAGAGCATCGCCTGCCAGCGGAAGTTGTCCGGCAACCAGGGGCGTAGCCGCTTGAGATCAAACTCGCTCAGGGCAAACTCCAGAGTGCCCTGCGCAGCGGAA
The DNA here is from genome assembly GCF_049174415.1 of Aeromonas sp. 601039. Classification (NCBI taxonomy): domain Bacteria; kingdom Pseudomonadati; phylum Pseudomonadota; class Gammaproteobacteria; order Aeromonadales; family Aeromonadaceae; genus Aeromonas; species Aeromonas sp. 601039. The sequence continues at coordinate 146,500 of NZ_JAAKTL010000001.1, forward strand.
ACCTGACTCCCCTTGACGCAGAGGCTGGCCCCCTGGGAGCCGAGGCAGAGATCCCCCATCGCCAGCCGCTGACGCGGCAGATCGAGATCCAGCGCCCAGGGGGAGCTCAAGTCCCAACGGCGCAGCGGGGTTTTCAACCGCAACTCGGAGAGCGCCCCGCGCCAGTGATCCCCGCGCACGCCGCCACCCAGTTTGAGGTTGGCCGCAACAGGGTCACCCTTCATGGTCAGGGTCAACAAATGCTGACTGATATCGCCGCTGAGGTTCAGGGCCAGCTGGCTGAGCTTGGTTTCGCCCTGTTTCAGCTGCGCCACCAACAACGCGAGCTCACCGGCCGGTTTGGCGCCGATCACCGCATTGCCCTTGAGGCTAATACCCTTCAGGTCGGTGCCGGCATAGTAGAGCCGGTCGGAGGCCAGATCCGCATCGATTTTTGGCGTCTGCTGATTGCCACTGACCTTCACCTGCCCCTTGATATCCCCTTTCAGGCCGGGATAGATGCCCCCCAGCTGGGGAGCCTGCAGGTTGGCATCGAGCTTCCACTGGGCTCTGCTGATACTGCCCTTGGCCTGCAACTGGTTGGGGCCACTTTGCAACGAGATCGCCGGGATCTGCCACTCCATCTTGTCGTTGCCGCTGAGCTCCCCCTTGAGGGCCAGCGGGTACTGGTTGAGTTTGCCATCCACCTTGAGCTTGGGCAGTTTCAGCTCCCAGTGACCCGCCTCGTTCATCACGAAACGGCTCTCCAGCTCACCGGCCAGCGTCCCTTTCAGCTCGGGCAGCAGCTCGGCCGGATTGATCCCCTTGAACAGGGTGGTCCCCTGCCACTCGATCCCCTTGTTCCAGGCGAGCTTGCCATCAAGCTTCAGCTCACCCTTGAGGGCATTGAGCTGCAAGGCGATCTTGCTGAGCCGCTCCAGATCCCCCTTCCCGTCCAGCGCAAGCTTGAAGGGGGGGACATCGGTCCCCTTGCCGGAGGTATTGAGGGCAAACTGGTAGCCGGAGAGCTTGCCCTTGGCAGTCAGGCTCCCCTTGTCCAGCCGATAGCTCGGCTCATCTTTGGCAGGCTTATGAAATGGCCAGCCGAGGCTCTTCCAGTCGAGGGTCAAATCAAAAGGGAGATCCGGGTCGAGGGCTGCCAGCGAGCCCTTGAGATTGGCTGCAATCGGCCCCTTGGCCGACAACGCTAACCCCAGCTTGCCGACCGAACCGCTCAGCGCCAGCGTGGCCTGCTCACCCTGCAGCTCACCATCCAGCAGCCCCTTGCGGGCCTTGGCATCTAGCGTCACTGCCAGCGGGTAGTCGTCACTGAGCTGGATGTGTCCCTTGAGCGCCAGATCGGCCATGGCGTGGCGCAGCGAGAGCTCGCGCACCTCGATGCGATCATCAACGGCAGTGGCAGAGAGCAGCAGCTTGTCGAGCCCTTCGATCAGCTCGCCCTGTTTATATTGCACCAGGGTCGCACTGACCCCTTCCAGCTGGATGGGGAAAGGAAGGTGAATGGCGGGCAGGAGAATGGGGGCTGCCTTTGCCGTGTTCGCAGCAGGCGTCCCTTTACCCTGTTTGGCTGTCTCGGCGCTGGCCTTGTCGTTGCGCGCCACCGCAGTTCCGGCTTGCTTCTCGTTAGCGGCCGGCTGTTTGGCAGATTTGGCTGTGCTGGCGGGTGCCGCGTCATCCAGCGTCACCGTCAGGTTATCGAGCACCGGGCCGCGTACAATCAGCCCCTTGCGGTTGAGGGTGGCGCCGATATCGAGGGACCCCAGGGTCACAGCCACACCGGGAACCGCCAGATCGAGATCGGCCACCTTGAGGCTATCGACCTGGATCTTGAGTGGCAGCGGGCGCCAGACAAAGGGTTCGGAAGGCTCTTCCGGAGCAGGCTCGGAATCGGCTACCTTGACCACCGGATGGGTCACCGCCAGGGATTTTATCCAGAGCTTGCCCTGCAGCAACTTGCCGAGATCCCAGTCGAGCACGGCACGATCCACTGTGACATCCACCAACTCATCCTGCCAGCCCACCCCTTCCAGGGTCCAGCCATAGCCAAGCTGACCGGCCACCAGCTCCCCCTTGAGAGAGGGCAGCGCCGCCCTGGCCTGTTGCCACAACCACTTGTTGCCCTGATGGGTAAAGCCCAGCAGGCTGACGCCGATGAGCAGCAGGAACACCAGCCCCATCAGCCAGAGAAAAATGCGTTTTAGCCAGATCACAATGCAGACCCCCGCGCAAGATACAGCCGCAGCGGCCAAAGAAAAAAGCGTTTAGACAACATCATAATTCAGGCCCCAATGCGAAATGCAGCCGCAAGGGCTTGTCCTCCTCTGATACCCCGACCGCCAGATCCAGCCTGACCTGACCGATGGGGGTGACCCAGCGCACACCGACGCCGGTACCTATTTTCCAGGGCTCGCTGTAATCGGTGGTGGAGGTGCCGCCATCCACAAACATGGCCCCCAGCCACTTCTCGCTGAAGCGGTAGTTGTATTCCAGACTGGCCACGCTGGTGTAACGACCACCGGTCAGCTTGCCATCCGGCCCGGTGGGGGAGATGCTCTCGTAACCAAAGCCGCGCACCGTCTGATCGCCACCGGTAAAGAAGCGCAAAGACGGCGGCACCAACGAGAAGCTGTCACCTATGATGGCCCCCTGCTCGGCCCGCATCAGGAATCTGTGGTTATCGCCAAGAGTTCGCAGCCACTTGCTGCGCCCCCACACCCGCATAAAGCTGATGTCGGAGCCCCATCTGGGATCGGAGAACTCCAGCGTCAGCTGCTGGCGATCCCCCCAATCGGGCACCAGAGTGCCGCGCACCCGCAGCCGGGACCAGGAGACCCCGGGGATCAGCAGCAAGCTGTTCCCCTCGTCGGCACCCTGGGTATAGATCTCGTTCTCCAGCCGGATAAAGACGTCCCGATCCCAGCTCTCCGGCCGCCGCGTCCAGCGGTGCACACCGATAGTGGTGAGATCGGAGCGGGTATCGTTGTTGTCCTTGTACTGGTAGCCGGTCTGGATGGAGTAGTAGTCCCGCAGCGGGTTACCCACCGGGATCTGGTAGTCGAAGCTGAGCTCTGCCTCCGGCGCCGACACCTTGGCGGTGGCAAACAGGCGGTGGCCGTAGCGGTTGACCCAGGGCTTCTCCCAGGTAGCACTCATCCGCGGCCCTACGTCGGTGGCATAACCGATACCGGTCTCGATTTCGTGATCGACCCGGTTATCCAGCGTCACCGCGATGGGCACCCGATAGTTGCTCGCCTCGCTCAATACTGGCTTGATATCGACCTGACGGAACAGCTTGGTGGAGGAGACATCCTGTGACATCTCGGCCAGACGGATGGCAAGATAGGGATCGCCGCTCTTGATGTTGATAAGCGGGCGAATAAGGTGAAGCGCTTCGGGGGTGGCATCGTAGCGGATCTCGCCAAAACGGTAGCGATGGCCCGATTCGAACAGAATAAAGATCTCCGCCGTCCCCTTGTCCGGGAACACCTTGACCTGACTCTTGCTCAGCTTGGCATCAAAGTAACCGCGGGCCAGCCCGAGGCTGCCCAGATCGGCCTTGATGGATTCATATTTGGCGTGGTTGAGGGGCTCGCCCTCTTTGAGGGGCAACTTGTCCAGCAGGGCGCTGTAGAGCTCGTCGCTGCCCGCATCCCCCTCCAGCAGAATATCGAGGCGGGAGACGATGACCGGCTCCCCCTTGTCCACCTCAATCACCACTTTGGACGGGGTTTTCTTGTCGCGGCTCAGGGTGATTTTCGGCTGGTAGTAGCCATAAACCTGCAGCGCCTTTTGCACGCTCTCGGTGATTTTGGCTCGAGCCGGGCGGTATTGCCGCTCCTGATAGACTGGCAGGGCATTGAGATAGGCTTCAACGTTATCCTTGTTCTCCCCTTTCAACCCCTTGACCTGATAGGTGAGCTTGGCGGCAAACGCGGGCGAAGCCAGCAGCGACAGCAACAGGCCCCCCCCCAGTACCCGCAGGCCGCGGCGAAACGCAGAGCCAGACAGTGAACGCCCTGCCAGCAGGGATGAAATGCATCCTGTCAAAGGTCAATATTCCTGAATCTGTGGTGAAGGAAACCAGCGCCCTTTCGGGCCAACCCCGAATGCGGCGCAGCACGCCATGCAGTGCATGGCCGCGACACAAAAATGCGCGCCAGAAAAATGGCGAACCTTATCCTAACATAGGCATCCGCCAGCGACAGCGCGGCGCCATTGGCAAATTCGCCATATCTTTTAAGAGGTTGACCACAAATCACACATTTTGGTGACAATGACGCCGCCCGCTTTCCCGATGGAAGCGAATTGACCTGCCCTGAATAAGGCTCACCCCACCATCAGGCACCATTTGTCACCTCTCCTCCTCTCTTTGCAACCAGAAACCCACCACGACAGAGTTTGTCGGCATCGCCCCACCCTCACCGTTTAACAGGCCCGGCACACCCTAAAGCCCGCCGTAGCGGGTGATTAAGAATTGCTCGTTCAGCGCAATCGAATTATCCCGCTGCCTTTACAGACGTCCCTCCCTCACACTTGAACCATCAACTGAAGGAGACACATCATGCATGCACGTAGCGAACAGATGGCTGACTATATTGCCGATCGTCTCGAGTTCATCACCTTTCTCGCCTGTTGCAGTGCCTTGCTGGCCCTGCTGACCGGCATGAGTGGCCAGCAGGCGCTGGCCTTTACCGCCCTGAACCTGCCGTTTGGCCTCGGCATTCTGCTGGCGATGGCGATGCTGGCCCCCCTGCCCGTCCACTGGCGGCTGCCGGGCATCACCTTGCTGCTGGCAGGTTGCGCCCTGATGACCCTGCAACTGGGGGGTGAGTGGCTCAATCCGCTGGCCATCTGGAGCCTCTACGCCCTACTCGGGCTGGAGATCATCTGGCAATCGCGCCCCCGCGCCGTGCTGGCCACCCGCGCTCGCCAGTAACAGGGCTGACGAACGCCGTTAAATGGCGGGTTGTGATGGCTGACGCCGGTGGCAAATTGGGGTACTCTTGCGCCCCGATTTGCCACTACCCTTGGCGTTAACAACCTTCGCCATCACTCCCAGGAGCGCCCCGATGAAAAAAGCCTGTGCCCAGCACATTCTGGTCAAGACCGAAAAACAGTGTCTGGAGATCAAGGAGAAGATCGAGAAGGGAGCCGACTTCGGCCAGATGGCCAAGCGCTTCTCTACCTGTCCCTCAGGCAAGCGTTTTGGCGATTTGGGAGAATTTTCCAAGGGAGATATGGTGAAAGCATTTGACGATGCCGTCTTCAAGGGTGAACTGCTCAAGGTGCTGGGGCCGGTGCGCACCAAGTTCGGCTTCCATCTGATCAAAGTGCTCTATCGCAACTAAGTCATCGCAATTGACCATTTTCTCGGTGAAGCTCCCGTCAGGCGGGCTTCACCGACCTCTGCATCTCCCTCGCAAAACTGACCAAAACCACGCCAAACCATCATCAATTTACTAACGTTATCAGGCAATTAAGTTTATCCTTCTCGGCATTGTCCACATTCGACGATGGATCCCGTGCTATGCCCCGCTCTTGCTTGTGGCCCCTGCTGGCCTGGTTACTCCCGCTCGCTGGCGCCCTCGGCAGCCGCTTTCATCTCTGGCCCTGGTGGATCGGTTTTGCGATCTGTCTCATCGGAGCCCTTGTCTCCCTGATCTTGCTGGTACGCCTGCCCTGGAGCCGCAACCGCTATGCCAGCGGCCTTGGCGCCTTGCCACTGCTGCTACCGCTGACCTTTGTGCTGCAGGCGCTGCGCATGCCGCTGATCAACGATGTGAGCACAGATCCCTACAATCCCCCCCAGCTACGCTGGGCGGCAGAGCTGAGAACGGCGCAGGATCTGCCAATAAATAGCGCACCGCTGAAAGCAGTTGAGGCAAAACCCGGTCCTCTCTTTACCAGGGCCTCTCCTGCCGAAGTGCTGATTGAAGCCAACGAGCTGATGCAGGAGCTGGGCTGGCAGATACGACCCAGCCCGGATGGCCTGGATGCAGTGGTCACCACCGGCTGGTTCGGCTTTCAGGATGATGTGGCGCTGCGGGTCTTTGCCGGCCCCAAAGAGACCCGCATCGATATGCGATCAGCCTCCCGTCAGGGGCAAAGCGATCTGGGCACCAACCGTGCGCGGATCGAGGATTTCCTGACCCGCCTGAACGAGCGGTTGGGCCAAGCCTACAAACCCAATTTGAAACCGTAAGAGTGAAACAACAAGAAGGTAACTGATGCGCGTTGAGGTCAAACCCGACCGGGAATATGCCTGGTTTATCCGCCCCTTTTTCTGGCTGCAAAAGCGCAACTATGGTCAGGTGCTTATTCCGGGCAAGTGCTGGGGCCGCTCGCCGCGCCTGTTTGCCGCCGTCGCCACCCTCTACGGGGTCATCAACCGCAAGCGCTCCCCCATCGATCCCGTGCTGCGCTCGCTGGTGACGGTGCGGGTCTCCCAGCTCAACTGGTGTCGTTTTTGCGTCGACATCAACGCCATGACCCTGGTAAAGAGAGCCGGCTCCAGCGAGAAGGTGGAGGCGCTGGCCAACTGGCGCGAAAGCTCCTTGTTTGACGAGCGGGAAAAAGCGGTGCTCGACTACACCGAAGCGATGACTGGCCTCGATGGGGTGAGCGATGAACAGGCGGCCCGCCTCAAGCCCTGGTTCGATGACGATGCCATGGTGGAGCTGACCGGCCTTATCGCCTTCCAGAACATGTCGGCCAAGTTCAACGCCGCCCTCGATATCGCACCGCAGGGCTTCTGCCAGCTGCCTGTGCAACCGGAACGCCCTGCCCAGCCAGACAGCAAGGACGCCTGATGAACCGGACCCGCCTGCTGCTTGCACTGGTGATGGGGAGCCTTATCGGCACCTTTTTTGCCCTCGATCTTGGCCGTTACCTCACTCTGGACGCCTTGCAGGCCCAGCAGGCGGCAGTGGCGCAATGGGTCGACAGTCACTTTGTCTCGGCCAGCCTGCTGTTCGTGCTTATCTATGTGCTGAGCACCGCCCTCTCCCTGCCCGGCGCCAGCCTGCTCACCCTGGGTGGTAGCGCAGTGTTCGGCGTCGCCTGGGGGCTGCTGCTGGTCTCCTTTGCCAGCACCATAGGCGCAACCCTGGCCTTTCTCAGCGCTCGTTTTCTGCTGCGCGACTGGGTCACCGCCCGCTTTGGCGACAAGCTGGCCACCTTTCAGTCCGGCATGGCGAAGGAGGGGGCCTTCTATCTGCTGAGCCTGCGCCTCATCCCCATCTTCCCCTTCTTTCTGGTCAATCTGCTGATGGGGCTCACCCCCATCAGAGTCAGCACCTACTACTGGGTCAGCCAGCTTGGCATGTTGCCCGGCACCTTCGTCTATGTGCTGGCGGGCAGCGAGCTTGGCCAGTTAACCAGCACCGGCAATATTCTCTCCCCCGGCCTGATGGTCGCGTTGACCCTGCTGGGGCTGATGCCCTGGCTGGTCAAGAAATTGACCGACAAGCTCGCGCTGCGCCGCTTGCTCTCCCCCTACCGCAAACCCGCTCGCTACGACTACAACCTGCTGGTGATCGGTGCCGGTGCAGGTGGGCTGGTCACCAGCTATATCGCGGCAGCGGTGAAGGCCAAGGTGGCGCTCATCGAGAAACACAAGATGGGGGGCGATTGCCTCAACAGCGGTTGCGTCCCCTCCAAGGCGCTGATCCGAAGCGCCCGCTTTGCCGCAGAGCAGCGTAAAGCCGACGAGCTGGGCTTTAGCCCAAGCCACTCCCGCGCCGATTTTACCGCCGTGATGGAGCGGGTAGCGGAGGTTATCAAGGAGGTCGAGCCACACGACTCCATCGAACGCTATCAGGGGCTTGGAGTGGAATGCATCGAAGGGGAGGCGCGGCTGGTCTCCCCCTGGGAGGTGGAAGTGAACGGCCAGCGCCTTGCCAGCCGTCATATCGTCATCGCCTCCGGCGCCCGGCCGCTGGTGCCCAAGCTGCCGGGGCTGGATCAGGTGCCTTACCTCACCTCGGATAGCCTCTGGCAGCTGCGCACTCCGCCGCGTCGCCTGCTGGTGCTGGGCGGTGGCCCTATCGGCTGCGAGCTGGCTCAGAGCTTCGCCCTGCTCGGCATTCCCGTGACCTTGGTGGAACTCTCGGAGCAACTGCTGCCCCGCGAAGATAGAGAGGTAGCCGACGCGCTGGCCGATCAAATAAGCCGCGATGGCGTGCAGCTACTCACCGGCTGGCGCGCCGAACGAGCCGACTATCTGCCCGCAGCCGATGGGGATCTCCCCATCCGGCTGCAACTGCGCCGTGGCGATGAGACACAGGTGGTGGAAGGGGATCAACTGCTGCTGGCACTGGGTCGGGTCGCCAATGTGAGCGGCTTCGGGCTCGAAGCGTTGGGGGTCGAGCTTGCCCCCAGCGGCACCCTAGCGGTCGATGGCTTCCTTGCCACCAACTTCCCCAGCATACTGGCGGTAGGAGACGTAGCGGGCCCTTACCAGTTCACCCACTTCGCCGCCCATCAGGCCTGGTATGCGGCAGTAAATGCCCTGTTTGGCCAGTTCAAGCGCTTTCGGGCCGACTATCGGGTTATTCCGGCGGCCACCTACACCACGCCGGAGATTGCCCGGGTCGGCCTCAATCGCAAGGAAGCCGAAGCGCAGAGGATCCCCTTCGAGGCGACCCGCTTCGAGCTGGCCGAGCTGGATCGCGCCATCGCCGATGGAGAGCGCCACGGTTTTGTCGAGGTGCTGACCGTGCCGGGCAAAGATACTATCCTTGGCGCCACCATAGTAGGCACTCACGCCGGTGAACGGATCGCCGAATTTGTGCTCGCCATGCGTCACCGCCTCGGCCTAGGCAAGATCCTCGGCACCATTCACGCCTACCCCACCCTGATGGAGGGGAACAAATACGTGGCGGGTGAATGGAAACGGGCCCACCAGCCTACCCGGGGGCTGGCGTTGCTGGCCCGTTATCACCGCTGGCGCCGTGGCGCCTGACAATCAGGGAAACGTTTATGCTCAAGCCATTCTCACAACTCTGCTCACACCTCAACTCACACTGCAGATCTCGGCTCAAACAGCGGCTAAACGCCCTGCTGTGCGCCCTGCCACTGCTGGCCAGCGGCCCGCTGTTAGCCAGCCCTGATGACAACTGGCAACAGACCCTTGAGGAGGCGAAGGGGCAGACCGTCTACTTCAACGCCTGGGGCGGCAGCCCGGAGATCAACGCCTATCTGGTGTGGGCCGGGCAGGAGCTGGCGCGCGACTATCAGGTCAAGCTGGTGCAGGTGAAGGTGGATGACATCGCCCAGAGCGTCAGCCAGTTGCTGGCCAACAAGCAGGCGGGCAAGCAAGCTGGCGGCCCCATCGACCTTCTCTGGGTCAACGGCGAGAACTTCAAGGCGCTCAAGGAGCAGGGGCTGCTCGGCGCTCCCTTTACCGCCGAGCTGCCCAACATGGCGCATGTAGATAGCACTCTGCCGGTGAGTGAGGACTTCACCCTGCCGGTGGAAGGGCTTGAAGCCCCCTGGGGCATTGGCCAGCTCAATCTGATGGTCGACACCGAGGAGGTCGCCAGAGCGCCCACCTCGGCAACAGCCCTGCTGGCGTGGGTCAAGGCCCATCCCGGTCGCTTCACCTATCCCAAGCCGCCCCAGTTCCATGGCTCCAGTTTTCTCAAGCAGATCCTGCTGGAGTTGACGCCAGACCCGGCCCCCCTCTATCGGGAAGCGACCGAGAGCGAGTTTACCCAACTCACCGCCCCGCTCTGGGCCTGGCTCGATGAGCTGCATCCGGCACTCTGGCGCAAGGGAAAACTGTTCCCTACCAGCGCTGCCGAGACCCGCCAACTGCTCGATGATGGCGAACTGGCCATGGCTATCAGCTTCAATCCGCAGGAGGCGCAGAGCGCTGCCCAGATTGGCGCCCTGCCCCCCAGTGTGGAAGCGGTCGCCATGGAGAAAGGGGCGCTCACCAACAGCCATTTTCTCGCCATCCCCTTCAACGCCAGTGCCCGTGCGGGTGCCAAGGTGGTGGCCAACTTCCTGCTGAGCCCGGCGGCGCAGGCACGAAAAGCCAATCCGGCCTTCTGGGGTGATCCCAGCGTGCTGCGGGCCGATGCCCTGCCTGACTCCGCCAAGGGGCAACCGGCACTGCGCTTCAAAGCGGTGGCCGAGCCTCACCCCAGCTGGCAGCTCAAGCTGGAAGCGGCCTGGGCCGAGCGTTACGGTCACTGATGAGTGCCGCTGGTCACCCGCTTTCCCGCTCCCGACCGTGGCGCCAGTTGACACGCCACCCCACTATGAGTACGGGGATGGCGGTCATTTATCTGGCACTCTTCGTCATCCCATTGCTGGCGGGGCTGTGGCAACTGCTGGCGGAGGGGATGGCCGCCTCTCATCTCGCCTTGCTGCTCGCCCAACCCGGTCTTTGGCACTCAGCAGCACTGAGCCTGTGGATTGGCGCCGCCTCGACCCTTGGCAGCCTGCTGTTGACCGCCCTGCTGCTGGCCCACAGCGACAGCCGGGCTTTCGGGCTGCTCCGTCGCCTGCTCTCGCCTATGCTGGCCATGCCCCACGTCGCCTTTGCCATCGGCTTTGCCTTTCTGCTCGCCCCCTCCGGCTGGCTGCTGCGGCTCCTCTCGCCAGCTCTAACGGGGTTTGATCTTCCCCCCGATTGGCAAACCATTCGGGATCCTTGGGGGCTCGGGCTGATTGCACTGCTCGTTTTCAAGGAGACCCCCTTTTTGCTGCTGATGGCGATGGCCGCGCAGCAACCCATCCAGCTGGCACGCCAGCAGTGGCTGGGGACAAGCCTTGGCTTCAGCGCCCCCCAGATCTGGTGGCGCCTGCTGCTGCCGGCGCTCTGGCCTGCCCTGCGCCTGCCCATTTATGCGGTGGCGGCCTACGGAGTGGCGGTGGTGGATCTCGCCCAGCTGCTCGGGCCTGACACCCCCGCCCCGCTGGCGGTACGGCTGTGGCTTTGGTATCAGGATCCGGATCTGCTCTGGCGCGGCGCCACCGCCAGCGGCGCCCTGCTGCTGCTCGCTATCACGGCGCTGCTGATCGCCATGCTCAGATTACTGGAGTGGCTTCATCAAGAGGTGGGCAAAGGCTGCTGGCTCGATGGCAAACGAGCTGCGTCCCACTCCTTTGCCAACCGGCTCGCAGCAGGCTCTGCACTCACTCTGATCACCCTCAATCTGGCGGTGCTGGCGGCCCTGCTGCTCTGGTCACTGGCGCGCCGCTGGCCCTTTCCCGCCCTCTGGCCCAGCCAGTGGAGCAGTCATTACTGGCTGGAACTGCTGCCAACCCTGCTGCCACTGCTGGCAACCAGCGTACTGCTGGCGCTGGTGAGCGGCTTGCTGGCACTGGGAATGGCGGTGTGTAGTCTGGAGGCGCAAGCCGGGCGCCGCCCCTGGCCGCTCTGGCTCATCTGCCTGCCGCTGTTGCTGCCACAGGCTAGCCTGCTGTTTGGTATCCGGCTCGGGTTGGACTGGCTTGCACATGACGCGATAAGCAGCGGCATTGGCTGGGGCTGGGTGCTCTGGAGCCAGCTGCTGTTTGTCTTTCCCTATGTCTATTTGTGTCTGCTCGGCCCCTATCGCCAGTTCGATCCACGGATCACCCAGAGCGCCCTGCTGCTGGGGGCAACGCCATGGCGAGCCTGGTGGCAAGTGAAAGCGCCGCTGCTGGCGCGCCCGCTGCTGTTTGCCTTCAGCGTCGGGGCGGCGGTGAGTTTGGCCCAGTATCTGCCGACCCTGCTCTTTGGTGCTGGCAGAGTGGTCACCATCACCACCGAAGCGGTGGCCATCGGCAGCGGCCTCAACCGGCGGCTGGCGGGGCTCTACGGCCTGCTGCAACTGCTGCTGCCGCTCGTTATCTATCTGCTGGCGCTATGGCTGCCAGCGCGGATCAATCCGGCGCTCAAGGGGGGCGGCTCACGATGAACTCTCACGATGGAAACAGCCATATGCTGAGCACCACGCCTCTTCGACTTTACCTTGATGAAAATCTGCTGCTTTCGCTGCCCCCCCTGCAGGTGGCCCCCGGCGAGGTATTGACCCTGATGGGGCCAAGCGGCTGCGGCAAAAGCTCCCTGCTGGCGGGGCTGGCCGGGGTACTACCGAGCGCGCAGACAGAAAATGGCCCGATCCGGCTGGAGGGGGAGATAAGGCTCGGCGAGCGGCCACTCAACACCTTGCCTGCGCAAGCGCGGCGCATCGGCATGCTGTTTCAGGATGACCTGCTGTTTGACCATCTGACGGTGGCGGAGAACCTGATGTTCGGCATGCCTGCGATCATCAAGGGAAAACGTGCGCGGCGGGAAAAGGCGTTGGCCGCATTGGCGCAGGTCGCACTGGCAGATCAGGCTGACAAGCTGCCACAGCTGCTGTCAGGGGGGCAGCGGGCGCGGGTCAGCCTGCTGCGAGCCCTGCTGGCGGAACCCGACGCCCTGCTGCTGGACGAGCCCTTCTCCCGCCTCGACAAGCCGCTGCGGGCCGCCTTTCGCGAGCTGGTGTTCGCGCAGATCAAGGCGCTGGCCATCCCCGCCATCTTGGTGACCCACGATGCGGAAGACGCACCGGGCACCATACTCAACCTCACCGAATGCCACTGTTAACCGAGGAGTGTTCACCTTGTTTGATCGCCATCTGATCCCCGTGATCCGCAGCCCCCTCACCCAGCTTGCCAAACCGCTCTGCCGCGCCGGGATCAGTGCCAATCAGGTGAGCCTCACCGGCTTTGCCATCGGCATGTTGGCGCTGCCGCTACTGGCCTTTGGCTGCTATCAATGGGCGCTCGCAGCCATTCTGCTCAACCGGCTGCTGGACGGGCTCGATGGCGCCGTGGCGCGGGAAACCGGCATCACCGACTGCGGCGGCTTTCTCGACATCACCCTCGACTTTATTTTCTACGCCGCCGTGGTGCTGGGCTTTGCCCTCGCCGCCCCCGCCAATGCGCTGCCCGCCGCCACCCTGCTGTTTGCCTTTATGGGCACCGGCTCGAGCTTTCTGGCGTTTGCCATCATGGCGGGCAAGCGGGGCATCGACAATCCGGTCTACCACCACAAATCCCTCTACTATCTGGGCGGCCTCACCGAGGGGAGCGAGACCATCGCCCTCTTTGTGCTGATGTGCCTGTGGCCCGCCGCCTTCGCCCCGCTCGCCTACGGCTTTGCCCTGCTCTGCGCCATCACCACCCTGACCCGACTCTGGAGCGGCTACCACACTCTACGTCCCCCCCAGCCATAAACAGCACAGCCCTCACCGGAGGGCTAATCCATCGCACGATGAATTGGCGGCAAACAAGGCGCACGGAACACTTGCACGGGGATGACAATGTTTTACCATTGCGACACTTTATCAGTCTCTTTGAGAACCCTATGCGTCGCCTTGCCTCTCTTCTCACTCTGTCATTATTCCCCCTGCTCGGTGGCTGCAGCAGCGCCCCCGCGCCAAAGCCCGTGGTCGTCCCCCAACCCAAGAGCGCCTTTATCAATCAGGCGCCATCGAGCAAACCCGTTTATACACAAGGGGTTAGCAAGGGGGACTTCGCCAATCGCCCCAACGTGGACCGGTTCGTCCAGAAGATGGTCGAGAAGCACGGTTTTGACAACGCCCAGCTGCATCAGGTGCTGGCACAGGCAGAGCGTTACGACTGGATCATCCGCCTGATGGATGCCCAGGCGCCGACCACCGCCAAGCCCACTGGCCCGACCGGTGCCTGGAACCGTTATCGCGCCAAGTTCATCACCCCCGACAACGTACAGAACGGCGTCAACTTCTGGCGTGAATACGCAAGCGAGCTGAACCGGGCGGAGCAGATCTACGGGGTGCCGCCTGAGATCATCGTCGGCATTATCGGGGTCGAGACCCGCTGGGGCCGGGTGATGGGCAAGACCCGCATTCTGGATGCGCTGGCCACCCTGGCGTTTGATTATCCGCGTCGCGCCGAGTTCTTCACGAGCGAGCTGGAAGCCTTCCTGGTGATGACCCGCGATGAGGGGATGGACCCCACCGAACCGAAGGGCTCCTATGCGGGCGCCATGGGCTACGGCCAGTTTATGCCCTCCAGCTTCCAGCGCTATGCGGTGGACTTTGACGGCAACGGCCACACCAACCTGTGGGATCCGGTGGATGCCATCGGCAGCGTCGCCAACTACTTCAAGGCCCACGGCTGGGAGAAAGGTCAACCGGTGGCGGTGCGCGGTCAGGGCCAACTGCCCGGCTACGAGCACGGCTTCCAGACCCGCTACCCGGTCGCCACCCTGCGCCGCGCAGGGCTGACGCCCACCAGCCCCCTCGGCAACCACAGCGAGTCGAGCCTGCTGCGTCTCGATGTCGGCACCGGCTACCAATACTGGTACGGCCTGCCCAACTTCTACACCATCACCCGCTACAACCACAGCACCCACTACGCCATGGCGGTATGGCAGTTGGGGCTGGCGGTGAAGGCGGCGCGCTGACAACTCGCTGGCATAAAACAGACAATGAAAAAGGAGCCATCATGGCTCCTTTTTTATATCCAACGTTCAACCCCATCAGGGGCTCAAGGATGACTACCTGATTTAGACGCCTGCCTTGGCCAGCGCAGCGGAGACGATCTGCTGGGCCTCTTGCTGGATGAGGTCGAGGTGCGTGTCGCCCTTGAAGCTCTCCATGTAGATCTTGTAGATGGACTCAGTGCCAGAGGGGCGCGCCGCGAACCAGCCGTTCTCGGTCACCACCTTGAGGCCGCCGATGGCGGCATCGTTGCCCGGCGCCTTGGTCAGCTTGGCGATGATGGGCTCACCCGCCAGAGTGGAGGCTTCCACCAGTGCCGGATCCAGCTTGGAGAGCACGGCTTTCTGGGCGCTGTTGGCCGGGGCGTCGATGCGGCGGTAGCTGGAGCGGCCAAATTTGGCTTCCAGTGCGTCGTAATGAGCCTGCGGATCCTTGCCGGTGACCGCCAGAATTTCTGCCGCCAGCAGCGCCAGAATGAAGCCATCCTTGTCGGTGGTCCAGACGGTGCCATCTTTGCGCAGGAAGGAGGCGCCTGCGCTCTCCTCGCCACCAAAGCCGAACTCGCCGCTGTAGAGGCCATCCACGAACCACTTGAAGCCGACCGGCACCTCTTTCAGGGTGCGGCCAATCTCGCCGGCCACCCGGTCGATCATGGAGGAAGAGACCAGCGTCTTGCCGACGGCCGCATCCGCAGACCAGCCGGTGCGGTGGGTAAACAGATACTGGATCGCTACCGCCAGATAGTGGTTCGGGTTCATCAGGCCGGACTTGGTGACGATGCCGTGACGGTCGTAGTCAGGGTCGTTGCCAAGGGCGATGTCGAACTTGTCCTTGAGCGCGATCAGGCTGGCCATGGCGAACGGGCTGGAGCAGTCCATCCGGATCTTGCCGTCTTTATCCAGGGTCATGAAGGAGAAAGTCGGGTCGACCTTGTAGTTCACCACCTCGATGTTCAGGCCATAGGTCTTGGCGATGACGTCCCAGTAGGCGACGCCGGAGCCGCCCAGCGGATCGACACCGATCTTGATTCCCGCGTTCTTGATGGCATCCATGTCCAGCACGTTCTTCAGATCATCCACATAGGGGGTGACATAGTCGTGCTCGACCACGAACGGGCTCTTGAGCGCCTCGGCGAACGGCATGCGCTTCACGCCGGCCAGACCCGCTTCCAGAATGGCGTTGGCACGATCCTCGACCCACTTGGTGATCTCCCCTTCGGCGGGGCCACCGTGAGGCGGGTTGTACTTGAAGCCACCATCTTCCGGCGGGTTGTGGGACGGAGTGATCACCACGCCGTCAGCACGGGCAGCCGGTTTGCCTGCATTGTGGCGCAGGATGGCGTGAGAGATGACCGGGGTCGGGGTAAAACCGAGGCCGGCCTGAATGCGGGTTTCAACGCCGTTGGCGGCCAGCACTTCGACGGCGCTGGCAAAGGCGGATTCGGACAGAGCGTGAGTATCCATGCCGACAAACAGCGGGCCAGTGATGCCGGCCTGCTGGCGATACTCCACCAGCGCCTGGGTCACCGCCAGAATATGGGATTCGGTAAAGGCGCTGTGCAGGGCGCTGCCGCGGTGGCCGGAGGTACCGAAGGCAACTCGCTGCTCGGGGCGGCTCATGTCCGGCTTGTTGAGGTAGTAGGCGCTGACCAGACGGGGAATGTTGGTCAGGTCGCTTAAACGGGCCGGCTGACCGGCGTGGGAATGCTGAGCCATGGCGTTTTCCTTGCGTAATGGCGGCCTTGCCGGGCAAGGCCTGAGTCTTGAAAAACCGTTAGATTGCGCCGCACACCTGCGCGATCACCTCGTCGCCGTAACCCATGCTGCTCATCAGCTGGGCCACCATGTTCTGCTTGCGACTGGTGTTGGTGTTGGTGATTACCCAGAACGGGGTTTCCGGTACCGGCTTGGGCTTGGTGGTGCTGCCACTGGCGCGCAGAGCCTCGGGATCCCGCGAGAAATAGACGCGCTTGCGCCCCTTGATTTCGGTGGCCTGGGTAAACCCGACCGGATCATCCCGGTAGAGGGTACTCAGCACCTGCATGAAACGGTTGATGGACTTCTCTTCCTGCTGCAGCTCGCCAGAATCAAGCAGGGCTTGCAGCCCTTGCCGGGTGGCTACCGCACTGGGCTGCGCGACGGCAACGGGCTCGGCAACCGGCACACCTTGGTTAGCAGGCTGTTCCAGCAGACGGCGCAGGATATCGGAGGCACTCTCACCAATGTGCCGGGTCTGGCTGGCGATATAGAAGTAGAGATCGTCATCAAGCTCGATGGTTTTCATAGGGATGCGCTGGACTCGTCGAAATTCGGATGCGGCGATTATACATAGGCAAACCCGACAGCCCAAGCAAGGGGCTGGCAGATGTACATGAATCTCATCGAGAATACGGCATAATAGCGGCCCAAGTGTGTGATCAGCCGCACTGATAGCCGATCCGGACGGGATTTTTTAGAAAAAAAACCACATAAAATCCCAATCCATTGGACGAAATCCTTTTCTTTCCAGTGCGTTAAATAAAACAGCGATACGCACCCACGACCGACAAGGTGTCATTTTGCAACAAAACAGCATATTGAACTTCAAGGAGCAGGGTCAGGGACCGGCGGTCATTCTGATCCACGGCCTGTTTGGCAGCCTCGACAACCTCGGCCTGCTGGCCCGTGCCCTCGGCGAACACTATCGGGTGGTCAGCGTCGATCTGCGCAACCACGGAGCCTCCTTTCATAGCAGCGAGATGAGCTATCCGGCGCAAGCGGCCGACATCCTGACCCTGATGGATCGGCTGGAGATTGCCGAAGCCACCCTGATTGGCCACTCGATGGGTGGCAAGGTGGCGATGCAGGTCGCCAAGCTGGCGCCAGAGCGGGTGACCAAACTGGTGGTGGCCGACATGGCGCCGGTCGCCTATCCCCACTCCCGCCACCAGAATGTCTTTGCCGGACTCAACGCCACACGACGCACGCCGCCGCAAAGCCGCAGTGAAGCAGAAGCCATGCTGGCGCAGCATATCGAGATCGCCGGGGTACGCCAGTTCCTGCTCAAATCGTTCGCCAGAGGCGAGCATGGCTGGGGATGGTGCTTCAATGTGCCCGCCCTTGAGCAAAACTACGCCAACATCATGGGCTGGCCAGAGGATGAACGCCGCTTCGAGGGGCAGGTGCTCTTTATCAAAGGGGGGGATTCTGACTATATGCAGCCCCAATACAGCGAGACGGCACTGGCCCAATTCCCGGCGGCAAAGGTGCGTGTCATCGCGGGTACCGGCCACTGGCTGCATGCGGAAAAACCGGCTCTGTTCAACAAATTGGTTGTGGATTTCCTGTCGACAGGCGGTTAACAGTTTCAAATCCTTTGTGATATAGTGCGCCGGTCATAAGGAGTGTGCGCAATCCATGCTAAGTGAACATATCGACCTGATCGAAAGTTTGGGCCTCAAGTTATTCTTTGTGGCCATTTTCATATTGATTGGCCTGGCCATTCAGGACGTGCTCAAGCGCGGCAACGTGCCCCGTTTCGGTCGTTTTATCGTCTGGTTGGTACTGTTTCTGGGTTGTGCGGGTTTTGTCGCCAAGGGGCTGATCGAACTGGGCTGGGAAGGCTCAGGACTCGGCTAACTTATTTTCATCTGTGATGTATGGCCAAACAGCAAACTGATCGAACAACACTGGATCTGTTCGCAAATGAGAAGCGCCCCGGCAGGCCAAAGACCAATCCACTCCCCCGCGAGACCCAGCTCAAGATCAACAAGCGTAACCAGCTTAAGCGCGATCGGGAAAATGGGCTGAAGCGGGTAGAGTTAAAGGTGGAGGCCGAGTTGCTGGAGCGCCTGAACCAACTTGCGTTACAACAGAACATCAGCCGAGCCGAGCTGATCCAATCTATCCTGAAACAACAGATTGAGTCCGCCTTTGCGGTGGACATTGCAGTCTGAGCGTTGAGCATTAACACCAAATACGGGTAACTAAACACTATGGCAAGTGTAGGTCTGTTTTTTGGCAGCGATACCGGTAACACCGAAGCTGTCGCCAAGATGATCCAGAAAGAGCTGGGCAAAAACCTGATTGAAGTCCGTGACATCGCCAAGAGCAGCAAGGCCGACATCGAGAGCTTTGATCTGCTGATGTTCGGCATCCCGACTTGGTACTACGGCGAAGCCCAGGCCGACTGGGACGACTTCTTCCCCGATCTGGGCGAAATCGACTTCACCAACAAGCTGGTCGCCATCTTCGGTTGCGGTGATCAGGAAGACTATTCCGAGTACTTCCTCGACGCCATGGGCACCCTGCGCGACATCGTCGAAGCCAAAGGCGCCATCATCATCGGTCACTGGCCGACTGCCGGCTACGAGTTCGAAGCCTCCAAGGCACTGGTCGATGACAAGCACTTTGTCGGTCTGGGTATCGATGAAGATCGCCAGCCGGAGCTGACCGCCGAGCGCGTCAAGGGCTGGTGCAAGCAGCTGCACGAAGAGATGTGCCTGGGCGAGCTGGAGTAATCCGCCTCCCCTCATACCTCTGACAACAAGGGCCCCGACGGGGCCCTTGTTGTATCTGCTTGTTGCGATGCCTGCCTTTATTCTTCCCTGTTATTCACCTCTGTGCTCCGGTTTGGCCCGCACATAGAGGGTGCGCTTGACCTGCGCCACCAGCTCGCCGCTCTTGTCTTGTACCGTCACCTCGAATTCGGGGAAATGCTTGTTGCCACCTTCAGTCGCCGCCACGATTTCGGCCAGCTTGCCCTCGGTCAGGTTGAACTCGGCCACCAGCTTGCCCTTGCCCGGCTTGATGTAGTTGATGCTGCCCGCCTTGTCCCAGACGTAGTAGCGATTCTTGAAGTAGCCCATCAGCATCAGCGGATAGATGGGGTCCGTCATGGCAAACATGCTGCCGCCAAACTGGGTGCGGTTGGCGTTCTTGTTCCACCAGCGGGATTTGAGGGTCACCCGGCAGTAGCGAAAGTCATCGCTCAGGGTCTCTATCTTGATACCGGCCCCCCAGAAAGGGGGCCAGGCGTTGAGTGCGCGGCGCACCCAGGCCGCATTGTCAAAAAGCCAATCCATGGATCTCATCCGACCAGAATATGAAAGTTACATCTTATCAACATCTGCCATGCCAGCAAGTCGGACGACACGATTGATTATTTCAATCCAACCGGCCATTTATGGCTAAACCCCTTGAATTGCTGGGTTTATTTTTAGGGAGGCTACGACCTATAATGGCAGGCCAAGCGAGTTCAAGGTTGCCATTCCTGCGGCAGTCCATCAGAATAACCCCACCTTCGAGAATGCGAATAAGTAGAATATGGCAGACAACAACCAAGCGTTAAAAAAGGCCGGGCTCAAGATCACCTTGCCCCGGGTCAAAATCCTGGAAATCCTGCAACAGCCGGACTGCCAGCACACCAGCGCCGAAGATCTCTATAAACGACTGATCGACCTGGGTGAAGAGATTGGTCTCGCTACCGTCTATCGCGTTCTCAACCAGTTTGATGATGCCGGTATCGTTACCCGTCACCACTTCGAAGGTGGCAAGTCGGTATTCGAGCTGGCCACTCAGGAGCACCACGACCACCTGGTTTGCCTTGACTGCGGCAAGGTGATCGAGTTCTCCGACGAAGTGATCGAACAGCGCCAGCGCGAGATCGCCAAGAAATTCAATATCCGTCTCACCAACCACAGCCTCTACCTCTACGGTCACTGTGCAACAGGTGAGTGCAAGCACGACGAATAAGTCGCCCGTGACTTGCAGATAACGGACAATAAAAAGCCAGCATCAGCTGGCTTTTTATTGTCCGGCGCAGGCCGTTGGCATCGCACAGGGCAGGGTCTCCCCTGCCCCATCGGCTTAGCCTTCGACTTTGCCCCAGGAGTCACGCAGGGCAACGGTGCGGTTGAACACCAGATGCTCCGGGCTGGAGAGCTTGTTGTCGGCGCAGAAGTAACCTTCACGCTCGAACTGGTAAGCCTGCTCCGGCTTGGCGTTCTTCAGGGATGCCTCGACACGGGCCCCCTCGATGATCACCAGGGATTCCGGGTTCAGCGCAGCTTCAAAGTCATCCTCGGCGCCCGGGTTCGGCACCTTGAACAGACGGTCGTAAAGACGCACTTCCGCTGGCAGGGAGTGAGTGGCGCTGACCCAGTGGATCACCCCTTTCACCTTGCGGCCATCGGCCGGATCCTTGCCCAGAGTCTCGGGGTCGTAGGAGCAGTAGATGCAGGTGACCTTGCCATCGGCATCTTTCTCGATGCGCTCGGCCTTGATCACATAGGCATTGCGCAGACGCACTTCCTTGCCCAGCACCAGACGCTTGAACTGCTTGTTCGCCTCTTCTTTGAAGTCCGCTTCATCGATGAAGATCTCGCGTGTGAAGTTCAGCTCGCGGGTACCCATCTCGGCATTGCTCGGGTGGGCCGGGGCTGTCAGCACTTCGTCGGCAGCCAGGTTCTCGATGACCACTTTCACTGGATGCAGCACGGCCATGGCGCGCGGCGCATGCTCGTTGAGGTCTTCGCGGATGCAGGCTTCCAGCATGCTCATCTCGACGATGTTGTCCTGCTTGGTGACGCCGATGCGCTTGCAGAACTCGCGGATGGAGGCCGGGGTGTAACCACGACGACGCAGACCGGAGACGGTCAGCATGCGCGGGTCATCCCAACCATCGACGTGCTTCTCGGTCACCAGCAGGTTCAGCTTGCGCTTGGACATGACGGTGTATTCGAGGTTCAGACGAGAGAACTCGTACTGACGCGGATGGCAGTCGATGGTGATGTTGTCCAGCACCCAGTCGTACAGGCGACGGTTGTCCTGGAACTCCAGGGTACAGATGGAGTGGGTGATCCCTTCCAGCGCGTCCGAGATGCAGTGGGTGAAGTCATACATCGGGTAGATGCACCACTTGTCACCGGTCTGGTGGTGGTGGGCAAACTTGATGCGGTAGATAACCGGATCGCGCATCACCATGAAGGGGGATGCCATGTCGATCTTGGCGCGCAGGCAGGCGGTGCCTTCGGCGAACTCGCCGTTCTTCATCTTGGCAAACAGCGCCAGGTTCTCTTCCACGCTGCGATCTCGGAACGGGCTGTTCTTGCCAGCTTCAGTCAGGGTGCCACGGTACTCGCGCATCTGCTCGGGCGTCAGCTCGTCCACATAGGCCAGACCCTTTTCAATCAGCTCGATGGCGTAGCCGTGCAGCTTGTCGAAATAGTCGGAGGAGTAGCAGATCTCGCCGTTCCACTGGAAGCCGAGCCACTGTACGTCCTGCTTGATGGACTCTACGTACTCGATATCTTCCTTCACCGGGTTGGTGTCATCGAAACGCAGGTTGCACTGGCCCTGATAGTCGCGGGCGATGCCGAAGTTCAGGCAGATTGATTTGGCGTGGCCGATATGGAGATAACCGTTCGGCTCGGGCGGAAAACGGGTATGCACGCTGCTGTGCTTACCGCTGGCCAGATCTTCATCAATGATCTGACGAATAAAGTTAGTTGGGCTGTTCGCCTGACTCATGGCTCACCTCAAAAAAGCGTCACTGGCGGAAGTTGTGCCGGCTGGCACCCTCATCCCCCCGCCGTCAAGCCGGATATGATCCCTTATTACGGGCGCTGTCTCAACCTGAATTTGGCACTTCCGGGCCATTTCCCGGCCATTGCGCCGCTAAAAACGGCGTGGCTTGGCACATTGCACCCCAAATGCATAAAAAAGCCCCGCACTAGGCGGGGCTGAAAGTGATGAAAAACACAAAACAGACAATTACACACAACAAAGGCTCACACGCACAGTCAACCTTTCCCAAATCCGATGCGCCATCGCCCTTGGGAAAGGCGGGTCTTGCGACCCACCTCATGTTAACGGTTGACTGCTATCAGTTCAGTTCGGTGACGCGGCTGGTGCGCTTGCCATCGAAGCTGGTGGTACGCAGGTAGACCTTGCCATTCACGCTCGGCTTGGCCGCGGCGTCATAGGCACTCCAGTTGGTACCGTCCAGGCTGTACTGGATGGGCAGACCCGGCAGATCCACGTTCGCTTCCAGCACACCGTTCACTACCTTGGCACCCGGTACGGAGAGGCGGTATTCAACACCGGCCTGATCCAGTTTCGGCAACACGCGCTGACCCAGTACGTTGGCAAACTGGTTCCACTCTTTGTTGAGGGTGGCCTTGTTGACGAACTTGGTCTCGCCGGAGAACTCGCGGTTCTTCACGTAATCCAGCTCGAAGCCACCTTTGTGCCAGGCACGCTCGGCCACAGAGAAGATACGCGGGTAGACCATGTACTCGTACTGAGCATCGGTACGCACGGTTTCACTCCACTGCTGACCGGAGATCCCCTTGAACTTGACCGGATCCTGGTCACCCTTGGCCACGAAGGCGTTGCCGTCGCGGTCAACCGAAGTCTCGGCGTTCTGCGGCAGGTTTTCCGGGGCGAAGGCAAATACCTTGCGGGTGTCGTTGAAACGGGTTGCCCAGTAGTAGCCACGCTCAGCCGGGTGTACTTCGTTCGGGAAGTCGAAGTAGAGGTAATCCGGGTTGGACAGCACCACTTGGTAACCCTTGTGGGCCCACTTCATCGCTTCGTTGAAGCCACCCCAGTAGAGGGTTTCCCAGAAGTTGACACGGGTGTTGTCGGTGGCGAAATCCTTGGCACCGCTGGCGTACTTCAGACCATCTTCCCACGCCTGCAGGGTAGAGAAGCCGCGGTCTTTGACCATCTGGCCCACTTCCTTGGCGAAGTAAACCGGCAGCTCGCCCACTTCCTTGATCTTGCCTTCATCGATCATCTTCTGGCACATCGGGGACTTGCCAAACGGCTTGTCCTGCTTGCTGGAGTCGACGTTACCTTTCCAGGCGACCAGCTCTTCTTTCTTGGTGACGGCCGGATCCTGATAGCCACCGCCCTGCATGATGTTCTTCGCCTCATCACCACCGTAGTGCCATGCGGTCAGCGGCTGACCGGCGGCCTGGTGCATCTGGGCAACTTCATCCATTACCTTGGCCACGAAGGTGGCAGCACCCGGCTGGCAAGGGTTGATGAAGGACATCTTGTCGTAGAACTGGACCGAGGTGACATTGGAGGTGTCAGCCGGATCAGTCAGACGGAACTGGTTAGCTTCCGCTTCTTTGCCTTCCGCCATCAGACGCTTGTAGCGCGCTTCCATGGAGACCACGGCAGCACGGGCGTGAGCCGGCATGTTGATCTCGGGGATCACGATCACACCGCGAGCCTTGGCATAACGCACCAGATCCACGTAGTCAGACTTGCTGTAGAAACCGGAACCCTGGTTGTCGCTGGTCGGGCCGGAACCCAGTTGCGGCATCAGGCACTTGGTTTCGGACTCGTCGTGGCAACGCTGGCTACCGACCTGGGTCAGCTCCGGCAGACCCGGGATCTCCAGACGCCAGCCTTCATCGTTGGTCAGGCCAAGGTGCAGCACGTTGAGCTTCATGGCAGACATCTGGTCAACCAGCTTCTTCATGGTATCCAGACTGCGGAAGTGGCGGGCCACGTCGGTCTGCATGCCACGGTATTCAAAGCGCGGCGCGTCCTCGACGGTCATCGGGCTCACCAGCTTGTCATCAACACCCAGCAGGGAGATCAGGGATTGTGCACCCCAGAATGCCCCGTCGATATCGCGACCCTGGATCACTGTGCCCTTCTGACCGATGGTCATGTCATAGCCTTCAGCCTGCTTGAGCTTGCTGCCGAGCTTGATGGTCACCGGGTAGCCGGTGTCGGAGAGGGTAACACCCAGCTTGGTCAGTTGAGCCTTCAGGGCCTCGGCGCGATCGCTCGGCAAGTCCAGGGCATTGAGTTTGATGGTAGAGAAGTCAACCTGCGGGCCAGCTTTGACTACCTGCTTCATCGGGGTCGGCAGGATCTGGTTGTCAATCTTGCCAGCCGGCAGCAGGGTGCTGGTCTGGTTGGCCGCGAAACGGGTTTCGCTGTTCATCAGGATGTTCTTGTCATCCTTGGTACGCTTCCAGCCATCAGCCGGCATCGGCTTCTCGTAGGTGCTGGCATCATTGATGTTGCTCATGCTGGCCAGTACTTTCGGCTCGGCACCTTCGCTGGCGACATACCAGTTCGGCATGATGTCAGATTCGAACAGTACCCAGTATTCCACCACCAGCGGCACTTCGACCGTGGCATCCTTGGCAAAGCCCTGGAACTTCTCGGTTGGCGTCAAACGATAGAGATCGCCGGTCAGGTGAGTAATGGTGAACTGGTCGTTATCCACACGCTGGATACGACGGATGGAGGAGACGTAGATGCTCCAGTCTTTGGAGGTCACGTCCGCACCGGTATTGGTCAGGTGCAGCTTGGCAACGCCACAGCTCGCCCACTCGGAACCGAGCGCCTGGCAATCGAGGCCGGCACCGGCACCATCGTTGGTGACCACTTCATACTTGACCACCAGGTTGTTGGCGAGGGAGTCGACCACAGCCTGCTTGGCGGCATCGGCTGCCTGGACCTGGCTGACAAAAACGGTAGACATGGCAATGGCTAACAGAGAATGTTTCAAGTTCATAACTGCTGCTCTCATTTGAAGTAAAGGTTGGATTTTCTTGGCTTTTTTATATGGGGCCCCTGAGCGGGGCCCTTAGTTATGTCAACAATGGACTTAGACTTGAGGTGAGCGAGTCGCTCGATTAACGCAGGGCTTTCATCTCACCGGCGATGATTTCGGCCAATGGGCCCAGAATCACCTGCAGGTTCTGCTCACCGAGTTTGACCACACCGGCCGCACCCAGGGCTTTCAGCTTGCGCTCATCGACGATGCTGCGGTCTTTCAGAGTCAGACGCAGACGGGTGATGCAGGCATCGATGGAGACCAGGTTCTCTTGACCACCCAGCACTTCCAGGTATTGCTTGGCCAGCTCGGTACGGTTGGTAGATTGAGCGGCAGCCGGAGCAGTATCTTCGTCATCTTCACGACCCGGGGTTTTCAGGTTCAGCTTGGCAATCACTACGCGGAACACGGTGTAGTAGAGGCCGAAGAAGACCAGACCCTGAGGGATCAGCATGTACCAGTTGGTCGCCAGCGGGTTACGGCTGGAGAGCACCATATCCACCAGACCGGCACTGAAACCGAAACCGGCCATCCACTGCATGGAGGCAGCGATGAACACGGAGATACCGGTCAGTACGGCGTGGATGACATACAGTACCGGCGCCACGAACATGAAGGAGAACTCGAGCGGCTCGGTGACACCGGTGAAGAAGGAAGCAAAGGCAGCTGCGATCATGATGGAAGCAACTTTCTCTTTGTTCTCTTTCTTGGCGGAGTGGTAGATGGCCAGAGCGGCACCCGGCAGACCGAACATCATGATGGGGAAGAAGCCAGCCTGGTACATACCGACCACGCCTTTCACCTGCTCCAGGCTCTTGCCAGCGGCCAGAGCGGCATCGATGGTAGCCTGACCACCCAGGAAGTTCGGGATGTCGTTGATACCGGCCACGTTGAACCAGAACACGGAGTTCAGGGCGTGGTGCAGACCGATCGGGATCAGCAGACGGTTGAAGAAGGCGTAGATACCGGCACCGGTAGAGCCCAGGCTCACGATGGACTCACCGAAGGAGACCAGACCACCGTAGATTGCCGGCCATACGGCCATCAGGATGAAAGATACGACGATCATCACCACGGAGGTTACGATCGGTACCAGACGACGACCGGAGAAGAAGGAGAGAGCCTTGTGCAGCTCGACGCTGCTGAAGCGGTTGTACAGCTCAGCGGCGATAACACCACACAGGATACCCACGAACTGGTTGCTGATCTTGGCAAACGCGGCAGGAACCTGTTCCACCGGAATGCTCTTGATCTGGGCCACAGCGCCCGGGCTCAGCAGGGTGGTAACGACCAGGAAGCCGACCAGACCTGCCAGCGCAGCAGAACCGTCTTTATCCTTGGACATACCGTAAGCGACACCGACTGCGAACAGTACGGACATGTTATCGATAATGGCTGCGCCCGCTTTAATCAGGAAGGCAGCCAGCGCACTGTCACCACCCCAACCATTCGGGTCAATCCAGTAGCCAACCCCCATCAGGATCGCTGCGGCAGGCAATACCGCTACCGGCACCATCAGGGCACGGCCGATCTTTTGCAAATAACCGAGAATGTTCACGGTTCCTCTCCTTAGTTAATGTTTTTCTAGAAATTAAGTGCTTATCACGTTTGACGCATAAGCCATCAAGGCTTGATTGGCAGTCTAGGGCTTTTATTTCGCTGCGCAAATTAATAAACCGATAATCGTGATCGTTATCACCCAAACAAGATAAAGGTGGTGGATAGATGTGGCTTAGTTCGCAATCTTTATTTACGCTATAAAACAACTTGAATCCGTCTTAGCCAATTGCCACCGCCAAACCGGTCGCAACCCGACACAGAGGTATCCCATATGCGCCTGATCCCGTTGAAATCTGCCAGCCAAGTAGGCCTGTGGTCTGCTCGTTACATCGTTGACCGCATCAACGCGTTCAAGCCGACCAGCGATCGCCCTTTCGTACTGGGCCTGCCCACCGGTGGCACCCCGCTCAACACCTACAAGCGCCTGATCGAGTTGCACAAAGCCGGTGAAGTGAGCTTCCAGAACGTGGTCACCTTCAACATGGACGAGTACGTTGGCCTGCCGGAAGATCACCCGGAGAGCTACCACAGCTTCATGCACAACAACTTCTTCAGCCACATCGACATTCGTCCCGAGAACATCAACATCCTCAACGGCAATGCCGAGGATCTGGTGGCCGAGTGCAAGCGCTACGAAGACAAAATCAAGTCCTACGGCAAGATCCACCTGTTCATGGGTGGCGTGGGTAACGACGGCCACATCGCATTCAACGAGCCGGCCTCCTCCCTCTCCTCCCGCACCCGGGTCAAGACCCTGACCGAAGACACCCGTATCGCCAACTCCCGCTTCTTCGGTGGCGACATGGAGCAGGTGCCCAAGCTGGCGCTGACCGTGGGTGTCGGCACCCTGATGGATGCGGAAGAGATCATGATCCTGGTCACCGGTCACGGCAAGGCACTGGCCCTGCAGGCCGCCGTGGAAGGCAGCGTCAACCACATGTGGACCATCTCCACCCTGCAACTGCATCCGAAGGGAATGATGGTGTGCGACGAGCCCTCCACCATGGAGCTCAAGGTCAAGACCGTTCGCTACTTCCAGCAACTGGAAGCCGCCAACATCGGCCGTCTGTAAGGAGTCGTCATGTACGCATTGACCAACTGCACCCTCTACACCGGCAGCTGCGTGCTGACCGGCTACGGGGTGCTTATCGAGGGCGACAAGATTGTCGCCATCTCTCACCTGGCCGAACTGCCTGCGGGCATCGAGCAGATTGACCTCAAAGGCGCCAACCTGACCGCCGGTTTTATCGACGTGCAGCTCAACGGCTGTGGCGGGGTGATGTTCAACACCGACATCACGGTCGAGACCCTGGCAACCATGCAGGCGGCCAACCTCAAATCTGGTACCACCAGCTTCCTGCCGACCCTGATCACCAGTCCGGATGCGGATATGAAGCAGGCCGTTGCGGTGACCCGTGACTACATGGCGGCACACCCCAACGAGGTGCTGGGCGTCCATCTGGAAGGGCCTTACACCAACCTCAAGCGCAAGGGGATCCACCCTGCCGCGCAAATTCGCCAGCCAGCGGACGAGATGATCGACTTCTTCTGCGCCAACGCGGATGCCATCACCAAGATCACCCTGGCTCCGGAGCGCAACGAGCCGGCCCATATCCGCCGTCTGGTGGAAGCGGGCATTCTGGTCTCGGCCGGTCACACTGCCGCCAGTTACGATCAGGCCATGGCCGGGTTTGATAACGGTATTCGCTTTGCGACCCACCTCTACAACGCCATGACCCCGACCCTCAACGGTCGCGAGCCGGGTGTTGTGGGCGCCATCTATGATCGCAAGGATGTCTACGCGGGCATCATCGTCGATGGCCACCATGTGCACTGGGCCAACGTGCGTCTGGCTCACAAGGCGCTGGGGGAGCGACTGGTGCTGGTCACCGATGCCACCGCGGCAGCCGGAGCGCCGGAAGGCTTTGAGAAATTTGATTTTTGTGGCACCACCGTCTTTTTACGCGATGGTCAGTGTGTCGACGAGAATGGTACACTCGGCGGTTCCTCCCTCACCATGATTGAGGGGGTGGAAAATCTGGTCAAGCAGGTCGGATTACCGCTCGATGAAGCACTGAGAATGGCCAGCCTCTACCCCGCTCGCGCCATTGGATGGGACTCACGTCTCGGTAGTATCCAGGTCGGTAAAGTAGCCAACCTCACTGTCTTCGATCAGGACTTCACGGTCCGTGGGACCGTGGTTAACGGACACTACACACAACAGTGACATCATGACTGGCGGACAAATAGCAAACGTAGATCTTATCAAGCAGGTCAACAGTGCAGCCGTGTATCGGCTCATCGATCTGCAAGGGCCCATCTCCCGGGTCAAGATTGCCGAGTTGAGTCAGCTGGCCCCGGCCAGCGTGACCAAAATAACCCGGCAACTGATCGAGCATGGCCTGATCAAGGAGACCTCTCCGCAAGCCTCAACCGGCGGGCGGCGTGCCATCTCCCTGACCACCATCAAACATCGCTTTCAGTTTGTCTCTGCCAAGCTGGGCCGCGGCTACCTGCAACTGAGTCTCTATGACCTCGATGGCAAGGAGCTCGACCAGCACGTCATTCAGGTGACCGAGATCGACCAGCAACCCGTGGTCGACATGCTGCTGCGTGAGATTGGCGCCTTTATCGATGCCAACCGCGAACGTTGTCGCAACCTCATCAGCATCGCGCTGACCATGCCGGGTCTGGTCAACCCGGAATCCGGCATGGTCATCTACACCCCCAAGTACCAGATCCGCAATCTGGGACTGGCGAAGCTGCTTGAGAACCACTTCAACCTCCCCTGC
Organism: Aeromonas sp. 601039; assembly: GCF_049174415.1. NCBI lineage: Bacteria > Pseudomonadati > Pseudomonadota > Gammaproteobacteria > Aeromonadales > Aeromonadaceae > Aeromonas > Aeromonas sp. 601039. The sequence goes on from NZ_JAAKTL010000001.1 coordinate 175,889, forward strand.
TACGTGGGCAACGACACCCGCTCTCTGGCACTGGCCGAACACTTCTTCGGCGAGTCCCGCGACTGCATGGACTCCATTCTGGTGAGTGTTCACCAGGGGACGGGCTCGGGGATCATCACCAAGGGTCAGGTGTTCCTCGGTCAGAACCGCAACGTCGGCGAGATCGGCCATATTCAGGTCGAGCCGCTCGGCAAGCGCTGTCACTGCGGCAACTTCGGCTGCCTCGAAACCATCGCCTCCAACGAGGCCATTGTCGACAAGGTGAAGGAGCTCATCAGCCGCGGTCACCAGAGCGCGCTGCAAGAGAAGCACATCACCATTCAGGAGGTGTGCAAGGCGGCGCTGGCGGGCGATGAACTGGCCCGCAGCGTGATCGAGAACGTGGGTGAGCATCTGGGACGAGCGGTGGCTATTACGGTCAACCTGTTCAACCCGCAGAAGGTGCTGATCGCCGGCGAAATCACCGCCGCCGAAGAGATCCTCTTCCCGGCCATCCGTCGCTGTGTCGAGCATCAATCCCTGCCGAGCTTCCACCGTGGCCTGCCCATCGTGAAAGCCCGCTTCCAGAACCAGCCAACCTATGGCGGCTTTGCACTGGTCAAGCGCGCCCTGCTGGAAGGGGATCTGCTGCAGATCATCATGGAGCAGAAGTAAGACACTGATCTTGCGAGATAACCAAACGGCAGCCAGTGGCTGCCGTTTTCTATTGTGTGCTTTGCTGGCGGTTTAGCCCGCCCGACATGGCTTGAACAGATCCAGCTTGTTGTCGTAAACACGGGTCTGTACATCCATGATCCCCAGCATGGAGTGGAACAGGTTATCGTGGGAGAAGCGCTGACTGCTCGCCTCCGCCGCCAGGCAACCCATATCAAGCTGGCGATCGGCCTGTAACTGGGGCGAGAACCAGGTCAGCAGCGGCACCCGGGTCTGATCATCCGGCGCAAACTTGTAGGGCGTGCCGTGCAGATAGAGCCCCATAGCCCCAAGGGATTCGCCGTGATCGGAGAGATAGACCAGTCCCACATCGTACTGGCTCTCCAGCGACTTGAGCTTGTCTATCAGCAGTCCCACCACCTTGTCGGTGTAGCGGATGGTGTTGTCATAGGTGTTGACCAGCTCTTCGTTGCTGCAGTTTTCAATGTCGCTACGCGGGCAGTCCGGCATAAAGACGCGCTCGCTGGCAGGGTAACGACGAAAATAGGTCGGGCCATGGCTGCCCATCAGGTGAAAAGCCACCAGCTTGTTGCCCTTCATGCCGGCAATCTGCTGATCCAGCCCCTCCAGCAGCACCTCGTCATAGCAAGACTCCCCCTGACAGAGCGCAGGATAGGATTTGGGGAGGATCTCGATGGTCGGCACATTGCGGCACACCCCTTTACAGCCGCCATCGTTCTCTTTCCACAACACCGAGACCCCGGCATGTTGCAGCACATCGAGCAGGCCGTCACGGGAGCTGGCAAGCTGGTCATCGTAACCGCGGCGAGTGAGGTTGGAGAACATGCAGGGCACCGAGACGGCGGTGGCTGTACCGCAGGAGCGCACATTCCTGAACGACACCACCCCCTGCTCTTTTGCTGTAAAGCTGTTGGTCGCCTTGCCATACCCGTTAAGGGAGTAGTTCTGGCTGCGCGCCGTCTCCCCCACCACCAGGAACATCAAAGTCGGCTTGCTTCCCCGCGCCACCACCCTGGCATCTGTCCCCAGATGCTGGTAGGGGATCGGCGTGGCAAACAGCACATCCCGCCCATATTTGTAGAGGCCGTGCACATAGTTGGCGGGCACAATCTCTTTGGCCAGCGACTTGTTGTTGCGCCCGACCGAGGCGTAATCCTGATAGTAAAGTGACGCGACGCCCCCGATAAACAGCAGAGAGATAGCCAGTGCACCAGCCCGCCACGCCAACCCCTGATACCAGCGAGCCGGATAGCGGATCCGCAGTGACCAGAGCACCAGAACAGGCAGCAGCCCGGTCAGCAGAAACCAGAGCGCAACCGAGCCATTCAAATAGGCACCCGCCTCACCACTGTTGGTCTCCACTATGTTCTGGATCATGCCGGCATCAAAGATGACACCGTATTTGAGCATGGCGTAGCTGACGATGGAGCCAGTCAGAATGAGCACGGTAAAAAAGGGCTTGAGCACAAACCGGAACGTGAAGGGAATAAACACGGCATTGAGCGCAGCGATCAGCACCAACGGGATCGAGATGGCAAATCCGGCTTTGACATGGGTCAGGGCGCTGAGCACCGTATAGAAATGCAAAAAGATTGGCCAGTTCAGTACCAGGGCGAAAAAGAGCACCAGCAACAGATTGGTCTGCAGTACACCGAGAGTTACACGCATAAACAACTCCTACATACCGGCCTGCAGCGCAGCGGGCCGGCCAAGCCAACAAAAACGACGGGGCCAGCGTAGGAAGTAAAACTTAAGCGCGAATTAAGAGGAGAAGCACGGCGCTCGTGCGCCCCATCACAGCACGGGGTGCTCCGTAGCCCCGAAATGGATTTTTAGTTGTCTATCCATCGGATTTTGCTAGCTTGTTGAGTAGGCATTCACGAAATGCAGGTTAACCGATGGCACTGATCCAAGCCTCGATAGAGCAATTGAGAGTAGGCCACTATATCCATCTCCCCACGGGATGGACTAACCACCCATTTATGTTCAATACCTTCAAGATCAAGGATCAGCAGCAACTCGACATTCTCCGTCATCTTGATCTCACCCTGCTGATGGTCGACCCCGACAAGAGCGATCTGCCCATCGAGCCGCTGCTGCGCGGCGATATCCCCGATGCCGGGCCCGATCTCGAAGAGCTGGAGTCCCTGATTGATGCCGGCCCGCCCCCTTTTGACGAAAAAGCCTTTCGCCGCTCCATGCGCGCCGCCGACAAGGCCTTTGGCCAGTCCATGAGCGAGCTGCGTGATGCTCTCGGGGCACTCAACCTCAAACCCGATGAAGGGCTGGCCAACACCGCCCAGATCGTCCGCAATGCCGCCTTCACCCTTAGTCAGCACGAGGGCCCCCTCGGGCTCCACCTGATCCGTAGTCCCCACACCGATGTCCTGCTGCAGCACAGTCTCAATGTGGCTTTCATTGCCATGTTGATGGCGCGCGAACTGGGGATGAATCCCATCGAGCTGGAAGAGACCGGCCTTGCGGGACTTATCCACGACATAGGTGAACTGAAAATTCCCAGCCAGATCACCCAAAAGCGTGGTGAGCTAAACAAGGCCGAGCAGAACTTCCTCAAGATGCATCCCCAGTACGGATTTGACATGCTGAACCAACTCAATGCCTTTGAGCCCAAAATTCGTCAGGTAGCCCATCTGCACCACGAACGGCTCGACGGCAGCGGTTATCCGCTGGGGATCAAGGGGGGGGAGATCCCGCCGCTGGCGCGGCTGATCGGACTGGTCGACTTCTACGACGAGCTGCTTCATCCCCGCAACAGTGGCACGCCGGCGGCACCGAGTCAGGCCATCAGCCAGCTCTACAAGTTATCCCAGAAGAAGTTCGACCAGAATCTGGTCAAGTTGCTGGTCAAGGTGCTGGGGGTCTACCCACCGGGCTCCCTGGTGAAACTCTCCGACGAGAGCATTGCGCTGGTGCTATCTACCGAACCCACCATGCCCCTCAAGCCGAAGATCCTGCCCTATATCAAGGCCCAGCGGCCGGAAGCGGTCGCCATGATCGATCTGCGGGAAGATGAACGCACAATCACTGCCTTTATCAAACAGGAGGAGCTGGATGAGGGACAGCGGCAGTTCTTCAATCTGACCCGCCGCTTCTGTTACTACTTTGCATTCTGAGTTATCCCCAGAAGCTGGGGATAACTCATTGGACAAACCGGAATAATTGCTCAAACCCCCATCAGAAGGTTGCCAACTGACCATGTATAAAAAACGCCCAGCCAAGGGGCCGGGCGGAGCATGCCACCTCCGTGTGGCGTATCCGGCGGATACATTCATGCTCCATTCATCAATAGCAATCCATCACCTCTTACACAAATATCAATTTAACATGCTGATTTAATGTAGTTTTATCCAGTTTTTCTGGCAAACTGACGGCCCGTTGCGCCCAGTTGGGCCAACAGAACAAGATCCTGATCACACTTATTCACGGGCTGGTTGTTTTTTAGGCTGGCTGATGAGGCGCGTTTTTTATGCAGTTGGTTCTCTCTTTGTTACAGCAGATGAGCGTCAGCCTGGTGATCGCCTATCTCTTCTCGAAAAGCCCGCTGCTTCGCCCGCTTGCCAACTATTCAGTGAGGCTTCCTCACAAGATACTGATATACATAATATTTTCATGTTTTTGCATCCTCGGAACCTATGTGGGCCTCGATATCGACGATGCCATCGCCAACACCCGGGCGGTCGGCGCCGTCTTGGGGGGATTATTGGGGGGGCCGCTGGTGGGCTTTCTGGTGGGGCTGACCGGTGGTCTGCACCGCTATACGCTGGGGGGATTTACCGATCTCGCCTGCGCTATCTCCACCACCTGCGAGGGGTTGCTTGGGGGCATAGTGCACTGGCGACTGATGCGCTCGGGGCGAACGGATGCCCTGTTTGAACCGCGTATCGCCTTCTTTACCACCCTCTACGCCGAGATCATGCAGATGGTCATCATCCTGCTGGTGGCGACCCCGTTCGACAAATCCCTGCTGCTGGTGCGCACCATCGCCACCCCGATGATTCTCGCCAACTCCTGCGGCGCGGCGCTCTTTATCAGCATGATCCGCGACCAGCAGCGGATGTATGAGAAGTTCTCCCGGGTCTTCTCCGCCAAGGCGCTCAATATCGCCAACCGTACAGTGGGGATCATGAGTCAGGGCTTTACCCCACAGGCGAGCAACAAGATTGCCCGCATCATTCAGGAGGAGACCGGCGTTGGGGCGGTCGCCATCACGGACACCGAGCAGATCCTCGCCTTTATCGGCACCGGCGAAGATCACCATCTGCCGGGCACCCCCATCGCGTCAGCCATCACCATGCAGGCCATCGCCCAGAACAAGGTGCTGTTTGCCGATGGCAACAGCCAGCCCTATCGCTGCAGCCTCTCCTCCGCATGCCAGCTGGGCTCGGTGCTGGTGATCCCGCTGCAGGGGGACAAGGGGGTGATCGGCACCATCAAGCTCTACGAGCCGAAGAAGCGGCTGTTTCTCAAGATCAACCACACCCTGGGGGAAGGGATTGCCAACCTGCTGTCACAGCAGTTGCTGGCCGGTCGGCTGGAGCAGCATCAGCGGCTGCTGGTGCAGTCCGAACTCAAGCTGATCCAGGCCCAGATCAACCCCCACTTTCTGTTCAACACCCTCAACACCATCAGTGCCATCACCCGGCGCGATCCGGACAAGGCGCGGGATCTGCTGCTGCATCTGTCGCTGTTCTTTCGCAAGAACCTCAAGCGCCAGAGCGGCCTTGCGACCCTGCAGGAGGAGCAGGAGCACTGCCAATCCTATCTGGAGATCGAGCTGGCCCGTTTTGGCGATCGGCTGACGGTGATAAACGAGATCCCGCCCCATCTGGCCACACTGCGACTGCCCAGCTTCACCCTGCAACCGTTGATCGAGAATGCCATCAAGCACGGCATCTCGACTCTGCTGGAGCAGGGGCGCATTCGCCTCTGGACCGATGAGCATCCCACCAGCGTCACCATCCATGTGGAAGATAATGCAGGCACCTGGCAAGCACATCCCGCTGGCGACGGTCTGGGCATGACCATCGTAGACCGGCGACTGAAAAGCGCCTTTGGCGAGCGCTATGGCGTGACTATTGCGTGCGAGCCGGAACAGTGGACCCGGGTGTCGTTCACCATCCCCAAGGAGCAACCATGATCCGCACTCTGATAGTCGATGACGAACACTACGCCCGCGAAGAGCTGAGGCAGCAGCTGGCCTGCGATCCTGCCATCGAGATCGTGGGGGAAGCGGCCAACGCCATCGAGGCGCTGCCGCTTATTCAGCGCCTCAAGCCTGATGTGGTGTTCCTCGATATCCAGATGCCCAAGCTGAGCGGCATGGAGCTGGTCGCCATGCTCGACCCCCTGCCCCGCATCGTCTTTGTCACCGCCTTTGACGAATATGCCATTCAGGCCTTTGAAGAGAACGCCTTCGACTACCTGCTCAAGCCGGTGGAGCCCGCCCGGCTCGCCAAGACCCTCGCTCGCCTCAAGCAGGATATCTCCCCGCAGCCCATCGAGCGGCTGGCCCCGACTATCGAACATATTCCGGGCTATCTGCACAATCGGGTCAGGCTGCTGCCCATCGCGCAGGTGGAGTATGCCTTCTCCGATCTGGGCGGGGTCCATGTGGCCTGTCAGGGCGAGCTGTTCCACACCCAGCTCACCCTCAAATCGCTGGAAGAAAAGAGCCCGCTGCTGCGCTGCCACCGCCAGTATCTGGTCTCCCCCAACGCCATCTTCGAGATCCAGCTGCTGGATAACCAGCTGGCAGAGATTGTCACCCCGAGCGGCGCCCGAGTGCCGGTCAGTCGTCGCTATCTCAAGGAGCTCAAAGATCAGCTGGGGCTGGACTGAGCCGCGGAGTGTGCGCCTGATCACAGCCGCCGACCGCTCGGCGCGCCAAAGCGCCGCTCGGGGAGTTTCACCTGCCAGACAGGCGCAACCGTTTTAGACTCGCTCTGCACACTAAAAAAACAATGCAGGAGCGTAGCAATGATCTGGTTCTTCCTCTGTGTCGGCTTACTTGTGGCCGGCTACTTCATATACGGCAAATTCATCGAACGGATATTCAGCCCGAAACCCGAGCTGAAAACCCCCGCCATCACCATGGCTGACGGGGTGGACTATGTCCCGATGTCGGACAAGAAAGTCTATCTGGTTCAACTGCTCAACATCGCAGGCGTCGGCCCCATCTTCGGCCCCATCCTGGGTGCCCTCTACGGCCCGGTCGCCATGCTGTGGATCGTCTTTGGCTGCATCTTCGCCGGTGCGGTACATGACTACTTCTCCGGCATGCTGTCGGTGCGCGCCAAGGGTGCCTCAGTGCCAACCGTGGTCGGTGAGCATCTGGGCACCGCCGCCAAGCACTTCATGAACCTGTTTGCCGTGGTGCTGCTGATGCTGGTGGGCGTGGTATTCGTGCTGAGCCCGGCAGGGCTGCTCGCCAACCTCACCTCCACCGATCTGGTCTACTGGATCGTGGCAATCTTTGCCTACTACATCCTCGCGACCATAGTCCCCATCGACAAGATCATCGGCCGCTTCTACCCCATCTTCGGCGCCCTGCTGGTCTTCATGTCGGTCGGCCTCATCGTTGGCCTGATCGCCTCCGGCAAAGGCTTCTACAACACCGGGATGGACTTCTCCAACCTGCACCCGACCGAACTGCCGCTCTGGCCGCTGCTGTTCATCACCATCGCCTGTGGCGCGGTATCAGGCTTCCACGCCACCCAGTCACCGCTGATGGCGCGCTGCATGCAGAACGAAAAATCCGGCCGCTTCATCTTCTACGGCGCAATGATCGGTGAAGGGATCATCGCCCTTATCTGGTGCACCCTGGGTCTCTCCTTCTACGACAGCACCGAAGCACTCAACGCTACTATGGCCAACGGCGGCCCGGCAGCCGTGGTACACGAAGTCTCCACCAGCCTGCTCGGCACAGTCGGCGGCATTCTGGCCATCCTCGGCGTGGTGATCCTGCCCATCACCTCTGGTGACACCGCGTTTCGCAGTGCTCGCCTGATCGTGGCGGACTTCCTGAAGATGACCCAGAAGCCGCTGGCCAAGCGTCTGCTGATCGCCATCCCCATGTTTATCCTTGGCTTCATCATCTCCAAGGCTGAATTCGGGGTGATCTGGCGCTACTTCGGCTGGGCCAACCAGACCACCGCCGTCATCATGCTGTGGGCTGCGGCTGCCTACCTCATCAAAGAGGGCAAGCTGCACTGGATCTGCACCATTCCCGCCATGTTCATGACTGCTGTAGTGATCACCTATCTGGCCAACGCCCCCATCGGGTTCGGGCTGGAGATGGGGACCTCCACCATCATCGGCCTGACTGCAACGGCGGCCATTACCGTGGCCTTCCTGATGAAGTTCCGCCAGCCGCTGGTCAGCAGTACCAGCGAAGGGTAAAAACAGCAAAAAATGCAGCGAAAGCAGCACAAAAAAGGCGCCTGATGGCGCCTTTTTTAATGACAAAAAGACTAATAATGCAACTGTTGAACGGCTTCAGCTTCAATACAGCGAATAGCTTTAAGATTCCGGGCAAACTGACGATAAATGTGTGATTCTTAATTGCTTTAGTGCTTGTTGGAACCAATGATTAAGCTGTGCGTCATGCCAGTGGAGGTTATAAATGGCCCTTGATTATTTTGCCCTTGGTCTGCTCGTCTTTGTCGGGCTGGTCATTTTTTATGGAGTCATCGTTATCCACGATATTCCTTACGAGATTGCCAAACATCGGAATCACCCTCATCAGGATGCCATTCACGTGGCAGGTTGGGTCAGCCTGTTTACCCTGCATGTGCTGTGGCCCTTCCTCTGGATCTGGGCAACCATCTATCGCCCCGATCGCGGCTGGGGCTTTAGCCAGCGGTTGCAAAAAGATGAAGAGGAGCTGGCGGCCCTCAAGCAGGAGTTGGCGGATCTGAAGAGCCGTATCAACACTATCGAACAGAGTGAGCAACAGGGATAAACCATGGACCTGCTACTGATCCTGACCTACACGGCGCTGTGTGTCGCCATATTCAAAATCTTCCGCATCCCGCTCAACAAGTGGACCGTCCCCACCGCAGCACTGGGTGGCGTGCTGCTCATCGGCACCCTGATCATGCTGATGAACTACAACCACCCCTACTCCGAGATGGCGCGCAACTACTACGTCTCCACCCCCATAGTGCCGCTGGTCAAGGGCCGGGTGGTTGAGGTGCCGGTACAGGCCAACCAGCCGGTGAAAAAAGGGGATGTGCTGTTTCGCATCGATGACGAGCCGTTCCGCCTGAAAGTGGAGAGCCTCACCGCACGGGTCGAATCCAACCGCGAACACCTCAAGTCCATCGAGGCGAGACTGCGCTCCGCCAGGCTGGATCGGGATCGCGCCAGCGACCTGATGCGCCGTGGCGTGGGCAAGCAGCGCGACCTCGACGTCACCCAGGCCAACGTGGACGACATCGTGGCCCAGATTGACCAGCAGAAAGCCACCCTGAACGATCTGCAGGCCCAGCTGATGGAAGCCAAGTACCAGCAGTCACAAACCGTGGTCTATGCCCCGAGCGATGGTCATGTGGTGCAATTGGCCCTACGCCCCGGCATGATCGCCACCCCCTTCATGTATCGTCCGGTGATGACCTTCATCCACAAGGATGACACCGCCTACGTCGGCTGGTTCTGGCAGAACAGCATGCAGAGACTGGCGGTGGGCGATGAGGCCGAAGTGGTGATCGATGGCGTACCCGGCAAGATCTTCAAAGGCAAGGTGACAGCCGTGGTTCCGGCCATTGCCGCCGGTAACGTGCAGGCCAACGCCGGTCTGCTGGATCAGACCACGGCGGTGCGTCCGGGTCGCCTGCCGGTGGTTATCTCCATCACCGACCCCGAATGGGCCAAGTATCAGATGATTGCCGGTGCCAGCGGGCAGGCTGCCATCTATACCCACTACTTCCACCATGTATCTGTGATGCGCAAAGTGCTGCTGCGCATGGCAAGCTGGATGAACTACATCTTCCCGTTCCATTGATCAGCACCCAAGCACCCTGCGGGCCGGCATCATGCCGGCCCGCTGTTTTTGTGACGGCAAGCACCCTATAATGGCGCCATCTTGCACCACCCCACATCGACATACCCAAGCCTGCATGTTCGTTCTCAGACCCTATCAGACCGACGCCGTCAACGCCGTGATCAGCCACTTTCGCAAACACCCGGATCCCGCCGTAGTGGTGCTGCCCACCGGGGCCGGCAAGAGTCTGGTGATCGCCGAGCTGGCCCGCAAAGCGCGCGGTCGGGTGCTGGTGCTGGCCCACGTCAAGGAGCTGGTGGAGCAGAACCACGCTAAATACGAGGCGTGGGGGCTCAAGGCCGATATTTTCGCTGCCGGCCTGGATCGCAAGGAGGCGAGCGCCCAGGTGGTGTTCGGCTCGGTGCAGTCGGTCGCCCGCAATCTGGCGGCCTTCGACGGGGCGTTTTCGCTGCTGATCATCGATGAGTGCCATCGGGTCTCGCTCGATGACGACAGCCAGTACCATCAGGTGTTAGGCCACCTCAAGGCCGCCAATCCGGCCCTCAAGATCCTCGGCCTCACCGCGACCCCCTATCGGCTCGGGCTGGGCTGGATCTACCGGCGCCACTACCACGGCATGGTCAAAAGCCACGGCGAGCGGCTGTTTGGCGACTGCGTGTTCGAGCTGCCACTGCGCTTTATGGTCAAAAACGGCTACCTGACGCCGCCGCGCATGGTGGATGCCCCCATCGTTCACTACGACTTCAGCAAGCTGGTGGCGCGGGAGAACGGCCTCTTCAGCGAGGCGGATCTCAACGGCGAGCTCAAGCGCCAGCAGCGGGTTACACCCCATATCCTGAGCCAAGTGCTGGAGTATGCCGCCGACCGGCAGGGGGTGATGATCTTCGCCGCCACCGTCGAACATGCCCGCGAAATTCACGGCCTGCTTGGCGCCAGAGGCCAGCAGGCGGCCCTTATCACCGGCGAGACACCGGGGCCGGAGCGCGATGCCCTCATCAACGCCTTCAAGGCGCGCGAGCTCAAGTTTCTGGTCAACGTGGCGGTGCTCACCACCGGCTTCGACGCCCCCCATGTCGACCTTATCGTGATGCTCAGACCTACCGAGTCGGTCTCGCTCTATCAGCAGATCGTCGGGCGGGGCCTGCGTCTCTCGCCGGGCAAGGAGGATTGTCTGGTGCTCGACTACGCCGGCAACAACTTCAACCTGTTTGCCCCCGAAGTGGGGGAGCCTCGCCCTCACGCCGGCACCGAGCCGGTGCAGGTGCCCTGCCCCGCCTGCGGCTTTGCCAACACCTTCTGGGGCAAAACCGACGAGGATGGCAAGGTTATCGAGCACTACGGTCGCCGCTGTCAGGGGCTGTTTGAAGATGACGAGGGCAACCGCGAAGAGTGTGACTACCGCTTTCGCGCCAAGATCTGCCCCGGCTGCGGTGCAGAGAACGACATCGCCGCCCGCCGCTGCCAGAGCTGCGATCAGCTGCTGGTCGACCCTGACGACAAGCTTAAAGAGGCGCTCAATCTCAAGGATTGCATGGTGATCCGCTGTGCGGGGCTAACCCTCACCGCAGGGCGCGGCAAACAGGGGGAGCGGCTGGAGGTGACCTACCACGATGAGGATGGATTGACCCTCAGTGAATACTTCGGATTTCACTCCCCGGGCGCACGGCGCTTGTTTCAACAGCACTTTGTGCGTCATCATTGGCCCGCCCCGGGGCTGGAGCCCGAATTTGCCACCCTGGCGAGCGTGCTGGCCGCGCAAAGCCAGTTCCGTCATCCGGATTTTGTCATCGCCCGCAAATCGGGTCGCTTCTGGCAGATAAAAGAGAAAATTTTTGATTATGAGGGTCGCTATCGTACCGCCAACTCGCTGGCGTGATGGCCAGTGGCGACCGGCATCAATCGTATGAATTGCTTTGCCACGGCCGATCCGGCATCGGCGGGTGAAACAAGGTTGAATTATCAGGGTCAGTGCTATCGGTCTGGCCCCTTCGTCACGTTAGAGGATGTTATGCAGCGGCTGTTGATTGGTTTTTGTGCTCTCTTTTCTTCTCTGGCGGCTCATGCCGCCCCGCTGACGCCCCCTCAGGGTGGCCAGTACGCCATCATGGTGCAGGGCAATAACGGCGTCGAGTTCGCCCGCCATGCGGATCAGATGATCGCCCCCGCCTCCACCATGAAGGTGCTCACCGCGCTGGCGGCCCGCCTCGAGCTGGGTGCCGATTTCCGCTTCGCCACTGACATTCAGGCCCAACCCGGCGCCAAACAGGGTGACACCATCAACGGCGATATCTGGATTAACTTCGTCGGCGACCCCACCCTCTCCCGCATGGATCTGCTCGCCCTGTTCAAACAGCTCGGCGTCACCAGCATCAAGGGCAATGTCTACGTCAACACCGGCGCCTACAACGGCTACGAGCGCGGCAACGGCTGGTCGTGGGGAGATCAGACCCTCTGCTTCGCCGCTCCCGTCTCCTCGGTCATCATCGACAAGAACTGCGCCTACGGCACCATCACTGCCACCCAGATTGGCAAACCTGCGGTGGGCAATGTAGCTACCGGCGTGCCCATCGGCATCGGTGCCGACAACGTGGAAGTGATGAGCTATGGCGATATGGCGCGCCAGTTCTGCGCACTGGAAGTGGACATGGCCAAGGGCAACTTCTACGAGCTCAAGGGCTGCATTACTCCGAACAAGGAGCCGCAGGGGCTGCGTTTCGCCATCCACGACGTGGAAGCCTGGGGCTGGGACAACATCCGCTGGGCGATGAACCGTGCCGGTATCAAGCATGATGGCCTGCTGCGGGTCACCCACAAGGCCCCTGAAGGAGCAGAGACCCTCGGCACCCACTACTCGGTCTCCCTGCCGGTGATGCTCGCCAAGATGCTGAAGAAATCGGACAACCTCTATGCCGATACCTTCCTCAAAACCGTGGGCCGTCACTACTACAACAAGCCGGGCAGCTATCGCAGCGGCACCATGGCAGTGCGCGCCATCCTGACCAAGAACGGGATCGATCTGGGCAACGCCACCCTGGCAGACGGCTCCGGTCTATCCGCTCACAATCTCATCAGCGCCCGTCAGATGATGTCGGTGCTGAACTTCATCCAGAAAAATGATGCCGAACTTGGCCTGATCAAGCTGCTGCCAAGCTCTCAGGTGGATGGCACCCTGGCGTGGCGCCGCAGCGTCACCGCCCCCATGATGAAGAACAAGGTCCACGCCAAGACCGGCACCATCACCGGCACCTCCAATCTGGTGGGCTTTATCGACACGGCAGGCGGCCAGCGCAAGGCGTTCGTGATGTTCCAGCGCGGCCTGTCCCAAGATCCGGCCACCCATGAGCGCTACCGTGCCAGCAAGGCGCCGTGGCCCTGGACTGTATTCGAGAAGGGGGTGCTGGAGAGCATCTATCAGCAGCAGCCGATCCAGATCGCCGATGAGAGCTGAGCCAATAGGCCCACTCGAATCACGGTATCGATAATTTCGGCTTCAAGTCGCCACGAGGCAGGGCTATGCTGTTGCCTGCCTCATATCAACGGCCATACATAAACGGCTTAAAAAACGGAGAGAAAATATGTTTGCAGTGATTTTTGGTCGCCCGGGTTGCCCCTACTGTGTCCGTGCCGTACAGATCGCCGAGCAGCTGACCGAACAGCGCGATGACTTCAAATTCCGCTACGTGGATATCCATGCCGAAGGCATCACCAAAGAAGATCTGGCCAAGAGCGCCGGCAAGCCGGTCAATACCGTGCCGCAGATCTTCCTGGACGAGCAGCACATCGGTGGCTGCACCGATTTCGAAGCCTACGCCAAAGCGAATCTGGGTCTCTACCAGTAATGCCAGCGGGTCATCCCAACCGGGTTGACCGCCAGATCGTATAAAAAAATCCGGCGCTATCAGGCGCCGGATTTTTTTATGGGCAACACGCGCACATCATCCCCGATCAGGGGGTCACCGACTGGGCGGCAAAGCGCGCAATGATGGGGTTGTGATCCGAGCTGTCGGTGGCCGGTGAACTCACCTCGACCAGATCCAGATTGCGGTAGTAGAGATGATCCAGTGGGCGACCGAAGGCGGTACGGCGCAGGTCAGGCACCGGCACGGCCTCTTGCAGACCCAGCTCGTCCACCAATTTATTCAGCCAGAACTGGCGCTTGTCGCTCCAGGTATTGAAATCACCGGCCAGGATCACCGGCCCCTGATGGCGGCGCACCAAGGCAGTCAAATCGTTGAGCTGCTCGCGGAAGGTAGCCATCCCCAGCTCGAAATTGACCGCATGGATATTGATGACCATAACGCCGTCAGGATCGCCCTGCAGCGGATAGAGGCTCACCAGCCCGGATTTGGGGATGCGCAGCAAAGGCTCGGGGGAGCGCACGCCACAGACGAACGCCTGCGGGGTCTTGGCCACCGTCATTACCCCGAACGACACGCCGCCCTGGGTGAAGGCTTGCAGCTGTTGCCACTGGAAATCACCGGCGCGCAGCCAGTCGAGCATATCGGGACGGGTGGCCGACTCTTGCAGCAGCACCAGATCCTGCCCCTTGGCATAACTGTCCATCCCTTCGCGCCAGTTTTTGCGCTGGCCCTTGTAGAGATTCCACACCGTCACCCCGAATTCACGGGGCAGCGCCGTGGTCGCCAACGCTACCAGCGGCGGACGCTGGCAGTCGAGTCCCGGCACAATCCCTTGAGCAGTGACCAGATGGTTCTGATCCGGCACCTCAAAACAGCCTACCAACCCCAGGGTCAGCAGGGAGGTGCCAAGAATGCGATAACTATTTTTCATTGGCTAACAACCGCCCGCCTTTGCTTTTTGTTGCGACCATCACAAACGTCATCCACGCCGACTAAGCTGATAGTCCCTGTTCCACCCAAACAGAAGGACCTTGTCTCATGGCGAAAGAACTTCGGTACAACGTGACGTTTTATGATCAACAAGGAAATTGTCATCAAGTGGAGCTGTCCACCGTCTATCAGATAAGACGAGACCCTCAATGCGATCTCTGCCTGTTCGACACCCTGCAATATGTGGGCTCGGAAGAGATGCTGGAACGCATGATACGGCAAAAAACCGGGCTTGAGCAGGAAATATCCATCATCAATGCCCGGCTGATTTAATCAGGCACTCACCGGAACCGGGCGGGATTTGCCCTGTTCGTCGATGGCGACATAGGTGAAGATCCCCTCGGTCACACAGTAACGCTGGGCATCGTTCTCCCGCAGTACCGGCTTGACCCACACCTCCAGCTTGAGCTTCATGGAGCTGCGGCCGATCTTCATGCAGCGGCCGTAGCAGCAGACCACATCGCCCACCTTGACCGGACTGTGAAAGGTCATGCCTTCGACGGATACGGTACAAATACGTCCTTTTGCCAGCTCCTTGGCCATAATGCCCCCACCTATATCCATCTGGGACATGATCCAGCCACCAAAGATGTCGCCATTGGGGTTGGTATCGGCTGGCATTGCCAGGGTTCTCAGCAACAACTCCCCATCGGGGTGACGTTTTGTATCTACCATCATTACCGCCTCTCTCTCATGGATGGCGGCATGATAGGGGGCGATCACCCCCTTGGCAAACCTCAATTGCCCGAGGCGGCGAGCTCGGCAAACCAGTGGGCCGGATCGGGCCAGCGATAGTTGAATCCCATCTGCTGGCAAATCAGCTGACCGTCGATGGGCTGAAATTCACCGGCAGGCTCGATAAAGACCGGCGCGGGCAGCCCCTGCTGGCGCGCCGCAAAGGGGTAAAACTGCTCGCGACGCGGATGCACGGGCGCGCTCAGGTTGAAAACATCCCCGTCCTTGCCCCGCTCAAGCAGCAAGATGCAGGCCGCCACCACATCGTCCAGATGGACCAGATTGACCGACTGGGCGCCGCCATCCAAGGTCTTGCCCGCGAGGAAACGGCCGGGATGGCGATCCGGGCCATAAAGGCCGGAGGGACGCACTATCATCACCGACTCGAAACCGGCCGTCAGCACCGCCTGCTCCGCCGCCAGCATCCGCTCACCACGGGCATGGCGCGGTTGGGGTTGTTCACCCTCCTGCTGCCCCGCCCCCCATACCGAGGTGGCGCTGACAAACAGCACCCGCCGGGTGCCACTCGCGTTGGCCAATGCGCAGGCCTTTGCTACCGCCTGCGGATAGTCATCGGTCTTGCTGGGCGGTACGCAGATAACCAGCGATTCGCAGGGGATGGGCCATGCATCCGACATATGGGCAGAAATCGTCAGCGGATAGGCAGCGATCCCCTCCCCCTGCAGACGGGCCGCCTTCTCGGCGCTGCTGACCGTGACCGCCACCTGCTTGCCTGCCGCCAGCAGAGCCCGCACCAGCGGCAGCCCGAGCCACCCCGCCCCCAGAATACTGATCGTCCCGGCGATATGTTGTTCTGTCATCGTCCCTTCTCCTGTTTGACGCTATTTGCCCCGCAGCTTACCTGCCTTGGAATAAAAAGAAAGCTTTGGCCTGCAGATAGACAAATGCCGCCAATAGCTGCGGCATATCGTTTCTATTAGTGAGTGATGTCGTAAGTCATATCGGGCGTCATATTTTTTCCAACTCTCTTTTCCTCGATCACTCAACCTTCTTTCCCTGTGCCATTGATGCGAATTAAAAACTGAATATGTAACTTCTCAGTTATCTCGAGAGGGTAGAACCTGTTGCTAGGGTAAACATAACTCCCGGCTAAAGGACTTATAACGCAATAACACAACTACCGCAGCATCTTGGAACTAGAAGAGCCAAACGTTGATAGTTATTCTTGAAGCATTTGTTATATACATTATGACAAACCGTTTTTAATTAAATTAAACACTCTATCAAACAACCCATACATTTTGCTGTCAATCCCTTCCTTGTTAAGTATATTTTGCTCAGATTCAATTTTTTTAAGCTTGAGACCATTTATAGGCGTTAAAACAAACATGCCAGTCAGTTTGTTTTCATTAGAATAAGCCATTATGGCATTTCCTGAGTAAGCTCGAATAAGCACTCGACCTAATTCATCCGAAAAATATTCTTTTTGGTTTGATGCTGAAACATTACCAGCAGCATGCGCAGCGACAGCTAGGTAAAAACATATTAATACAACACGCCCAATCGATGCCTCACCAAATACTTTATATCTCTGAGTTAAACCACCATAACCCCTCGACCACTCAATAACTTTACTTTGAGCATCACTATACGAACCATAATTTTTTATTTCAAAAAATGGCATTATTATCTGAAACCACATATTCATAAAAGGGATAGTCAGAAAGAAAACCTTCTTATACCACTCTGCATCAATAAAAAGACACAATATCACCGCAGGAATAAAAATAACCCCATATGAGTCAAAAATTTTAGCTATTGGTTTATCCGCATACTTATCATTAATAACCGTAGTAACCAGATCTAAAACTTGATAAACCAATCCCGTCAGACCTAGAATAGACAAACATGCTAAAATTATTGACTTAACCTCAACCTGTAGTAACCCTTCTGGAACTTCAAAATATGAGAGATAGCTTCTCTCAAAAATATATGCCACCAAATAGGACATTGCAGTTATAACTAGTCCTGCTATAGCTTCATTACTAAAAATGATATTAGTACTACGTTGTTCTTTCAATTTAAAACCTCAATTATCTACAGAACACATATTGCTTCGTATATCGTGCCCAGTTCTGTCAGACAGTTCAATAAAAATGACATGTCTTTTCAATATTTTACTGTCGACATCTTCAAGATAGCCCTACCCTTACTATCGAATAAATGGAAGCTCTCCCTTTATAGACAATCTATTGTATCACTCCCACCCAATTTTTATAAATTTACAACATTGTAGGTGGTGCATATATTCGTAAGCCAAGAACCCTTTGCTATCAATATAAAAATAGCGGGCCAATGGCCCGCTTGGTTATATTTCACTCACACAATCCTCACACCGGCGGATGAAAATGGCTGGCCTCACGGGTGGCCATCTCCTCGTAGGTGGCCCACTTCTGCCACGCCACTTTTTGCGCCACCTGCATCAGCCGCTGCGCCTCCTCCGGGTGGCTCTGGGCCAGCACCCGATAACGGGTCTCCTCCTGCCGGTATTCAGCGAGGGGGATGGAGGGGCGCAGGCTGTCGAGACTAAAGGGGTTCTGCCCCGATCTGCGCAGTACCGGGTTGTAGCGCATCAGCGGCCAGTGGCCAGAGGCCACGGCGCGTTTTTGCTGAGTTAGACCAAACTCCATATCGATGCCATGAGCGATGCAGTGGCTGTAGGCGATGATCAGCGACGGGCCCGGATAGGCTTCGGCCTCACGCAAGGCCTGCAGCGCCTGCTGCGGATTGGCACCAAAGGCGATGCGGGCAACATAGACGTTGCCATAGGAGATGGCCTGCAACGCCACATCCTTCTTGGCCAGCGTCTTGCCCCCCGCCGCGAACTTGGCGACGGCGCCGAGCGGGGTCGATTTCGACATCTGGCCGCCGGTGTTGGAGTAGACCTCGGTATCCATCACCAGCACGTTCACATCGCGGCCGGAGGCGAGCACATGATCGAGCCCCGATGAGCCGATGTCATAGGCCCAGCCATCGCCGCCGATGATCCAGACCGAACGGCGTACCAGCTGATCGATGAGTGACAGCAGCTCGCGGGCCTTGCCGGATTTCACCTCTTCCAGCCGCTCCCGCACTTGCGCCACCCGGGTGCGCTGGGCGCGGATCTCCGACTCCAGCCGCTGCGGGGCGTTGATAAGCGACTCGACCAATGCCTCACCCAACACCCCCTTCATCGCTTCGAGGGCCGCCACCGCCTGACCGTGATGCTGATCGGCGGTGAGACGAAAACCAAAGCCAAACTCGGCGTTGTCCTCAAACAGGGAGTTGGACCAGGCCGGCCCCTTCCCTTCGCCGTTCTTGGCCCACGGCGTGGTCGGCAGGTTGCCGCCGTAGATGGAGGAGCAACCGGTGGCGTTGGCCACCAGCATGCGGTCGCCAAACAGCTGGGTCAGCAGCTTGAGGTACGGGGTCTCGCCACAACCGGCGCAGGCGCCAGAGAACTCGAACAGGGGTTCGAGGAACTGGGTGCCGCGCACCGTGGAGAAATCCACCCGCTCGCGGGCAGGCCAGGGCAGGCTCTCGAACCAGCGCAGCGCCTGTTTCTGACCAGCCAGATGGGGGGCCTTGTCCATCATGGTGATGGCACGTTCGCCCTCGTGTTCCTCATCAGCCCCGGCCCGCACCGGACAGGCCTGCACGCACTGGCCGCAGCCGGTGCAATCTTCCGGGTAGAGCTGCAGGGTGTAGCGGCTGTCGGGGAAACCCTTGGCGGTGACGGGCACCGACTGCGCCGCCTCGGGGGCGGTCGCCAGCCAGTCCTGATGGTAGAACTTGGCCCGCAGCGCCGCGTGGGGGCAGACAAAGACGCAGTTGCCGCACTGGATACAGATATCCGAATGCCAGATCGGGATCTCGCGGGCGATATCCCGCTTCTCGAAGCGGCTGGTGGCAGTGGGGTAAGTGCCATCCACCGGCAGCATGGAGACCGGAATAAGATCGCCACGCCCCGCCAGCATCTCGCCGGTGACCCGCTGGACAAACTCGCTGCCACCCGGTGCCAGTGGCAGCGGATAGTCGCTGATCTGCTCCTCACCGGCCGGGATGGCCACCTGATGGAGATGGGCCAGGGTGTCGTCCACCGCCGCGAAGTTGCGCTCGACCACTTCGGGCCCCTTGCGGGCATAGCTCTTCTCGATGCTCTCCTTGATCAGCGCAATCGCCTCATCCCGCGGCAAAATACCAGCCAGCGCGAAGAAGCAGGTCTGCATGATGGTGTTGATGCGATTGCCCATGCCGTTTTGCTCGGCCACCCGATCGCCGTCGATGCAGTAGAGCTGGATATTGAGGGCACGGATACGGGCGCGTAGCCGCTCGGGTAGCTCTGCCCAGACACGGTCAGCCTCATAGGGCGCATTGAGCAGCAGGGTCGCCCCTTCGGCGGCGTGCTCCAGCAGATCGACCGATTCGACAAAGCCCCACTGGTGGCAGCCGATAAAGCTCGCCTGCTCGATAAGCCAGGGGGCATCGATGGGCTCGGGGCCAAAGCGCAGGTGGGAGACGGTGCGCGAGCCCGACTTCTTGGAGTCGTAGACGAAGTAGCCCTGAGCGTGGAAGCCCTCCAGCTCGCCGATGATCTTGATGCTGTTCTTGTTGGCGCCGACTGTGCCGTCGGCACCGAGGCCGAAGAAGAGCGCCCGTACCCGACTGGCGGGCTCCAGATCGCCGATGGGGTGCCATGCCAGACTGAGGCCCGACACATCATCGACGATCCCCACGGTAAAGCGCGGGCGCGGCGCATCGGATGCCAGCTCCTCGAATACCGCCGCGCACATGGCGGGGGTGAACTCTTTGGAAGAGAGACCATAGCGACCGCCACTGAGCCACGGCAGCCGCTTGATAAGGCCGCGCTGCAAGCCATCGATCAGCGCGCTCTGCACATCCAGCAGCAGCGGCTCGCCACCCGCCCCCGGCTCCTTGGTGCGATCCAGCACTGCGATGCGGCGAACGCTCGCGGGCAGCGCATCGAGCAGCGCCTGTACCGGGAAGGGGCGATAGAGGCGCACAACCAAGACCCCGGTCTTGCGATCCTGTTGGTTGAGCCAATCCACTGTGGTGCGGGCGGTAGCCGCCCCCGAGCCCATCAGCACGATGACGTCGGTGGCATCGGGCGCGCCGTGGTACTCAACCAACCGGTAGTGGCGGCCGGTCAGCTCGCCGAGGCTGTCCATGCACTGCTGCACCCGCGCCGGTACCGCTTCGTAGAAGGGGTTGACGCTCTCGCGGGACTGGAAATAGGTATCCGGGTTCTGGGCGGTGCCGCGCATCACCGGATGATCCGGGTTGAGCGCCCGCGCACGGTGGGCGCGCACCCAGTCGTTGTCGATAAGGGCGCGAATTTCATCCCGATGCAGGGCGGTGATCTTGTTCACCTCGTGGGAGGTACGGAACCCGTCGAAGAAGTGGATAAAGGGCACCCGGCACTGCAGGGTGACACTATGGGCGACCAAGGCCAGGTCCTGCGCCTCCTGCACCGAGCCGGAGGCAAGCATGGCAAAGCCGGTGCTGCGCGCCGCCATCACGTCCTGATGGTCGCCAAAAATCGACAGTCCCTGCGCCGCCAGCGAGCGGGCCGCCACATGGAACACCGCCGCGGTCAATTCACCGGCGATCTTGTACATGTTGGGCAGCATCAACATCAGCCCCTGACTGGCGGTGAAGGTGGTGGCGAGCGCCCCCGCCTGCAGGGCGCCGTGTACCGTGCCGGCCGCCCCCCCTTCGCTCTGCATCTCCACCACTGTGGGGATGTTGCCCCACAGGTTGGTCTGCCCCTCCGCCGCCCAGGCGTCGGCCAGTTCGGCCATGGTCGAGCTCGGGGTAATGGGGTAGATGGCACACACTTCACTCAGCTGGTAGGCCACCCGAGCCGCGGCTTCGTTGCCGTCGACCATGATCAGTTCATGTTTCATTAGGACTCCTCCGGTTGGCGCAGCTCGATGGCGTGACAAGGGCACTGGTCGTGGCAGGCACCGCAGCCGGTGCAGCGCTCGGCATCCACCTGATAGCCTTTGCCCGGCCCCAGCTTGGCGATGGCCTGCTCGGGGCAACTGCCATAGCAGCCGTCGCACTCGAAGCAGTTGCCGCAGGAGTAGCAGCGCGCCGCCTCGTAGCGGGCGGCCACCTCATCCAGCCCGCCGATGATCTCGCCAAAATCATCCCGCGCCCACGCCGGTTTGACCGGCTGACTGCTGGCTGGGGCGTGGGTTTGGAACCAGAGCTGCAACTGCTCCGGCCCCACCAGCGGGTAGGAGAGTGGTTTGTGGTAGTGGCGACCGCGCAGCCAGGCATCCATATGGCGCGCCGCCTTCTTGCCGTGGCCGGTGGCGATGGTGACGGTGCGCTCGGAGGGCACCATGTCACCGCCCGCAAACAGACCCGGCACATCCGTCATCAGGTTGCCCGCCACCTGTACGACCCCCTCCTTGTTGACCCGCACGCCGGGAATACTCTCCAGCACGCTCAAGTCCACCTCTTGGCCCAGCGCCAGAATAAGGGAGTCCGCTTCGAGGGTTTCAAACTTGCCGGTGGGCACCGGCTTGCCCTCGGCATCCAGCGCCATCACCTCCACTTCGATATTGGTGCTATCGAGCTGGCGGATGCTGCGCAGCCAGTTGATCTTGATCCCCTCCTCCTCGGCCTCGTCGGCTTCAAAGGCGTGGGCCGGCATATGGTCCCGGTCGCGGCGGTAGATGATCATTGCCTCTTCAACGCCCAAACGGCGGGCGGTACGGGCCGCATCCATAGCGGTATTGCCACCCCCATAAATCGCTACCCGCCGTCCCAGTTTGGGGGGCGGCAAGCCCTGCTCTTCGGCCAGACTGGCCTGCTCTAGGAAACTCACCGCATCGAGGATCTTGCCCGCTTCCCGGGCCGGAATATCGACCCGCTTGGCCAGATGGGCGCCGATGGCCATAAAGACGGCGTCAAAGCCCCCCTCGTCGCGCTCGCGCAGCACATCCTCCACCTTGTGGTTGAGGGTCAGCGTCACTCCGGCCGCCACGATACGGGCTACCTCCCGATCCAGCACATCGCGGGGCAAACGGTAGGCGGGAATACCGAAACGCAGCATGCCGCCAGCAAGCGGCCCCGCTTCGCGGATCTCCACCTGATGGCCGAGCCGGTTGAGGTGCCAGGCGCAGGAGAGACCGGAGGGGCCAGCGCCAATTACCAGCACCTTCTTGCCGCTGGCAGGGGCAGGTGGCGCAGGCTGCCAGCCACGGGCCAGCGCCTCGTCGCCGAGGAAACGCTCGATGGCATGGATGGAGACGGATTCATCCACCTGCCCGCGATTGCAGGCGCTCTCGCAGGGGTGATAACAGACCCGGCCATGAATGGCGGGCAAAGGGTTCTCTTCGATCAGGGTCTGCCAGGCCGCCTCAAAACGGCCGGCCTGCGCCAAAGAGAGCCAGGCCTGGATATTTTCTCCGGCCGGGCAGGCGTGATTGCAGGGTGGCAGGGCCGGCCGCCAGACGGGTAGCCGGGTACGCACCGGGCCTGTTCCCGTTTTCAGGGAAAGATCCGGCAATGGGGTCATGTCCAGTTGTTTGCTCATACATTGCTTTCTTCTTTTTGTGTGACAGGCCCCACCCGATGGCGCTTGATACCGTGTAGCCGAGGCGGACGGTGGCCGGATGGGGAAGAAGCGAAAGCGTTAGAAACTGGGAACTGAGTCGATAATGGCCGCTTTTTTGTACTGATTAGCGAATCAGGATCAAAAAATGTTGCACTTTATGGTTCATAGAGACCAGAACGTGACTCAAGTAACATCTTCTCCAGCTGACCGCTGGCTTTCAGTTTGGCGAGCCCCCGATTGAAGGTTTTGATCAGCTCTTCAGCGTTGGCGCGCTTGCGGCTGATCAACAGATGACCTTCAACTTTCATCACGGGTTTTGAATGGGTTGCAAAGAGATCGACCGTGCTGGCCGGGTAGAACTGACGCAGGGAGTAGTAGCCGACATCTATGTTCTCTAGGGTCAGGTCGGCGCGGCCGGAGAGCAGCAGATCAAAGCTCTGGCGCAGCCGGGTGACGAACTGCACCTGCAGCGGCACCTGCGCGATGGCTGCAAAAAAATCTGCATTGTAGGTATAGCCACTGACCGCAGCCAGCTTGCGATCCGCCAGATCCTGATAGCCACGCCATTCCAGCGGATCGGACTTGAGATAGAACCAGACGTAGGTCTCGCTCAGGATGGGATCGCTGTAGAGATGGGTTTTGCGCCGCTCGCTCGACTCATACCAGTGGACTGTGCCATCCACTACGCCCTCCTCCGACAAGCGAAAGGCCCGTTTCCAGGGCAGAAACTGGAACTTGACGCTCACCCCCTCACTCTTGAATGCCTCGCTCACCACATGAGGGATTAGCCCCTGATATTTCAGCGTCTCGGAGCAGTAAGGGGGATACTCTCCCGTGGTCAGGGTCAGCTCCTGCGCCCAGAGCCCTTGGCAAAAAAGGCTCCCCGCCAGCAACCAGCTTATTTTCATCCCGATGCCCTCTTGTTCTGTTTTCCCAACTATAGACCGCCCCCTTGAAAGGATTGCCGGATCGCCGGGGAACCGTTATGTTCCCCTTTTTCCAGGCGATCTCGCCGCGCCACAAGGATATGAAGATGCCCAGGCTAGACAGCATTCACCTCTACCCCATCAAATCGACTGCAGGTATGCCGCTGGCTCGCGCCCGGGTGACCGAAGAGGGACTGGCAGGGGATCGCCGCTACATGGTGGTCAAACCGGACGGCACCTTTATCACCGCCCGAACCCATCCCCAACTGCAACAGATCGTGGCCACCCCCATCGAAGGGGGCTTGCAACTGCGCTATCCGGGCTTTGAACCGCTCACCCTGCAAGAGGTCGACTTCAGCCGCGCCCCGCAAGCTACCGGAGTCTGGAGCGACCGCTTCACCGCCCTGTACACCGACCCCAAAGCCGATGGATGGCTGAGCCGGGTGGCAGGGGAAACGGTGCAACTGCTCTGGCTGGGTGAAACCTCTGATCGCTTTCGTGAAAAGACCGGCACCCGGGTCAGCTTTGCCGACGGTTATCCGCTGCTGCTGATAAGCCAGGCTTCCCTTGAGGATCTCAATCTGCGCTCCGATGCCCTGCACCAGATGAGCCAGTTCCGCACCAATCTGGTGGCAAGCAACACCCAGCCCTTCGAGGAGGACAGTTGGGTGCGTATCCGCATCGGCGAGGTGGAATTCAAGGTGGTCAAGCCCTGCAGCCGCTGCATCATGACCACGGTGGAAGCGGGCACCGATCGTTTCAACGCCCTGAAAGAACCGCTGGCCACCCTCACCCGCTACCGCCGTGGCGAGGATGGCGAGGTCTACTTCGGCCAGAATCTGGTGGCGCTGAACGAAGGCTGGATTGAGGCAGGCAGCGAGATCGAGGTGCTGGAGCGCACCCGTCCGGTGGTCTATCCCGCCGCCGCGCCGAAGAAGCGCGAGCTGATTTGCGTGGCCCGCGAACCGCTGGCGCGGGATCTGGAGACCTTCTGGTTCGAAGCCGCCGATGGCGAGCCCCTGCCCGACTACCTGCCGGGCCAGCATCTGCCCATCAGTCTCGATATCAAAAATGAACGGATCCAGCGGCGCTATACCCTGAGCTCCACACCGGATCACCCGGAGCGTTACAGCATCAGCGTCAAGAAGGTGGAGGGTGGCCGCATCTCCCACTGGCTGCACCAGCAGTTGCAGGTGGGTGATCGGCTGCTGGCCGCCAACCCCGCTGGCGAGTTTCACTTAGGGTCCGAGCGCAACCTCCTGTTGCTCTCCGCAGGCTCCGGCGTCACCCCCATGCTGGCGATAGCCCGCACACTGGCGCTACGCGGGGAGCTGGAAGAGGTTCACTTTATGCACCTGTGCCGCAGCGAAGCGGACATTCCCGCCGCCAGCGAACTGCATGCCATGGCACAGCAGGGGATGACCCTCACCATTATCCTGAGCCAGCCGGACAATCACTGGCAGGGGCTGCAAGGGCGACTCAATGATGAGCATCTGCAACTGGTCAAAGGGTTGGCCGAAAAAGAGGTCTTTATCTGCGGCCCCCACGGTTTTATGGCCGACGCGGCGTCGAAAGTTGCGGCCCTCGGCGTTCCGGCCGCACGGATCAAACAGGAGAGTTTTGGCGGCGCCATTCTCTCGGTGGCCCGCCCCCATCAGGCGGTACAACTGCGTATCGGCGCCCAAGCCTTTACCGGCAACAATCAGGGCACTGTGCTGGATCAGGCCAACAAGCAAGGCGTAGAGCTGCCCTGGAGCTGCCGCGCCGGGATCTGCGGCAGTTGCAAACAGACGCTGATCTCGGGCGAGGTGGATCACCCCGACGCCCCCGCCATCAGTGCCGCCGAGCGGGCAGAGGGCAAAATCCTCACCTGCTGCGCCGTACCGCTCACAGACATCGTCATCAAATAAGGTGATCGAGCCACGAAAAGGCTGGCTGGGCCCCGATCCTGGCCGACCTTTTCCCCCTGTCGACCCGCGGTTCCTCCATTCTCGTCTCTTTATCGCCCCGCCTGCGCAACCATGCCGACGATGACTTCTATACTCACAGCAATAACAACAAAACCCCTCCGACGTAGCGGCCTTTGCCGTCTGACCAAGGGGGTTACCCGGTGAGAATAAGGACGCTCAAACCATGGAACAGAACAAACCCGCCTTTCAACTCAACCTCTTGCTCTCCGTCATCACCCTGATCCTGCTGTCACTGGTGTTTTTCGCCTACAGCTGGGCGGGTAAACAACTGGAAGAGAGTTATCGACAACAATATCTCTCCTACCTGCTGGCCGACGAGCTGCGCCAATCCTCCGATGACCTGACCCGACTCGGTCGCACCTACGTCATCACCAAGGATCCAGCCTACGAGCAGCAGTACATGCGGATCCTGGCCATTCGCAACGGCGAACAGCCGAGACCGGATGGCTACAACCGTATCTATTGGGATTTTGTCGCGGCCAACGGCCAGAATCCTCGCCCCGACAGCAATGTTCGCCGCGGCCTGATCGATCTGATGAAGGATGCCGGTTTCACCGATGCTGAACTCGCCAAGCTCAACGAGGCCAAGAACAACTCGGATGCACTGGTCAACACCGAGGTGGCTGCCTTCAAACTGGTGCAGCAGACGGACGGTGATCTGGCCGCCAACCAGCAGAAGGCCATCGCCATGATGCATGACAAGGCCTATCACCAGAACAAGGGTCGCATCATGTCACCCATCGACGATTTCTACGTGATGATGGAGGGGCGCAACCAGGAGGCGGTCGAGAGTGCCACCACCAATACCGACATGCTGCGCTATCTCTTTATCGCCCTCGGTCTGGTATTGATGTTCTTCCTCTGGCGCACATATCGCTCCCTGCTCGATCTGGTGGGCACCTCGGTCGAACAGCTCAAGACCGATCTCCATCTGCTGGCGGAAGGGGATTTCTCCCGCCCCATCAAGGTGCCCCAAGGCTCGAAAGAGAGTCTGATCGGCCTGCTTGGCACCACACAGAGCACCCTCAAGGGGATCATCGGCAAGGTATCCCACTCCACCGAGGAGTTGTCCAATTCGGCCGACAGCATCGCCCAGATAGCGGAGCAGACCGCCCAGTTCGCCACCGATCAGCAAACCAGTACCCAGACCATGGCCGCCGCCATCGAAGAGCTGGTGGTGAGCATCAGCCACCTCTCCGACAATGCCAGCCATGCAGACGAGCTCAGCAAGGTCTCAGCCGACACGCTGGAGGAGGGCTCCGGGGTCATCAAGGAGACGCTTGGCAGCATCGAGAATATCTCCACCACTGTGGGGGATGCAGCCAGCACCATCGCAGAACTCAACAGCCATACCCAGCAGATCTCGGAGATCATCGGCGTGATCCGCGGCATCGCCGATCAGACCAACCTGCTGGCCCTCAACGCGGCTATCGAGGCGGCGCGGGCCGGTGAGCAGGGACGTGGCTTTGCGGTGGTTGCCGACGAAGTACGCAATCTGGCCAGCCGCTCGGCGGCCTCGACCCAGCAGATCACCGGGATGATCAGCAAGATCCAGAGCGGGGCGGATGCCTCTATCCGCAGCATGGAGAACACGGTCAACAACGTCTCCCGCGGGGTCACACTGGCCAACCAGACCGGGCAGGCAATCGCCAGCATCCAGAGCCACGCCTCCAATCTCACCGGTCTGATGGGAGAGATCAGCCACACCCTGCGCGAGCAGTCCACCGCCGCCAACGAGGTGGTCTCTACCGTCGGCAACATCACCTCCCTCTCGGAACAATCGGGGGACGCAGCCCGCCACGTGTCCCAAGAGGCAGCCAAGCTCAAGCAGCTGTCACGGGTGCTGCGCCAGGAGATGGGGCACTTCAAGCTTTAAAGAAGGCTGCAAAACAAAACGGCTGCCCCAAGGCAGCCGTTTTTTATTCGGGGTTATCCCCTGTCATTCAGTATCTATCAACCACGCAGGGCGGCGATACGCTGCTCGATGGGCGGGTGGCTCATGAACAGTTCGCTCATGGAGCGCTTGCCGTTGATGCCAAAGGCCATCATGGAGCCTTCCAGCTGCGGCTCGGCACCGCGGGAGAGGCGCTCAAGGGCGGCAATCATCTTGTCGCGACCGGCCAGCTTGGCGGCACCGGCATCGGCACGGAACTCGCGCTGACGGCTGAACCACATGACGATGATGGAGGCCAGAATGCCGAACAACATCTCCAGCACAAACACGGTGATCATGTAGGCAAAACCACCGGTGCTGCTGCTCTCTTCCTCGTTGTTGGAACTGAAGAAGTTGCTGATGACGCCAGCCACGATGCGGGCGAAGAACATCACGAAGGTGTTCACCACCCCCTGGATCAGGGTCAGGGTCACCATGTCGCCGTTGGCAACGTGGCTCACCTCGTGGGCCAGTACCGCTTCCGCCTCGTCACGGCTCATGCTGTAGAGCAGGCCGGAGGAGACCGCCACCAGCGAATCATCTCGGCGGGCGCCGGTCGCAAAGGCGTTCATCTCGGGAGAGTCGTAGATCCCCACTTCCGGCATCTTGATACCCGCTTCGCGGGCCTGACGGGCAACAGTGCTCACCAGCCAGTGCTCGGTCTCGTTACGAGGTTGCTCGATGACCTGGACGCCATAGCTGCGCTTGGCCATCCACTTGGACATCAGCAAGGAGATAAAGGAACCCCCAAAACCGAACACGGCACAGAACATCAACAGCCCGGAAATGCTGGACTTGTTGATCCCCAGAACCGAGAACAGGATATTGAGTACCACCCCCAGCACCAGCATGACGGCCAGGTTGGTCACCAGGAATAGCATAATTCGCTTCATATAGACTCCTTGTGAGAATTAAAGACACGGAGATAGATCACTCGACCTCCCTATCTCCATGTTATGGATGAATTTTAGGGAGACTCGATGAATGTTCGCTGAATGTGACGTCACAAGAGCGGAGAGATATCAAGCCGCCCCTGCAAATCAGCCTCAAATGGATTGTTTATAAAGGGGATTTCCCCCAGAAACGGGGCCGGTAACATCCCCCTCAGGGTGTCCAGATTTTCCTGATAGTGGCTCATGGCACTGTGAAGGCGATTAATAACCCATCCCGCCACTGGCAACCGATCGTTGCGAATGGCAGCAAAGGTGAGCAGTGCATGGTTGAGACAGCCCAGTTTGGCCCCCACCACCAAAATCACCGGCATGTTCTCCTGCTTCACCCAATCCGACAGCAGATGCTTGCGATCCAGCGGCAGATACCAGCCCCCCGCCCCTTCCACTACTGCAAGCTCGGCCCCTGCCTGTTCAATCTTGCGCAGCCCCTCGCTCAGCCCCTGCATGGTAATGGGCTGGCGCGCCTCGCTGGCAGCGATATGGGGCGCAATCGGCGGCTCATAGGCAAAGGGATTGACCACCTCATAAGGCAGCTGAACACTCGCCGCCTCCTGCAACAGAACAGCGTCGAGGTTGCGCAATCCATCGGGTGTTCGGGCACACCCTGCCGAGATAGGCTTGTAGCCGGCACAGCGGATCCCCTGTGCGCTGAATTCGCGCAGCAGAGTGCGTGCCACCAGCGTCTTGCCCGCATCGGTATCTGTGCCGGTGATAAAGAATGATTTCATATGGTTCTCTCCTTGGCAGGGAGTGGCTCACTGCCCTGCACACACTGCAATTCCCGGCGCTCAGCGAGGCTTGCTGAGGCGACCGAGACACACCCGATAACTGGCGACCAACCTGCCATCGGGCTGGCGAAATGCTTCATATGCCTGAGCCAGCTGCTGCAATCTGGCGCGACCGCTCAGACCGGCTGGGGCGGCGCCCCCTTGATTGTCGTTGATCTGATTGGCCCCAATCCCCTTGAGATCGCGCAACAACTGCGGCAATTCAAGATAGGCGAGATCCCAGGTGATACAACGCAGCTCGGGAGCAGATACCCCGGCGCTAGCCAGCGCCTGCTCCAATTGTGGCAGGCTGAGGAAGCGATTGACATGGGCGCGACCATCAAGCTGCTGCCAGGCGGCTCGCAACTGCCAGAGCGACTCATCGAGCAGGGTCGAGAAAAAGATCTGGCCGCCCGGTTTGACCACCCGAAGCAGCTCGCCAAAAGCCTGGGCCGGACGCTCGCACCACTGCAACGCCAGACTGGAGAAAACCCAGTCGAACGAGTTATCGGCGAAAGGAAGCAGCTCCGCATCGCCGCAGAGCAGGCGAGCACCGCTGCCACGCAAGGCGGCCTGCGCCAGCATGCCGGGGGCGAGATCAAGCCCCACCAGCTGGTGACAACGGTTCGCCAGTTGGGGCAAGAAAAAGCCGGTGCCGCAGCCCAGATCCAGCCCGCTCACCGTCAGATCAGTGCCAACCAGCCTGTCTGGCATCCATTCCAGCAGCGCCTGACCCACCTCCTGCTGAAAGCGGGCGTGGGCATCGTAATGACGAGCGGCGGCGCCGAAACGGCGAGCAAGCTGCGCCTTGTCGACCGTTTGAAAACGCTCAGCCATAGTGAGCCTCCCCAAGCGTTGTAACTGCAGGGCTGACCCCCAAGGCATCGAGCAGGCGATCCACATCCTGCTCGCGGTGAGCCGCACTCAGGGTGATGCGCAGCCGGGCCGTACCGACCGGCACAGTGGGCGGGCGGATGGCGCTCACCCAGACGCCGCGCTCCCGCAGCCGTTCAGCCAGTTGCAGAGCGGTGCTGCTCTCCCCCACCAGCAGCGGCTGGATCGGGGTATCGCTCGCGCCAAGCTGCCAACCCAACGCCTCTGCCCCTTGCCGGAAGCGAGCGATCAGCTGGCCAAGATGGGCGCGGGACTCATCAGCCGCGCGCACCAGTTCGATGCTCTTGCTGACCGCGCAAGCCTGCGCGGCGGGCATATGGGTGCTGTAGACATAGTGGCGGGCAAAGTTGACCAGATACTCCACCAGCTCGCGACTGCCGCCGACAAAGGCACCGGCGACGCCAAGCGACTTGCCAAAAGTGCCCATCTGGATGTGTACGCTGGCAGGTTGAACCCCTTGTGCCGCCAGGGTGCCGCGCCCCTCGGATCCCAGCACACCAAGACCATGGGCATCGTCGATCATCAACCAGTTGCCGCTTTGGGCGGCGAGGGTTGCGAGCTCGCGCCAAGGGCCCTGATCCCCGTCCATGCTGAACACCCCTTCCGAGACAATCAGTCCGCGATTTGGCTCAAGCTGCCGTTCAAGGGCCGCCATGTCGTTGTGGGCAAAGCGCTTCATCTTGCAGGGGAGCTGGCTGCCCATCTCCTGCAGGGAGGCGTGGTTGAGTTTGTCCTGCCACAGCAGATGATCCTTGCCGAGCAGGGCTTTGAGCACCGCCTGATTGGCGGAAAAACCGCAGTTGAAGAGCAGCACCGCCTCCACCCCGAGCCACTCGGCCAGGGTCTTCTCAAGCTCTTGGTGGGCATGACTGTAACCGGTCACCAGCGGCGAGGCGCCGGAGCCCGTGCCATAACGTTCAATCCCCGCGTTGAAGGCGGCCTTGATGGCGCCGTGATCCGCCAGTCCCAGATAGTCGTTGGCGGAAAAGTTGAGGTAGTCGCGCCCCGCAACCCTGAGCCGCCCGCCACTCGCCCCGTCGGTCGCGATGCGGTTGCGGAGCAGGCCGGCCTGCTCGCGCTCGACCAGAGCCGTGCCCAGCACAAAGGGGCCCGTTACTGCAGGGCCGTTCATGACCGCGCAGCCCCTGCACGGGGGCGGGTGGCGTCATAAAACATCTCGGCAGGCTCGCTCTGGCGACTCACCTCGGCCAGCAGTTCCTCTTCTTGAACCTGATCCGGCTTCTGGGCCCGCTGGGCAGGGCGAATGCCGAGCCGCTTGAACAGCTGCATATCGCTGTTTTCGTCCGGGTTGGGGGTGGTCAGCAACTTGCAGCCATAGAAAATGGAGTTGGCCCCGGCCATAAAACACATGGCCTGCATCTGCTCATTCATCTTCTCCCGCCCGGCTGAGAGGCGCACATGGGAGGCGGGCATCATGATCCGTGCCACGGCGATGGTGCGGATAAATTCGAACGGATCGAGGTTCTCCTGATCCTCCAGCGGCGTTCCCTTCACCTTGACCAGCATGTTGATGGGCACACTCTCCGGGTGCCGCGGCAGGTTGGCGAGCGCCATCAAGAGGCCCGCACGGTCTTTGGCCTGCTCGCCCATGCCGACGATACCGCCGGAGCACACCTTCATCCCGGCACCGCGCACATGCTCCAGGGTATCGAGTCGATCCTGATAGGTGCGGGTAGAGATGATCTCGCCGTAAAACTCGGGCGAGGTATCGAGGTTGTGGTTGTAGTAATCGAGCCCCGCGGCCCCCAGACGCGCCGCCTGATCGGCGGTGAGCATCCCGAGCGTCATGCAGGTCTCCATCCCCAGCCCGCGCACCTCCTCGATCATCCGGATGATGTAGGGCATGTCCTTCTCTTTGGGGTTGCGCCAGGCGGCCCCCATGCAAAAGCGTGACGAGCCGTTGGCCTTGGCTTCGCGGGCCCGCTCCAGCACCTTCTCCACCTCCATCAGCCGCTCGGCCTCAAGACCGGTGTGGTAACGGGCGCTCTGGGGGCAGTATTTGCAATCTTCCGGGCAGGCGCCGGTCTTGATGGAGAGCAAAGTGCTCACCTGCACTTCGTTCGGGTCAAAGTGGGCGCGGTGGACGGTCTGGGCCTGAAACAGCAGATCGTTGAATGGCAGGGCAAACAGGGCCTGAACCTCGGCGAGAGTCCAGTCATGACGAAGGGCGTGACCGCCCGCGGTGAGAGCATTCATACATGGCTTCCGGTTGTTATTAGTGGGATCCTGCGCCCGCCATCTTGGGATGGACGGCCACAAAACCCGCCGCCGGGCCTGCGCGCTCAGGGTTATGCGCAGTGCCAAGTGGCTGAAATTGTTGGCTAGTGTAGAGAGCACGCGTAGACTGTCAACACCGACCAGATCAAACAAATTGACAACAGAACAACAAATGACCAATCAAGAATTCGACCTGCACCACATCTGGCACCCCTATACCTCCCTCACTCACCCCCTGCCCTGCTATGAAGTGGTCAGCGCCAAAGGGGTGAAGATCACCCTCAGCGACGGCCGTGAACTGGTGGATGGCATGAGCTCTTGGTGGGCTTGCGTGCACGGCTATCAGGTGCCGGAGTTGGACGCCGCCGCCACCGCCCAGCTCGGCAAGATGTCCCACGTGATGTTTGGCGGCCTCACCCACGCTCCGGCGGTCGAGCTCTGCCGCAAGCTGGTGGAGATCACTCCAAAGGGGCTTGATCGGGTCTTTCTGGCCGATTCCGGCTCGGTGGCAGTGGAAGTGGCGCTCAAGATGGCGCAGCAATACTGGCACGCCAAGGGGACGCCCAGAGCCAAATTTGTCGCCCTGCGCAGCGGCTATCACGGCGACACCTTTGGCGCCATGAGCGTCTGCGATCCCGATGGCGGCATGCACGAGCTCTACAAAGGATTCCTGCCGGAACACTATTTTGTCGAAGCACCCAGCTGCCGCTTCCACGCCGAGTGGGACGAGCAGTGCGTGGTGGAGCTGGCGACGCTCATGGCGGATCATCACGAAGAAATCGCCGCCATCGTGCTTGAGCCCATAGTGCAGGGCGCTGGCGGCATGCGCTTCTATCACCCCCGCTACCTGCAGTGGGTACGCGCCCTGTGCGACGAATTCGGCGTGCTGCTGATTGCTGACGAGATTGCCACCGGCTTTGGCCGCACCGGCCAGCTGTTTGCATGCGACTGGGCGGGGATCTGCCCCGACATCATGTGTCTGGGCAAGGCGCTCACCGGCGGCTACCTCACCCTCTCGGCGACCCTGACCACCGAGCATGTCGCCCATACCATCTGTGACGGCAAGGCGGGGGTCTTTATGCACGGCCCCACTTTTATGGGCAACCCGCTCGCCTGCGCGGTGGCCAACGCCTCCATCGAGTTGCTGCTGGCCTCACCTTGGCAGGAGCGGGTGCGCGCCATCGAGCATCAGCTGCGTACCGAACTGGTAGAGCTGACCCTGCACCCGGCGGTCGCGGATGTGCGGGTGCTCGGCGCCATCGGGGTGGTGGAGATGAAAGAGCGGGTGGATGTAGCGCGCATCCAGCGCAAGTTTGTCGAACTGGGCGCCTGGATCCGCCCCTTTGGCAAGCTGGTCTACCTGATGCCCCCCTTCGTCATCACCCCTGAAGAGTTGCGGGTATTGACCGGCGCCATCCGTCAGGCCATCACCGAGGGCGAGTTTTAATGCATGCAGCGGGCGGCCATCGCAGCCGCCCGTTTGACTACCCGCATTTGATATATAAAGAGGGCAACTTTATCCACTTCAGTGCGCTTTCACTTGCCGTAATGTGAGCAAAACACCAGACCTGAGGCCCCAAGAGGGGTAAACTGCTGCGGTTTTACCATCAAGAAAGACTGCTCATGCGCCTCTCCATTGCTGCCAAAATCAACTTTTTCCTGCTCTTCATCTTCTCCATGGTACTGGTCTTCTCCGCAGCCTATCAGGCGGTGCGCGAGCGCGATCTCATCCTGACCCTCATCAAGGAGCAGAGCCGCGAGCAGACCGAAGCCTATTTCGACGGCCTCAACATGCTGATGCTGACCGGCAAGATGGATGCCCGCGATACCCTGCGCGGCAAGTTTCTCGACCACGCCCATGTGGAGGATGCCCGCATCGTCCGTGGCGACGCGGTGAGCAAACAGTTCGGGCCTGGACGGGAGACAGAGCAGGTAAAAGATGAGTTTGATGAGCTGGCTCTGGCGGGCAAAGGGAGTCTGGAGGTGGTGCACAACGGCATGCACAGCCGTCTGGTAGTGACCCGACCGCTACTAGCCAAGAAGGATTTTCGCGGCACCGACTGCACCAGCTGTCATCTGGTGCCGGAGAACACTGTGCTCGGTGCGGTGCGCTTTGACTACTCCCTCGATTCGCTGTTTACCCGGGTCGAGCAGAATATCCTCACCTCGGCGCTGATCCTCACCGGCATCTTCGGGATGGGACTGCTGCTGACCCTCTGGGTCATCCGCACCTGGATCGTGCGCCCCCTCAACCAGTTGACCCGCTCCATGGAAGAGGCCACCGACTTGCACGACTTCGGCCACCGGCTGGAGGGGGATGACGGCGACGAGATTGGCCGGGTGGCGGTGGCCTACAACCAGATGCTCGACAGTGTGGAGCGCCAGCTCGGCAAGCGACCGCTCGGCGGCAAGCCGGGAGCTCGCCCTGGCGAATAGCGGACCACACCGCCCGGCATCGGCTAACCGGTGTAATAGAACAGCAGACAAGCAATAAGGATCAGCAGCAGGATCGCCAGATTGACGTGATAGGCATCATCCCTGCGCCGACTGCGCCGCCGCTCCAGCAGCAGTACAGCCAGGGTCAGCAAGCTGCAACCCCACAGGCCATGCACCAACCAGGGAGTGAGTGCGGGATCCCAGTAATCGCGTACCTTGATGCCGCCGTAAACCAGAAAACCATATGCAATCTCCGGCCTAGCATAGTGATAGAGCGCAAGCAGCACGATAAAACCGCACCAGCAGATCAGCACCATTGCTCGCAACAGTCGTGTCAGCCAATCCGGCCCTTGTCGCCGCTCTTTCACTCGCATCTCCTGTCCCGAGGGAACCCTGCTTGGGTGAACCATGCTGAAAACCCCACCAGAGTCCGACATTTTTGCTTGTTTATCAAACCCGCGCGGGTAAGATTGACGGCTTAGTCTGCCATGGTGGGCCATCTGTGCCCGGGCCAGACTCCCTAGTGTTGCAAATAGCGCTGCAAGAACAAGCTGGAGACAATATTTCGATGACGCACGCATCCGTAGTTGATGTGCTGACCGGTAAATATGCGGTTGGCACCACCCTGACTGTACGAGGGTGGATCCGGACTCGCCGTGATTCCAAGGCGGGGATCTCATTTTTGGCCATTTCCGATGGCTCCTGTTTCCATCCGGTACAGGCCGTCGTCCCCAATACCCTGGCCAATTACGAGAATGAAGTGCTGCGTCTGACCACCGCCTGCTCCGTGGAAGTGACTGGCATCATCGCCGAATCCCAGGGCAGCGGCCAGGCTTTCGAACTGCAGGCCACCGATGTGAAGGTCGTCGGCTGGGTCGAAGATCCCGATACCTACCCGATGGCCGCCAAGCGCCACAGCATCGAGTACCTGCGTGAACAGGCTCACCTGCGCCCGCGCACCAACATCGTGGGTGCCGTGACCCGGGTTCGCCACTGCCTGGCGCAAGCTATCCACCGCTTCTTCCACGAAGAGGGCTTTGTCTGGGTTGCGACCCCGCTCATCACCGCCTCTGATACCGAAGGGGCCGGCGAGATGTTCCGTGTCTCTACCCTGGATCTGGAAAACCTGCCGCGTACCGACGCCGGCAAGGTGGACTACAACGAAGATTTCTTCGGCAAAGAGGCCTTCCTGACCGTATCCGGCCAGCTGAACGCCGAAACCTATGCCTGCGCCCTCTCCAAGGTCTATACCTTCGGGCCGACCTTCCGCGCTGAAAACTCCAACACCAGCCGTCACCTGGCCGAGTTCTGGATGGTTGAGCCGGAAGTGGCCTTCAACAATCTGGAAGATAACGCCGCCCTGGCCGAAGCCATGCTGAAGTATGTCTTCAACGCCGTCCTGACCGAACGTCGCGACGATCTGGAGTTCTTTGCCCAGCACGTAGACAAGGATGCCATCGGCCGTCTGGAGCGTTTCGTCGCCTCCGACTTCGCCCAGATTGATTACACAGATGCCATCGAAGTGCTGAAAAACTGCGGCAAGAAGTTCGAGTTCCCGGTCTCCTGGGGCATCGATCTCTCCTCCGAGCACGAACGCTATCTGGCCGAGGAGCACTTCAAGTCTCCGGTGGTGGTGAAGAACTATCCGAAAGATATCAAGGCCTTCTACATGCGCCTCAACGACGACGGCAAGACCGTTGCCGCGATGGACGTACTGGCACCGGGCATCGGCGAGATCATCGGTGGCTCCCAGCGTGAAGAGCGTCTGGAGGTACTGGATGCCCGCCTGGCCGAGATGGGCCTGAAGCAGGAAGATTACTGGTGGTATCGCGATCTGCGCCGCTACGGCACAGTCCCGCACTCCGGCTTCGGTCTGGGCTTCGAGCGTCTGGTGGTTTACGTGACCGGTATGGGCAACGTCCGCGACGTGATCCCGTTCCCGCGAACTCCGCGTACCGCCGAGTTCTGATCAGCGGCATATTGCCACTACATTGCAAAAGCCGTCCTCAGGGTCGGCTTTTTTATTACCCCCGTTATGGGTAATACTCAGAACCAATCGACACAAGGAATGGGTCGTTCATGGGATATCGTCGGCTTCTGACACTCTTGCTGCTCTGGCTCCCCCTGCAATTGCGGGCAGAACCCGTGCACCTGACCACCCTGGAGTGGCCCCCCTATACCAGCCAGCATCTCCCTGATGGTGGCCTTACCGGCCATATCGTCAAGCGTGCATTTGCCGAAGCGGGGCTGGAGGTTCAGTTTGACTTCTACCCCTGGCATCGAGCCATGTTGCTGGCATCCGATCCCGCCCAGCACTACAGCGGCTACTTCCCCAAATACTTCGCCGATGATCTGGATAAACGGTGGCATATTTCCACCAGCGTGGGCAGTAGTGTGCTGGGCATGGCGCAGCAAGCCGGCCCCCCTATCCACTGGCAGCGACTCGAAGATCTCGCTTCCTACCGGATTGGGGTCGTCGCAGGTTATATCAATACCCGTGAATTTGATGCCCTGATGGCCAGCAAGCGCCTCAACACCTTTGCCGTGGACGACGATCACCTCAACCTGCGAAAATTGCAGCGCGACCGGCTCGATCTGGCCGTGATCGACCGGGATGTTTTCTACTGGCTCACCTATCACGATGACAAACTCCACCCCGAACAGCTGCAGTTCAACCCGAAGATCCTCGGGTACAAGAGCCTGCACATCATGTTCCGTCCCGATCAACAGCAACTGCAACAGCGAGTGAACAATGCGCTAGCCAGACTCGATATCAAGCAGCTGAGCGAACAGTATCAGCGTCGCTATCTGCTATCAGCACCCGCCCCCCCGATGAGCAGAGTCGCAGAACACCCCATTTGTCAAAAAAGATATCTTTAACCCGTGTTTTTACAGCCTCTTCTCCCCTGACCCGGGCCTTTTTCCACAACTTCCTTACCAACGCATTCCCCATCACAACGCCTCTGGTTGCACTCTGATGGGCTGGCCCCGAGTGATACCACTTGGTGACAAAAATGATGTTTTTGTTAGTACGTGGTTTTTAAGTGGTTTAATCAAAAATTCATCGAGTTATTGAAGTAACTCAATTTTTTCACTTTTTCAGGGGAGCAGAATAGCAACTAACCCTTTCGGGCTAAATAAAACAGACAATGACAATTCATGGTTCAGGCTACCCGCGGCAATATGGGTTGAATCACACGAGGTAACGGAATGATCTTGATGGAATTTTTAGTGGTACTCGGCTGCTTGCTGCTGGGTACCCGCTTTGGGGGCATGGGACTCGGTCTCATCAGTGGTATCGGTCTCTTCCTGCTGACCTTCGTCTTCGGCCTAGTGCCGGGCGAACCGCCTGTTCAGGTAATGCTGACCATTCTGGCGGTGATCGGCTGTGCCGCCACCCTGCAGACTGCCGGTGGCCTTAACCTGATGATGCAAGTGGCCGAGCGTCTGCTGCGCCGTCACCCGCAATACATCACTATCCTGGCGCCGCTCACCACCTGGACCCTCACCTTCCTGTGCGGTACCGGCCACGTGGTCTACACCATGTTCCCCATCATCGCTGACATCGCGCTGCAAAAGAACATCCGTCCCGAGCGCCCGATGGCTGTCGCCTCCGTTGCCTCCCAGATGGCCATCTGCGCCTCCCCGGTCTCCGTTGCTGTGGTCTCCATGGTCTCCATTCTGGCGGCCGGTCACGGTATCGGTCAGGCTTACGGCCTGCTCGACATCCTGATGATCGCCATCCCCTCCTCCCTGACCGGTGTCATCGTGGCGGCCCTGTGGAGCCTGCGTCGCGGCAAGGATCTGGACAAGGACGAAGAGTTCCAGGCCAAGATCAAAGACCCGGAGCAGCGTGCCTTCATCTACGGCGGTGGTGAAACCCTGCTCAACACCAAGTTCCCGAAAGAGGCCTACTGGTCTACCTGGATCTTCTTCGCCGCCATCGCTGCCGTGGTATTGCTCGGTGCCAACGAAGGTCTGCGTCCGGTGTTCACCATCAAGGACAAAACTGGCCCGCTCTCCATGAACCTGGTGATCCAGATGATGATGCTGATCGCCGGTGCCATCATCCTGATGCGCTGCAAGGTCAAGCCGGGCGAGATCGCCAATGGTGCCGTCTTCAAGGCAGGCATGGTCGCCATCTTCTCCGTATTCGGGGTGGCATGGATGAGTGAGACCTTCTTCCAGGCTCATATGCCCCTGCTCAAAGAGACCCTGGCCCATGTGGTACAAGCCCAGCCCTGGACCTACGCCCTGGTGCTGTTCCTCATCTCCAAGCTGGTAAACAGCCAGGCCGCCGCCCTCACCGCCATCGCCCCCATGGGTCTGGCGCTGGGTGTCGAACCCAAGCTGCTGATCGCCTTCCTGCCGGCGAGCTACGGCTACTTCGTGCTGCCGACCTACCCGAGCGATCTGGCCTGTATCGGTTTCGACCGCTCCGGCACCACCCGCATCGGCAAGTTCATCATCAACCACAGCTTCATCATTCCGGGGCTGATCGGGGTGGTGACCTCCTGCTCGCTGGGCTTTATCCTCACCAGCATCCTGCTCTAATCGCAGTCGCGTTTAACACATTGCCAGACAGGCCCCCGCTTCGGGGGCCTGCTTTTTTCCCGCTCTGTGACCCCAACCATTTTCCCGCCGCCATTTCCGGACACAATACCTTTACCTCTGCCCCCGCCGCTGGGTAGCATGCCCCCTCGTTCACCACCGGAATCTCATCCATGTCTCGCGTCATCCTGCTCTGGAGCGGTGGCAAAGATGCCATGCTGGCCCTCTGTCATGCCCGCCAAGCGGGCCATCAGGTGGTGGCACTGGCCACCTTTGCGCCGCCAGAGCCCCGATTTCTCGCTCATCCTTTGCCGCTGGTGCGTCTTCAGGCGGAAGCCCTCGAGCTGCCCCATCTGCTGGTCACCATAGAAGCGCCGTTCGATCTCGGTTATGAGCGGGAACTGGCACGGCTCAAGGAGGAGTGGCAACTCGATGGCGTAGTTACCGGCGATATCGACAGCGTGGGCGGTGCGCCTAACTGGATCCGCGAACGCTGCCAGCCGCTGGGCCTCACCGTCCATACCCCGCTCTGGCAGCAATCTCGTCAAGCCTTGCTGGCGGATATGCTGGCGCGTGGCATCGTCGCCCACCTCTCCTGCGTCGATACCCGGGTGCTGGCTCCCGAGTGGACTGGACGCACCCTTGATGCCGCCACCCTCGCCGAGTTACAGCAACTGGCCGAGCGCGAGGGCTTCGATGCCTGCGGCGAGCAAGGGGAGTACCACACCATGGTGACTGACGGCCCGGGCTTTGCCGCCCCGCTGTGCCTCGATGGCTGGCTGGTGGCGCGACAGGAGCATCTGGCCTATCTGGCCGAGCCGAAGGGGTAACTGCCGCAAGCCATCTGGCCCGCTCACTCAGCGCGCGAAAAATCGAGATAAAAAAACGGGAGGCAACAGCCTCCCGTTTGAGTTTGAGCGAACCAGTTTTGAGCAGGCCATGGCGACCCGAACAAGGGATAAACCGGCTTATTTCGCCAGCTTGCCCAGCACCCGCTGCAGCAGGCGGATGCGCGGCTCGATGCTCTCCAGCATCAGGAATTCCGCCTCCGAGTGGAAGCCGCCCCCCATGGGACCGAAGCCATCCAGCGACGGCACACCCGCGGCGGCGGTGAAGTTGGCATCCGAGCCGCCACCGGCTTCCAGCCAGTTGAAGGGGATACCTTCCTCTTTGGCTGCCGCCTCCACCAGCGCCATCAGCGCCTCGGTGTCACCACTCGGTCGCATCGCCGGCTTGAAGGTCTGGCGATCCACCTCGACCCGACAGCCCGCGAGGAAGGGGTTGTTGGCCATAAAGGTGAGCCGGTCGTGTACCGCAGCGGCCTCTTCGTTGCTCCAGAAGCGCAAATCCACGATCGCCTCGGCAAAGTCCGGCACCACGTTGACGCCGGTGCCGCCCTGTACCACGCCGACGTTCATGGTGGTGCCCGTGGTCATGTTGACCTGCTCGTTGATGGCCAGCACCCAATGCGCCAGCTCGGTGATGGCAGAGACACCTTCGGTCAGGGCCGAACCGGCGTGGGAGGCCTTGCCGTGGAAGGTGATGCGGTACTTGGCATTGCCCTTGCGGGCGCTGATGAGATCCCCGTTGGGACGGGCTGCCTCGGCCACCAGCACGCAGCCGCTCTGTTTGGCCTTCTCCACCAGCCAATCTTTCGACCAAGGGGAGCCAATCTCTTCGTCGCAGTTGTAGCAGACCAGCACCTTGAGCTTGGCAAGCAATGCCGGATCCATCTCTTTGAGGGCATACCAGATAGAGAGCAGGCCGCTCTTCATGTCCGACACACCGGGACCAAAGGCTTGATTGCCTTCGATTTTCAGCGGGCGCTTGGCCGCCGTCCCCTCGGGGAAGACGGTATCCATGTGGCCGCACAGCATCACATCGTAGTGATCGGCACCCGGCGCATTGGTTGCCTCGAGGCAGGGGCCGCACTCGGCAGCGAACTGGTGGCGGGTCACCTGCCAGCCGATGGCTTCATATTTCTCGGTCATGATGTCGGCCACTTTCGCTACCCCGGCCGGGGTGCGAGTACCGCAATCGAGGTTGATGAGCGGGGCCAGATCGGCCAGATAGCTATCGAGGGAAAACGGGCTCTTTACAACTGTCATTATCTTCTCCATGCAACAATCAGCGTTGATGGCCGATCGTCTATTGCAACAATGCGACACAGTGAGAAAAAGGCGGGCAGCCATGCCACCCGCCCGACCGGTAAATTCCAAACACCACTACATAACCCACATCACTACATGAACAGCAGATAGTTGAGGGTCAGCGCCGTCAGCAGCGCCCCCGCCATCGGCACGCTGGTGCGTTTGACCACGGTAAAGGGCGATACCTTGGCAATCCCCGCACAGGCGATCAGTACCGCTGCGATGGGAGAGACGGTGCGGCCGATACTGGAAGCAAGCTGCATCGGCAGCAGCATGGTCACCGCAGGTACGCCAAACTTGGCCGCAACCGCCGGTGCCAGGGTCGAGAAGCTGAGGAACGCCGCGTTGCCGGAGCCCATGATGACCGCCGCTACCATGATCAGCGCCACCATCACCAGGGTCATCAGACCGCTGCCGATACCGGCATTGCTGGCAGAGTGCAGCAGGGTGTCGATGGCACCGATGGCCTTGAGGGATTCAGCAAACAGCTCGGCACAGACGATGAGCGCCACCACGGGGCCAAACACCTTGCCCATACCATCGAGGAAGCTCGACAGCCCGGCAAAAGCGGTACGCACCGAGCGACTACGCAGCAGCTCGCACAGCATGCCGATAAAGACCGACAGCAGCATGGCCACCTCCACGCTCATCTTGATGTCGCTCACCAGCAGCTTGGAGAAGGTCATCATCAGCACGAAGGGGATGATCGGCAGCAGGGCATACCAGGTGGGCGCCTGCACGCTCTCGGTGCCCTGTTCGTCCAGCTCGGCGTGATCGCCGCGATGGAGCGCCGGATCCCAGCCATCCTTGCGATCGCAGTGACGCTGCCAGAAGAAGTGCAGCACCATGGTCACCAGCAGCATGGGGGCCACCAGCCAGATCTGGTAGTCGACAAAATAGCTGGTCGGATCCATGCCGGATTGACCGGCGGAGAAGATGGCGTTGGTCTGGGTCGGGCCAATTTCAAACGCCTGTGAGGTGGCGATGACGCCACAGGCGGAGGCCGGGCTGATGCCGAGGTTGCGCATCACCGGATACATGGTGACCATCAACAGCAGGCCAAGGCCGGTAGCGGAGGTGACGAACAGGGAGACGAATACCGCCACCAGATAGCAGATGGAGAGCATCAGGTAGCTGGACTGGATGCCTGCCACCGGTTTGACCGCCACCCGCACCAGCGCCTGGGAGGCACCGATATGGGACATGTAGGTGGCAAAACCCGCCACCGCCATGATGGTGAGGCCGAGGCCCGCCGCGCGGTAGGAGAAGATTCCCTTGAACACTTCGAACAGGTCGAACAGGGCGAAACCGGTGCTCTTGTCAGCGGGGAGAATGGGGTGCAGCCCCAGCCAGTAGGCCACCGCAAAAATGGCCATGCCCGCCAGCGCCAGCACCGCCTGCGGGTTGTAATCCTTGATAATGCCGTAGACCACGGCGACCAGAACGAGCAAGACGAATAAAAGTTCCAATATTCACTCCTGATAAATTTATCGAAGAGCGAAATCTAGTGATCTGACCACTGTTTGCCTTTGATCCCTATCAATAAAGGTGCCGTCACCGTGATTCATTAGCATAATATGTCGGCCATGTAACAATTTTTCGTTATTTCAACTGCCGTAAAACCTTTATCACCCCATATCCGGGAATTGTGTGACGCGACTCCCCTCTTTTTTGCGTTGGATCAACATATGACGGCGCCGAACTGGCGAAGATGCGCTTCGACATATAGCGACCATTTCGCGCCGGAGAGAGTTATGACAAGCCAAGCCACCGCAGGTGCTTCGACCTGCGACTACAAGCTGTGGGACATCCTCGTCGAGTCTGCAAAGGAACGCACTACCATTCGTTACTCCAAACTGGCCAAACAGGCCGGGCTGGAGCAGTGCCAGGATGAACTGCGCACCCTGCTGCAACGCATCCGCATGTACTGCACCGAAAACAACCTGCCGATCCTCTCCGCCATCGTGGTGGACGACGTGGGCAAATACACTGGCCTCTCTTCCAGCCTGCCTGATGCACCCTGGGAACGGGCCCGGGTCTTTGACCATGAGTGGACCACCCTGCACTAATTGAGGTGCTTGATGATGCCGACCAAAACGCGCCCGCTGGCGCGTTTTAGCTATCTGGCGTTTGCCCTTTCTCTTTTTCTCCTGCAAACGCGGCTCTTCTCCCGCAATAACCGCCCCATCGGGCACGCCAGCCGCACCGCTTCTGATCTTGTGCTCAAAATCGCCGTTCAGGTGTGACCAGTTCCGGTAAAACCCGCGAGCCGGACCATCGGCGTTGCCATGGGATTGCCACAATGCCAGAATCGGGCCCTTGCACTCTGTTGATTCGGATTTTCGGGACGCGGCCCACGGCCAGCGCACACAAGAGAAGGACTCCCCATGGCCATCACCCTCTATGGCATCAAGAACTGCGACACCATCAAGAAAGCCCGCAAGTGGCTGGATGAGGCCGGTATCGACTACCGCTTTCACGACCACCGCGCCGACGGCCTGAACCCGGACGATCTGGACAGCTGGCTGGCAAAACTCGGCTGGGAAGCCCTGCTCAACAGCCGCGGCACCACCTTCCGCGCCCTGCCGGATGAGGCCAAACAGGGGCTCGACACCACCAAGGCGCGTGCCCTGCTGCTGGAACATCCGGCCATGATCAAGCGCCCGCTGCTCGACCGTGACGGCGAACTGACTCTGGGTTTCAAGGCTGATCACTACCAATCCCTCTTCTCCCGTTAAGGACAACTAAGGACAACTGATGTCGGATGTCATCGCACTGGCCAAGGATCTGATCCGCCGCCCCTCCGTTACCCCCCTCGATGAAGGGTGTCAGACCCTGATGGCGGAGCGCCTCGCCAGGATCGGGTTCGTTATCGAGCCCATGGTGTTTGAGGACACCACCAACCTCTGGGCCCGTCGTGGCAGCGAGGGGCCACTGTTCTGCTTCGCCGGTCACACAGACGTGGTGCCCGCCGGGCCGCTGGACAAATGGCACACCCCGCCGTTCGAGCCGACCATCAAGGATGGCGTGCTCTACGGACGCGGCGCCGCCGACATGAAGGGCTCGCTGGCTGCCATGGTGGTGGCGGTAGAGCGCTTCGTGGCCGAGCATCCGGATCACACCGGGTCCATCGCCTTTCTCATCACCTCCGATGAGGAGGGGCCCTTTATCAATGGCACCACCCGGGTGATCGACACCCTGGAGGCCCGCAACGAGAAGATCCGCTGGTGCATCGTCGGCGAGCCCTCCTCTACCGC
This sequence comes from Aeromonas sp. 601039, assembly GCF_049174415.1. Taxonomy (NCBI): domain Bacteria; kingdom Pseudomonadati; phylum Pseudomonadota; class Gammaproteobacteria; order Aeromonadales; family Aeromonadaceae; genus Aeromonas; species Aeromonas sp. 601039. Next base: position 220,837 of record NZ_JAAKTL010000001.1, read on the forward strand.
CGTGGTAGGGGATGTAGTGAAGAACGGCCGCCGCGGCTCCATCACCGGCGATCTGCTGGTACGCGGGGTGCAGGGCCATGTGGCTTATCCCCATCTGGCTGACAACCCGATCCACAAGGCGGCGCCAGCGCTGGCCGAACTTGCCGCCACCGTGTGGGATGAGGGCAACGCCTACTTCCCCCCCACCAGCTTCCAGATTGCCAACATCTCGGCCGGCACCGGCGCTTCCAACGTCATTCCGGGCGAATTGCACGTCCAGTTCAACTTCCGCTTCAGCACCGAACTGACCGACCTGGATATCCGCGAGCGGGTCGAGGCGCTGCTGGATAAACATGGCCTCGATTATCAGCTGAGCTGGACCCTCTCCGGCCAACCTTTCCTCACCGATACCGGCGCGCTGCTTGATGCGGCCGTGGCGGCCATCGAGGCGGTGAACGGTCAGCGACCGGCCCTGCTCACCACTGGTGGCACCTCCGACGGGCGCTTTATCGCCCCCACCGGCGCCGAGGTGATTGAGCTCGGGCCGGTCAACGCCACCATTCACAAGGTGAACGAGTGCGTGAAGGCGGACGATCTGGATCTGCTGGCCGACATGTACCAAGGGGTGCTCGAGAGATTGCTGGCATGACGCAGGAACAACTGCTGGGGCTCGACGAGAGCCACCTTATTCTGGTGGGGCGCGGCCCCCATCGGCTGACCGCCGCCACCGCGGCGGCCTTCAACGACATGCAGGTGGCGGCAGCCTACGAGGGGTTCAACCTGCAGGCGGCCTCCAGCTGGCGCAGCTTCGAGCGCCAACTCGCCATCTGGAATGGCAAGTGGCGCGGCGAACGGCCACTGCTCGATGCCCACAGCCAGCCCATCGACGCCCTGCAACTGAGCGACGAGGAGCGCCTCCACGCTATCCTGCGCTGGAGCGCCCTGCCCGGCACCAGCCGTCACCACTGGGGGACCGATCTCGATATCTACGACCCGGACTGCCTGCCCGCCAATACCAAACTGGCACTGGAGCCGTGGGAGTATGAAGCCGGGGGCTGGTTTGCAGGCTTGAGCGAGTGGCTCAGCGACCATATGAGCGACTTCGGCTTCTTCCTCCCTTATGCCAAGCCGGTCGGGGCAGAGAGCGGGGTCGCCTACGAGCCCTGGCATATTAGCTTCTCGCTGGAGTCCGACGAGCAGCGACTTGATCCCGCGGCACTGGCGCTTTGCCTGCAACAGGCGGATATTGAAGGCAAGTCGACCATACTGGCCAACCTTGATGAAATTTTGGCCTGTTATGTCACCACCTGTCCTGACGAAAGGAAAATCCCATGAATCTCTGGCTGTGGATAGGGTTGCCGCTGCTGTTCCTGCTCGGGCTGTTTCTCAATGCCATCAAAGACATGAAACGGCTGGAGAAGCAGTTGCCCAACTACAAGGACAAGATCCGCGAAGTAAAGGATGACGAGGACGACTGAATCCCGCCCCCATCCCGTGGGGAGCGCCCTTGTGCTCCCCTCTCCCTCTGCTGTGCCGTTTCGCTTTTCCCCGCCCTCTCCTCCCTGCGCATCCTGAAATCGACGATCCTTTGACTCCGCTTTCGTTAACCCCGTCACAGTCAGAATATGGCGCGGCCATGCTGAAAAAAGGGATGAAAAATGTAAGAAAGTGAAAATTGATGCACAAATAAGCCACACAAGGGGGGCCTAACTGCATATAATGTGCCTACTTTGCACATTACCAGGAAGGAGTTCGCCCTTGGATGCCGCTACCATCAACAGTTTCTTTTTTGTCGCTGCCCTGTTGGTGGGAGCCAGCGTACTGTTGAGCGCCCTCTCTTCCCGCCTCGGTATTCCCATTCTGGTTATCTTCCTCGCCGTCGGCATGCTGGCCGGTGAGGATGGCCCTGGTGGCATCCACTTCGCCGACTACTCCATCGCCTATCTGGTGGGCAACCTGGCGCTTGCCATCATTCTGCTCGACGGTGGCATGCGCACCCGGGTCTCCTCGTTTCGGGTTGCACTCTGGCCTGCCTTGTCGCTGGCGACAGTCGGGGTGGCTATCACCACCGGCCTGACGGGGCTTGCCGCAGCCTGGCTGTTTGACCTCAACCTGATGCAGGGGATGCTGATCGGCGCCATTGTCGGCTCCACCGATGCGGCGGCGGTCTTCTCCCTGCTCGGCGGGCGCAGCCTCAACGAGCGGGTGAGCGCGACGCTGGAGATAGAGTCGGGCAGCAACGATCCTATGGCAGTGTTTCTTACCGTCACCCTGATCGAGGTGCTCGCCACCGCCCAGCAAGGGCTGGATGGGGGCTTCCTGCTGCTGCAACTGGTCAAGCAGTTTGGTCTTGGCGCCGGGATCGGCCTTGGCGGCGGCTGGCTGCTGTGGCGCCTCATCAACACAGCCCGCTTGGCGCCGGGGCTCTATCCGCTGCTCACCGTCAGCGGCGGTCTGCTGATCTTCGCCCTCACCACGGCGGTCGGTGGCAGCGGCATTCTCGCCATCTATCTCACCGGTCTGTTGCTCGGTAACCTCGCCCTGCGCAGCCGCAGCACCACATTGTCGGTGCTGGACGGTCTGACCTGGCTCAGCCAAATCGGCATGTTTCTGGTGCTGGGGCTGCTTGCCTCCCCCCACAAGCTGCTGCCCATCGCCCTGCCCGCGCTGGCGCTGGCGATGTGGATGATCCTGTTTGCCCGCCCGGTGTCGGTCTGGATCGGGCTGCTACCGTTCAAGAACTTCGCCCCCCGCGAGCGCTGGTTTATCTCCTGGGTTGGCCTGCGCGGCGCCGTGCCCATCATTCTGGCGGTGTTCCCCATGATGGCGGGGCTGCCCAACGCCCAGCTCTACTTCAACGTCGCCTTCTTTGTAGTACTGGTCTCGCTGATTTTGCAGGGCAGCTCGCTACCGCTGGCCTCAAAACTGGCGCGGGTGGAGGTACCGGCACCGCCGTCGCCCATCAACCGCTCGGGGCTCGAAATCGATCTCGACAGCCAGTGGGAGACCTTCGTCTACCAGCTGGGGGAAGAGAAGTGGTGCATCGGCTCGCCACTGCGGGATCTGCAGATGCCCACCGGCACCCGGATCTGCGCCCTGTTTCGTGGCCGCGAGCTGCTCCACCCCTCGGGTAGTACCTGTCTGCAGGCCGATGACATCCTCTGCGTCATCGGTCACGAACGTGACCTCCCCGCCCTCGGTCAGCTCTTTAGTCAGGCACCGGAGCAAGATCTCGGCCCCCGCTTCTTCGGTGACTTCCTGCTGGAAGCGGCGGCACGGCTGGTGGATCTCGCCCCTCTTTACGGGCTGGATGTGAGCGAGGTGGCGGATCAGACACTGGGCGATTTTATTGCCAGTCAGTTGGGCGATAATCTGGTGGTCGGTGACAACATCGAATGGCAGGGCCTGATCTGGACCGTGGCCGAAATGGACGAGAGCGTGCCGAGCAAGATCGGGGTGCGCTTTCAGGAAGAGGACCCGGTCTGACTGACCGTCCCGTATCAAGTCCCCAGCAAGAAGGGAGAGAGTTATGCCATATCAAAGTTTGCTGTCCGGCCCCCTGCCCCCCGCTGCCAATCTGGGGGTCATTGAAGGCTTTTTTGGCAAGGGATGGAGCTGGCAGGCCCGCGCCCGCTACGCCCAGTGGCTGCCACGCCACGGTTACGGTTTCTATATCTATGCACCGAAAGAGGATGGCTATCTGCGCAAGCACTGGGCCCTCCCCTGGCCCGAGCAGCAGCAGGCCGATCTCGCCGAACTGGCGCGCCAGTGCCGCGCCAACGGCCTCGCCTTCGGGGTGGGCTTGAGCCCCATGGGGGCTCATCACGACTACGATCGCAAACGCTCGGCGCTGCTTGAGAAAGTGCGCCTCATCGACGAGATGCTGCAGCCTGACATTCTGGCAGTGCTGTTTGACGACATGAAGGGGGATACCCCGGATCTGGCGCACCATCAGCTCATCATCGCCCACGACATCGCGGCTCACAGCAAGGCGACCCGCCTCATCTTCTGCCCCAGCTACTACTCGACCGATCCGGTGCTGGAGAAGGTGTTTGGCGCCATGCCTCCCCACTATCTGGAGGAGCTTGGCGAGCGGCTCGATCGCCGTTTCGAGATCTTCTGGACCGGCCCCAAGGTCTGCTCCAGCGAATATCCGGCCAGCCACCTCAAGCAGGTGACCGAACTGCTCGGCCGCAAGCCCTTCCTGTGGGACAACTACCCGGTCAACGATGGCAGCAAGGCGAGCAGCTACCTGCACCTGCGCGCCTTCGAGAATCGCCCTGCCGAGCTGGCAGAGCTGGTCTCTGGCCACGCGGTCAACCCGATGAAACAGGCGGCGCTGTCGACCCTACCCCTCGCCACCCTGCCGATGAGCTACCGCCTCGGCAAGCAGTACGACCCCGACAAGGCGCAGCATGCCGCCCTCAACGCCACCTGCGGCCCACAGATCTCGGCGATGATCGAGGCCGACCTGCCGCTGTTTCAGGACATAGGGATGGCCCAGCTGACCCCTGAGCAGGTGGCCCATCTCAAGGCCCGCTACCTGCCGTTTCGTGACCAATCCTGCGTCGACGAAATCGTGCGCTGGCTGGATGGGGAGTATGTGTTCGACCCCGACTGCCTGACCGATTAAACCACCCCTGCGGGGGGCAGAAAGGAGGTTGTATGGATGCACATCTGCTTTACCAGAATCTGGCGGTGATCGCTGCCTTCTTGCTGATCTACAGCCTGATCGCGGGGCGCTTCGAATCAAAGCTGGTCAACGGCCCCCTGCTCTTTCTACTGACCGGCTGGTTGCTGGGGCCTGGCGGGCTGGAGCTGCTCTCCCTCTCTATCGACAGCGCCGGCATCAAGCTGCTGGCCGAGCTGACTCTGGTTATCGTGCTGTTCAACGATGCCGCCAACACCAACTGGCAAGTATTGCTGGCCAACCGGCAGCTGCCCATCCGGCTGCTAATGATCGGCCTGCCACTGACGCTCATCGCCGGAGCCCTGTTTGGTCACTGGATCTTCCCCGACCTGCCACTGCTGGAGATGGCCATCCTCTCCACCATTCTTGCCCCCACGGATGCGGCGCTCGGCAAGGCGGTGGTGAGCAACCCGGCCGTACCGGCGCCACTGCGCGAAGGGCTCAATCAGGAGAGCGGCCTCAACGACGGCATCTGTGTGCCTGTGCTGCTTCTGCTGCTGGCCCTTATCGCCCCCACAGAGCAGCACGCAGGCACAGCCACGCTGGCCATCACCCTGATGCTGGAGGAGATCGGCATTGGCCTGCTGGTCGCCTTCGTGCTGACCAGCCTAACCATACGGCTGCTGAAAATCTCTTATCTCAACGGCTGGCAACTGCCGCTCTGGCGCCAGCTCACCATGCCGGGACTGGCCCTGCTCTGCTTTGCGCTGGCCCAGAGTCTGGGGGGGAGCGGCTTTATCGCCGCCTTTGTCGGCGGTCTCTTTATCGGGCGCAGACTCGGTGAACACAAGCACGCCTATATGGACAGTTGCGAAGGCTACGGCGACCTGCTCTCCGTGGTGATCTGGATGGTGTTTGGCGCAACTCTGCTCCCCATGTTGTCGGAGCTGATGCACTGGCAATACTGGCTCTATGCCATTGCCAGCCTCACCCTGCTGCGGATGGTGCCGGTCTGGCTGAGCCTGCTCGGCACCGGCCTCAAGCCAGAGCTCAAGCTCTTTATCGGCTGGTTCGGCCCGCGGGGCCTTGCCAGCATCGTCTTTGCAGTGATGGTGCTGCAAAACCAGCCTGCCCTGATTGGCCAGCGCCCCATCATCGCCACTGTGCTCTGCACCATCATATTGAGCGTGCTGCTGCATGGCATCACCGCCAACCCCTGGGTCGCACGTTTCAAACCCCGCTGAACCACTTGGCACTCATAAAAAATGCCACCGACCGGTGGCATTTTTCTTGTCTGGTGCGGGTCACTGACAGCGCTTAACCAAGCGCCAGCCAGACTCCCACCCCCAGCATCAGAGTACCGGCGATGCGGTTCATCAGGGTGACGTTGCCGCTCTTGGCGAGGAAGTGGCGCAGAGTTCGGCCACCACTGGCGTAGAGCAGCAGGCAGGAGAATTCGATGACCAGAATAAGCGCCACCAGCGCAGTGATCTGCGGCACCATCGGCTTGCTGGCCGAAATAAACGGTGGCAGCAGGGAGATCATGAAGGCCCACCCCTTGGGGTTGGCGATGGCGGTGACAAAGCCCTGCAGCGCCAGCCCCATGGCACTGGTCTGTTGACCGGCCGAGAGATCCGCCGGAATGGCCATCTTCCCCTTGGCCTGCCACATCTGGATGCCGAGCCACACCAGATAGGCCCCCCCCACATATTTGAAGGCGGCGAAGATCCCCGGATAGTTGAGCATGATGGCTGCCACCCCGATCACCGAGAGCACCGAGACCAGCCCGACACCGATCAGCTCCCCCCACATCATGTGCAGGGTGCGGCGCACCCCCAGGCTCATCCCCAGGGTCATCGACAGGGTCATGCACATGCCGGGGGTCACCGAGACAAAGAAAAAGGTCGGGATAAACAGAGCCAGAATGGCCGGATCGATCCAGCTGGACACAACACACCTCCATATGACGAGAGCGGGAAATCACGAAAACGGGACAGGATTGACACAACTCAGCCAGTTGTACCACATATTCAGGGGATAAAGCGCTCAATCATGCCTAAATGGCTCCTTTCTCACAAGAAAAAACCTTTTCTTCAGCAAATTTCAGCAATAAAAGCCTGTGACAGCTCCTGACGTAGGTGTGTAATATGTCGGCTCCTCCCATTTCGGATTAGAGCCATTTATGTCATTGAATAATCTATCAATACGTGTCCAGGTCCTGATACCGCTGCTGCTGGCCAGCCTGCTGATGATGGTGATGATTGCCATCAGTAAACAGGGGCTGGATGAAGCCATCAATGACATAGATGAGACGACCCAGAGCGTGGTCCAAAACAAGGACGATATTGCCAAACTGATCCACGCCACCTACCGGCTGCGCACCAGCGCCATCTATGGCCTCTACGATGCCAAGCTGTTTGCCGCACTGCCCGCAAACCTCAACAGCGCCGAGCAGGAGATCAACGCAATCCTCGGCCGTCTGGTGCTCCCCGGTGCCGAGCAGGATAACCGGCAGGTCGCTGCCGCCCTGCAGGCCTACCTCAGCCATACCCGCAGCAACATGCTGCCGCTGCTGGCGCAAAAACATCAGGGTGGCGGCGATCCGGTCGCCTACGAGGCGGCCCGCCTCCATTTCCGCGAGCTGGGTGAACAGCTGATCAAACAGATCGACAGCATGTCGGCCCACATCAACCAGCTGATCCAGCAAGAGCTGGCCGACGAGCAGGCTCACTACGACGCCACCCTGCTGCGTACCCTGCTGCTCACCGCCGGTACCCTGCTGGCGGCGCTGATCTGTGGCTGGGTCCTCTCCGGTCGCATCGTCAGCCCCATCGGTCAGTTGCAAGAGGTGATGCACGCCGTGGCGCAAGGGCGCTTCAACGTGCGCGCCAAAGCGGATGGCAACAACGAGCTGACCCGTCTGGCCAAAGATATCAACCTCACTCTGGGGCAACTTGGTAGCACCATCGAGAACCTGACCGGGATCAGCAACAGCGTCGCCTCCGCCGCCACCGAGCTGGCCGCCGTGATGACCCAGTCAGAGGCCAATGCAAAGCAGCAGCACAGCGAGATCGAACAGGTCGCCTCCGCCGTGACCGAACTCTCCAGCACCGCTGACAACGTCAACCACAACGCCGCCGTCGCCGACGAGCTGGCGCGTGATGCCAATGGCCGGGTCGAACAGGGGCTCGCCCTCTTTACCGAAAGCATCGCCGCCAACAGCCGGATGGCGGGCAGTCTGGAAGATGCCGCAGCCATCGTGGCCCAGCTCAAATCCCAGTCCGAGCAGATCGGCAAGGTAATTGAAGTGATCCAGGGGATCTCCGAGCAGACCAACCTGCTGGCGCTCAATGCCGCCATCGAAGCAGCTCGCGCCGGTGAAACGGGCCGTGGTTTTGCGGTGGTGGCCGACGAGGTGAGAATGCTGGCTGCCCGCACCCAGGACTCCACCAAGGAGATCCAGGCCATCATCGAGCGGCTGCAGAGCCAGTCCCAATCCGCCAACAACGGCGTGCAGGAAACCCTGGAGATCCTCAGCCATAACCAGCGTTTGTCCGCTCAGGTGCAGGATCTGCTGAGCGGCATTACCGGTGCCGTACGCCAGATCAACGACGCCAACGCCCAGGTCGCCACTGCCGCCGAGGAGCAGTCCTGCGTCACTGCCGACATCAACCGCAACATCACCAATATTCACGAGATCGTGAGCCAGAGCTCCGCTGGCATCAGCCAGAGCGCCTGTGCCAGCAACGAACTCTCGCAGCTCGCCGAACAGCAACGCAAGCAACTGGCCCAATTCCAGCTGTAAGCGCACAACGTGAACCAGACAAAAAGGCCCGCAAGGGCCTTTCTTGTTGATGGTGCAATGGCTTTGTCTCTGTTTTAAACGCCATTTTTTGGCTTGCGGAGCCATAAGGGGCTGGGCTGAGGGGGCAAATGTGAGTATGGTAGAGGCACGTCACTCCCCCCTCACGTGAGAACACCATGAGCCTGAGATTCAAGAAACCCGCCTTTATTGCCCTTGGGCTCATCGCCCTCATTTCTGCCGCCTGGCTCGACTACTACCTGCCAGAGCACACCATCGCCACCATCACAGGGGTCGAGGTGAAGCGCACCGACAAGGATGGTCCCATCAGCCAGAAGAACCCGGCTGACGGCCCGACCACCGACGTCTACTACATCTATACCGAACGCCCCGGCGAGAAGATCCGGGTGTTCAGAAATGAGGATACCGAGTGGGGCTGGCCCTTCTACTTCAAGTTCAACGCCGCCGACGTGCAGGCCAAGGCCAAGTCGATGGAGTTTGAAAAGCGTCTGGCCATCATTACTTCCTACGGCTGGCGCGTGAACATGTTCTCCATGTTCCCCAACGTCACCAAGATTGAGAGTACCGAGCCTGATGCTTCCACCTGGAGCTTCTTCCGCTGGTTCTGGTTCGGCCTCTGGGCCCTAGTGATGGGCAAGGCAGCCATCGCAACCTGGCGCTACTTCGATCGTCTTGAGGACGAGCTATGAGTGAGCCGAGCAAGACCCGCACCAGCTTCTACCGGCGGCTCTACGTGGCCTGGCTGATCAGTCAGGGCACAGATACGGTGCCTGCCATCATGGAGGCGACCGGCATGCCGCGCCGCACCGCGCAGGATACCCTGACGGCGCTGGCCGAACTCGACATCAGCTGCGCCTTCGAGCAGACCGAGGGGGCTCGCCACCTGCAGGGACACTACCGTATCAGCGATTGGGGGCCCATCAATCCGGCGTGGATCAAGGCTCAACTGCCGCTTATCAAAGAGACTTTGAGCTATCCCTGATCCGGGAACCGCTCTGCAATCACACCCAGCTTTGAATTAAAGAGGGGCCAGCCGGCAAGGCTGGCCCCTCTTTTTTCAAGCCGATGGCGTAACAGGTCGCCCTACTCGGGCATGGCCGAATCCTCAAGCTCCCCGTCAGACTCGCCGCGGGTGCAGTCGATGATGGAGCGCTTGGGGTTGTTGGGGTCGCGCAGCAGCAGGGGCGCCAACCCCTCGTCATGCTTCTGCTCGTCGCTAAACTCGCTGCCGTAGGCGTTGTGGGTCAGCCGGCGGGCGTTGGCGATGGGGGTATCAACAAACAGGGCATGCACTTCGAAGCTGGAAGCGGGCACGATAAAGCCGACCACCGGCAGGCCGTGCAGCTCCTCGTGCACCTTGTACCAGGCAAAGCCGTCGCTCACCTTGTAGGGGGTGTAGTTGGCCAGTTGTAGATTGGCGGGCCTGCCCGTCTCATCCACATAGAGATCGGTAAATTCACAGGTCGCCAGCCCCTGCCACATCCGCTCGAATGGCGTCGCACAGCCTGTCAGTTGCAACCCGGCCAGCAGCACCAAGCCTCTCTTCCACATTCCCCGCCCCTTCTTGCAAAAATGAACCGGCGCTCAGTCAAACGCCCGCAGCCGCGTCACCAGCAGATCGATAAAGCCCGGACGATCCAGCCCCAACAATACCAGCGCATTGGCTGGCTTGCCGGTCAGACCATAACGATCCACCACCGTCATCCCCACGGTATGCACCCCCCGGGTCTCGATATCGACCCGGCACTCGACCCCGTGGAACAGCTCAGGAGCCAGCAACCAGGCAATGGTACAGGGGTCGTGGAGCGGTGCACCAGCAAATCCCCACTTGGGATCCCGATGGTAGATCATGAAAAAGTCGAGCAGCCCGGCCACGCACTGGGCCACCGGATTGGTGATGGCGCGCACCCGCTCGATATCCGCATCCATCACCTGCGCCTCATGGGTCACATCGAGGCCGCACATGGTGATGGGAATACCCGACTTGAACACCATATCGGCCGCTTCCGGGTCCACATAAATATTGAATTCCGCCGCCGGCGTCCAGTTGCCAGCCCCTGCGGCGCCCCCCATCAGCACGATGCGGGCGATCTTGCCCTTTAGCTCCGGGTGAGCTGCCAGCAGCAGGGCGATATTGGTCAGCGGCCCGGTCGGCACCAGAGTCACGGGCTGCGGGCTCTCACGCAGGCACTTGGCCATCAGCTCGATCCCCGTCATGGCCTGCGGGGCAAAAGCGGGATCCGGCAACTTGGGGCCATCGAGACCCGATTCGCCGTGAACGTTGTCGGCGATAATCAGCTCGCGGGCCAGCGGTTTCGGCGCCCCGGCCGCCACCGGAATATCGTCCCGTCCCAGCAAGGTGAGGATGCGCAGGGCATTGTTGAGGGTCTTGTCCGGCGTCTGGTTGCCCGCGCTGGTGGTAACCGCCAGCACCTTCAGTTCAGGGCTGGCCAGCGCCAGAATGAGGGCGATGGCGTCGTCGTGGCCGGGATCACAATCAAGAATAACGGGCAGTGCCATGGGATGAGTCCTTACAACATAACAGGGAGCCATACCTTAACAAGCAAGCCTCGGATGAACTCGGGAAGGGGTCACAAAACGGGGCCTTGTTGGTGACCTGGGCGGTTTGCACGGCACGCCACCTCGCTCAACACGGCTCACTATCAAAAGGTTGCATGGCGTCATGCCGTTCATTTTCCGAGGCTGCGCACCACCCATTCGCCCGGCCGCGCCGGTTCGGGTATGATCGCACCCCGTTTTCTGCCCGTGCCACCTATGTCCGTTATCGTCGACACCTTTATTGCCCCGCCCTGCAATGCCGCCATCGAGATCCTGTTCGAAGATGAGCACCTGCTGCTCATCAACAAGCCGAGCGGCCTGTTGAGCCTCTCGGGCAAGAACCCGCAGAACCTCGACTCGGTGCACTATCGCTTGGTGCAGGATTTCCCCGGCTGCACTCTGGTGCATCGCCTCGATTTTGGTACCTCGGGCATCATGGTGGTGGCCAGAAACAAGGCCATCAATGCCCTGCTCTGCCAGCAGTTCAGCCAGCGGGCGGTGAGCAAGGCCTACAGCGCCCTGCTGTGCGGTCATCTGGCTAGTGATGAAGGGCTTATCGATGCCCCCATCGCCAAGGACCCGTCGATTTTCCCGCTGATGAAGATCTGCAACGCCAGTGGCAAACCCGCCCGCTCCCGCTATCAGGTGATTGAGCGGCTGGAGTTGCAGATGCAGGGGCAGACCGTGCCTTTGACCCGGGCACGATTGGTGCCACAGACCGGCCGCACCCATCAGCTGCGCATCCACAGCCAGCTGCTGGGTCATCCCATCCTAGGTTGCGATCTCTATGGCGGTCTGCTGCCGCCCGGCTGCGAACAGGCGCCGCGGCTGATGCTGCACGCCAGCGAGCTGGATTTTACTCATCCGGTAAGCGGCGAGCCGATGCAAGTGCGCTGTCCAGCGCCGTTTTAGAGGCAATCAGTAAAGACAAACAGCGCGAGTGCGACGGGATCAGTGAAAGGGGTGACGGGAGAGGAAAGGCGGTAAACGGCGGATAAAGATAGGGGCCGCGCTTTCGCAACGGCCCCCACCCCCCACTCTTTGTGGTGCTATCAGATCAGCTTGCGGGCAGCGCCCAGTACGATCTTGATGGCATCAGATTCGGTCTTCGCCATGGTCTCGGCGTTCGGGATCTCTTGCTGGGTACGGTTGACGATAACGCCAGCCACCATACCGGCACGCAGACCCTGGCTGGAGCACATGGTCAGCAGGGTTGCGGACTCCATCTCATAGTTCAGCACGCCCATGGCTTGCCACTCTTTCATGGAACCCTGGAAACGGCTCACTACGCGGCCGGATACGGTGTCGTAACGCTCCTGACCCGGGTAGAAGGTGTCAGAGGAGGCGGTCACACCGATGTGCAGCTTGGAGCCCATCTCTTTAGCGGTGTTCACCAGCGCGGTGGTGCAGTCGAAGTCGGCAACAGCCGGGAACTCCATCGGTGCAAAGTGCAGGCTGGCACCGTCGAGGCGCACGGAACCGGTGGTTACGATCACGTCACCCACGTTCAGGTGCGGCTGGATGGCGCCGGTGGTGCCGATGCGCAGGAAGGTGCGGATACCCAGCTGGGCCAGCTCTTCCACTGCAATGGAGGTGGACGGGCCACCGATACCGGTAGAGCAGATGATCACGGCCTTGCCGTCCATCTCGCCGCGCCAGGTAGTGAATTCACGATGGCTGGCCAGGTGCACCGGGTTATCCAACAGCTCTGCGATACGCTTCACGCGCTCGGGGTCACCGGGGACGATCGCCAGGGTGGCGCCTTGCAGATCCGCTTTCTTCAAACCCAAGTGAAATACATCAGACATAGTGGACTCCTGGTTGCCCCCTGCCAGCATGGTCAGGGCACAAGTTAAGATGATTCTTTATGATACTTTCAAGCCTTTACCCCCCTCTTCGGGGAGGCGCCAACTATGGTCGAAAGCGCTTTCCAATTCCTTGAAGCGCCTCACACTTCCACGCATTGACAGTGACAAACATTGCGCAAAACGTTTGCTAACTCAATGAAATAATTGACAAACGTTTTTCTGCAAATCGAGTCAGATGCGGGAAAGTCAAGCCTGGTTCAGCGCTTAATTAACGACTCGTGATCGACCCCGTAAAGTTGTAAACAAGATGCTTTTGCATCCCTTTCTAGATGGTAACCTAGCTCTCAACTACCACTTAATGGCTAACTATAGGAAGTCCATCATGGCTACATTCAAATTCTATATTCCCGCAATCAACCTGATGGGTGCCGGCTGTCTGCAAGAGGCAGCCGCCGATATCAAGGGTTACGGCTATCGCAAGGCGTTGATCGTCACCGACAAAATTCTCAACCAGATCGGCGTGGTCGCCAAGCTCACCTCCCTGTTGGCTGAACATGGCATTGAAAGCGCTGTTTTCGATGAGACCAAACCCAACCCCACCACCAGCAACGTTGAAGCGGGTCTGGCGATGATCAAGGCCAACGGCTGCGACTGCGTCGTCTCGCTGGGTGGCGGCTCGCCTCACGACTGCGCCAAGGGCATAGCGCTGGTCGCCGCCAACGGTGGCAGCATCAAGGATTACGAAGGGGTGGATCGCTCCGCCAAGCCGCAGTTGCCGCTTATCGCCATCAACACCACCGCCGGTACCGCCTCCGAGATGACCCGCTTCTGCATCATCACCGACGAAGCGCGCCACGTGAAAATGGCCATCATCGACAAGCACGTTACCCCACTGATGTCGGTCAACGATCCCGAGCTGATGCTGGCCAAGCCAGCGGGTCTCACCGCCGCCACCGGTATGGATGCCCTGACCCACGCCATCGAGGCCTATGTCTCCACCATCGCCACCCCGGTGACCGATGCCAGCGCCGTGATGGCCATCGAGCTGATTGCCAAGCACCTGCGCACCGCAGTTCACCATGGCGATGACCTGCATGCCCGCGAGCAGATGGCCTATGCCCAGTTCCTGGCCGGCATGGCCTTCAACAACGCAAGCCTGGGCTATGTGCACGCCATGGCCCACCAGCTGGGCGGTTTCTATGACCTGCCCCACGGTGTCTGCAACGCCGTGCTGCTGCCCCACGTTCAGGCGTTCAACGCCCAGGTGAGCGCGGCTCGTCTGAAGGATGTGGCCCGCTACATGGGTGTGGACGTGAGTGCAATGAACGACGAGCAGGGCGCCGCCGCTGCCATTGCCGCCATCAAGCAGCTGGCGCTGGATGTGAAGATCCCGGCCGGTCTGGAGCAGCTCGGCGTCAAGGCCGATGACTTCGATACCCTGGCCAGCAACGCCCTGAAAGATGCCTGCGGCTTCACCAACCCGAAACAGGCAAGCCACGAAGAGATCGTCGCCATCTTCCGCGCAGCGATGTAACGGCTGCCGGATTGCCAGAAAGGGTCGCAGTGCGGCCCTTTTTATTGGCTGATGGATCAATGGCTTTTTACTTCCGTGGAGGGAGTCGGTATGATTTGCCGAGCCAAAAAGACTGTATGGATGATCTGAACTCGATATGCGGATGAAACACCTGATTGCCGCGGCTTTGACCGCCCTCACCCTCTCCGGTTGCAGCCTGGTCTATCGTATCGATATTCCCCAGGGCAACTATGTGGAACAAAAACAGGTCGACAAACTGCGCCAGGGGATGACCCGCGAGCAGGTCAGCTATGTACTGGGGACCCCCATGCTGCGTGACGGCTTTGACCCCAACACCTGGTACTACCTCTATGAATTCCAGCCGGGCCACGGCGACAAGGAGCGCAAAGAGCTCACTGTCACCTTCGCCAACGACAGGCTGACCACAGTGACGGGTGACTTCCCGCTGCCAGCAGCCTTCAATACCCCGCTCTGATATCCTGCAAAACCGGCCTCGCGCCGGTTTTGTTTTATCCAGCCCCGCGTAATTCATCCTGCCCGACAACACTGAGTCATTTCTCCCCATTGCAGCTGCCCGCAAATTGCCTGATGCTGATGAGCAGCCACCATGGCATCAACACCATCGAATGACACAGGGAGAATCCCCATGAGCCGGATCCTGATTGCCGGAGCCAGCGGCCTGATCGGTCGCGAACTGGTGCAGCAACTGCCTGCCGAACATGAACTGACCCTGCTCTGTCGCAAGCCGGGCAAGGAGGCACACCACTGGCTGCCGGTCAATTTTGATGATCTGGCCAGCGTCACCCTCTCCCGCCCGGTGGATATCGCCTTTTGTGCCCTCGGTACCACCCGCAAGGAGGCAGGCTCTGCCGAGGCGTTTCGCCGGGTCGATCTCGACTATGTGGTCGCCTTTGCCGAGCTGGCCCGCCGCCACGGTTGTCAACGGCTCATCGTGGTCTCAAGCATGGGGGCCAGTGCATCGTCCCCGGCTCTCTATCCGCGTACCAAGGGGGAGATGGAGCAGGCCCTGCTGGCCCAATCCTGGCCACGGCTCGCCATCGTGCGGCCCGCCATGCTGCTCGGAGATCGCCAGCCACCGCGCCTCTCCGAGCAGATCTTTCAGACCATCTACCCGCTGTTTCGGCCGCTGCTGGTGGGCAAGCTCGTCCGTTGGCGCGCCATCGAGGCCCGTCAGGTGGCCCGCGCCATGATCGCCCTCTCGAAACTGCCCGCCGGGTGCGAGATTGTCGAAAACGAGCAGTTGCTGGCCCTCTGAACCCGGCCTTCCCCACTACTTACGCACAGTGCTGCAAAAACAAAAGAGCAAGCCAATTGGCTTGCCCTTTGTTTATCTGTTGGCGAGGTACCCTGACAGCCTCTTGCCATCACAGGCCGCGCTCGACTGTCAGGGCAACATCCATCAACCGCGAATATGGTCGATAAAGGCGTCGATCTGCTCGCGAGTGCAGGCAGGGTTCATAAATACCGCCTTCTCCCCGGCGATGTAGGAGTACTTGCCGCGGGCGTCATAGTCGGAGTGAGCCACCGCCTCCACCCAGTTGGTGTAGAGCCCCACCTTGCCACGCCCCTTGAACAGGCTGCGGTGATAGTCGGTATTGCGCTGCAGTCGCGCCTTGTAGGCAGGGTCGCTGGAGCGGGCCAGCTCGAAGGCGAATTCGGCTTCCGGGTCACTCACCCACTCGGGATTGTAGATCTTGAAGCCGACGCTCGGCCCCTGATTCTCCTGCGCCACCAGCTTGACGTTGCCAAGCTGACTCAGGCGATAGCGGAAGTAGTTGGCATTTTGCAGGCAGTGGGCCAGCACGGTGCGATATCCCTCGACCCCCATGTAGTTGAGCGCCGCATAGGCACCGAACAGGCCGCTCGCGCCGCGGGAGCACTCGATGGTGGATTGCAGATGGGTCTGGCCCTGAATGTCCCGCTCGAAGTAGGAGAAGTTCTCCGGGTCATTCTCCATCGCTTTGAGATCATCCTGCTCCTTGATCATCACCAGACTGGAGGTGTAGGGCACATAGCCCCACTTCTGGAAGTCGACGGTGAAGGAGTCGGCATATTTGAGCTCGGCAAAGCGCACCACGTTGCGCTCGATCCCCGCCAGAGTGGCGCTGTTGATGGCGAGCGGGTTGGCGGCAAAGTCGTAACCCAGGAAGAAGATCATCGACCAGCCGATGGCGGCATCGACGTGGATGTGAGGTTTGACCGCCACCTCGAACTGCTCGCAGAGGCGATTGCGCAGCTCGAAAACGGGTTTCACCTGATCCACCCCGAAGGTGTCGGTAGTGCCCATGGTGAGCATGATGGTGGGCACCACGTGTTTCAGTGCAAAACAGGCGGTCAGGGTGCGCTCGAGGTGGTCGAGATCGATGTCATTGTTCTCGCCGACCTGAATGCGGATGGTCTTGTTCTCGATGTCGACCCCGAGCAGGGAGAGGTTGGTGATGTTGGAGTAGTGACCGCCCTGGGAGTTGATGATGCGGTAATCCTGATAGTGGCCGAGCCCCTTGTGCTTGGCCTCGGGCAGGCTTTTGCGAATGCCGAGCAGGTAGCCATAGAGGTTACAGAAGGTCCCCCCCTGGGTGAAGATGCCGGTGGCACGAGCCGGGTCGTAACCTGCCAGCAGCGCAATCTGGCGCACCACCTTCTTCTCCAGCTCCTCGGCCACCCCGGCGTATTCGGAGTAGACCAGATTGGGGTTGGCCAGAATGCCCAGCTGGGCGCCGTAGATGGCGGGATCTGCCGACATGGTGATGACGTTCTCGACGCTGGAGGGATTCTCCCAATCCTTCGACAACGCGGCGGCAAACAACAGCTCGACCATGGGCTCGCCCGGGGTGCGCATGGTGGCGGGCACCGGCATGGTCTCGCAGAGATCGGCCAGGCGGGCACGGCCATCAGGCCAGGCATTCAAACGGGCATCGGGGGCCAGGCCACGGGCCCGAAATTGATTGAGGGTGGCAAATCCGGGTTCGCGAAAAACGGGCCAGAGATCGGGATTGCGCGAGAAAAAGTTGGCTTTGACGGTGGCGAAACGGGCGGAAAAATCGGGGTGGACGGCATTGACGCTTTCGTCTTGCAGATAAACTAAGTCACTCATTTTTATACCATTAGTACAGCAAATGTGCGGCCGTTATACCCCTGAGGCAGCGGGGCCGACAGTGACAATATCTAATGGTCTACCCTACTTTTTGTCATGTATCAGTCATCACAAGGGCTGGCAAAAAGGCGCCTTTGAGGCGCCTCTTTATATTTCGTGATCTTGCTCCCATCCAGGCTGACAGAGTCCTTACTACCAGACCACCATCAGCGCAGCGTCCCCCTCAACGCAGGGAGGCCAACAGCCACTCGGCAAACTCCGCCAGCTCGCTCTGCTGCTGCGGGAAGGCCGCCAGCCAGGGCTGCAGGCGCGCGGAAACCGCCTCCGGTCGATAGCCGCAACCCGCCAGTTCGGCCGCCAGCAGATCAAACGGGGCCGGCTCCAGAGTATCGCTAAAGAGCTGTGCCCGGGTGATGACCCCCTTCTCCACATCAAAGTGCAGCTCCACCCCGCCCCAGCTGAACCGCTCCTCCAGCAGATGGCTGAACGCCGGGGCATGACCATAGTTCCACTCCCAACTGCGCTGACGGGCGAAGGTCTCGGCAAAGCCCGGCAGATCCGGCATCTGCTCGGGGGAGATATGCTCGGGCTCAACTCGCGCGCCGTAATGATGGAAAAAGGCCTCCTGCAGCGCCTCGCTCACCTGTTGATGGTCGATCCCCGGCTGCAGTTCGCACAGATTGGCCACCCGGCTGCGCACCGAGGTG
Organism: Aeromonas sp. 601039; assembly: GCF_049174415.1. NCBI lineage: Bacteria > Pseudomonadati > Pseudomonadota > Gammaproteobacteria > Aeromonadales > Aeromonadaceae > Aeromonas > Aeromonas sp. 601039. The sequence goes on from NZ_JAAKTL010000001.1 coordinate 238,992, forward strand.
ATCCCCTTGGCCGCCAGCTTCTTGGGGTCGGGGTTGAGGTAGTTGGCAAGGCGGCCGAGAGCGGCGTCCAGCAGCAGGGTGCCGTGGTGAAAACCCCGATCCAGGGTCTCCCGATAGGCCGACCCGGACACTTTGCGCTCCCCATCCAGGGTGGCCACCAGCAGATCGTTGCGACCGGAGGCAAAGGCCTCGATCCCCAATCGTTTGAGCCCGTCCAGCACTATGGCGGTGGAGACACTCTTGTCATACTCCGGCTTGCCCGCCATGAAGGTGAAGCAGCTGTTGCCAAGGTCGTGGAACACGGCGCCACCGCCACTGCTGCGGCGCGCCAGGGTCACCCCATCCTCTTGCATGCGGCGGGTATTGCACTCCTTCCACGGGTTCTGGGCACGACCAATCACCACGGTATTGGCGTTGCGCCAGAGGAACAGCACCCGCTGGCCGGGGTCCATCTGGCGGAAGATGCACTCCTCAACGGCCAGATTGAACAGGGGATCGTGAGAGTCGGAGACAAGCAGACGCAAGCGGGACATAAAAAGACCTTATCCGGAACTGGGGGCAGCATGATAACACTGACGGGGTACCATCACTGAGCCATCGCACATTAACCGGTGCGCAGCAGCCGCGATACATTTGCGTCACACCTGACTGCCCCATAAAAGTATCTATTGATATAACGACACAGCTTGACGTGCAACCACGGAAAAAATGCAGTCAAGCCACAATGCCAACGATAAAAACGGGAAAAAGTGGCTAGAATGCGACCACTTCGATAGGCCATATGACTCTCTTATTGGTCACATAACTTGCAAAAAAACGGCATGTATCCATCCCGTGTGATGAACGACACAAAAATGACTTTCCAACCCCCCTATACCCCATTGCAAACGCCTTTTCTCCCCTTGCAGGTGACACAAAATTGCTTGAATCTAGCCTAGACACCGCTCCCGAGAGAAACGTTGTATGACGGAGAACGCAGCCCCCCGCCAGCCCCTGAGCTGGTTTCTGCCAATGCTGGTCGGTATGGTCATCGCGACCCTGACCTCTTCCCCCGTGCGAGCCGGCGAGCAGGTCATCGTCCAGTTGCCGTGGCAACACCAGTTCCAGTTTGCCGGTTACTACGCGGCCATCGCCAAAGGGTTTTATCGGGAGGCCGGTCTGCATGTCACCCTGCGCGAAGCGGACTCCCGCACCGATGTGGTCAGCGAGGTAATCTCGGGAAAGGCCCATTTTGGCATCAGCGGCAGTGATCTGCTGCTGGATCGGGCTGCCGGTCGTCCGGTGGTGGTGCTCGCCGCCCTGCTGCAGCACTCGCCGCTGGTTTTGCTCACGCTGGATCGGCCAGATATTCGCAACCCGGCCGATCTGGCCAACAAGCGACTGATGCTGGAGCCTGGCTCCAACGAGCTGCTGACCTACCTTTCCCACCATACCCGCAGCCGCGACTGGGTCACCCTTCCCTACAAACAGGGGATAGAGGCACTGCTGGCGGGCAAGGTGGATGCCATCAGCGCCTACAGCACTACCGAGCCCTTCTATCTGCAACAAAAAGGCATCCCCTATCGGGTCTTCAGTCCGCGCACCATCGACTTTGACTTCTACGGCGACAACCTGTTTACCTCCGAGCGGGAGCTGATCACTCGACAGGATCGGGTCTACGCCTTCCAGCAGGCCAGCCTCAAGGGGTGGCGCTATGCGATGGACCACCCCGAAGAGATGATCAACCTCATCATGGAGCAGTACCCGACCGGGGCTGGCCGTGAACAGCTGGAGTTCGAAGCTCGCGAAACCAGAGCGCTGATGCAGCCAGATCTGATCGAACCCGGCTACATGCAGCAGGAGCGCTGGCTGCAGATCGCCAAAACCTATCTGGAAGCGGGCATGCTCACGGTATTGCCCAACCTCGACCGCTTTATCTACGACCCGGCTCAGGAGCGGCTGCGCCAGCAACGGCTGCTGCTCGACAAGAGCGTGGCGGTGGCCATGCTCATCACCTTTACCCTGATGACCCTGCTCGGCATCTTCTCGCACCTCTATCTGCGCCTGCGTGAGGAGGCGCGGGATCGCCAGCGGCTGACCCGTGAACTGGCCCAGAGCGAGCAGCACTATCGCTTCGTGGCGGAGAACAGTGCCGATGTGATCTGGACCATGGATGCCGCCAGCTTGCGCTTTCGCTATGTCAGCCCGGCCATCGCCCCCCTGAGCGGCTACGAGGCCCCCGAGCTGTTTGCCCTGCCCCTCAAACAGCTGCTGCCGGATGCCTCAAGGCAACTGCTGCGCGAGGAGATCTCCGCCACCCTGGAGGCATGGCAGCGGGGGGAACATGACCAGACCCGCCGGGTCATTCGCACCCAGCTGCGCCACAAGGATGGCCATCTGGTGGCGACCGAGACCATCACCACCCTCCATGGCAACCACAATGCCCAGCCGGAGGCGATCCTCGGGGTCACCCGGGATATCACCGAGCGGGCAGCGCGGGAGGAGATGATGCGCCGCCTCGCCTTCTACGACCCCCTCACCGGGCTGCCCAATCGCCGCTTGCTGCAGCAACGGCTCAAGGAGCTGATGGAGCAGGAGACGCCCCGTCCGCTGGCGCTGATGTTTATCGATCTCGATCACTTCAAGCCGATCAACGACACCTTCGGCCATGAGACCGGGGATATTCTGCTCAATATGGTGGCCGAGCGGATGAGCCACTGCGTGCGCAAACAGGATCTGGTGGCACGGCTGGGGGGCGACGAGTTCGTTATCTTGCTGCCGGAGAGTGGCGACGAAGTGCTGGCGGTGGCCGACAAGCTGCACCAGCAGCTGCGCCATCCGTTCCAGCTGGAGGGGCAGGAGCTGCTTATCTCCAGCAGTATCGGGCTGGCGCTCTATCCCGAGCACGGGGAGGATGCCAAGACGCTGATGCACCACGCCGATCAGGCCATGTATCAGGCGAAGAATCGCGGCCGCGGCCGGGTCTGCCTCTATACCGAAGGCCTTGATCCCGAGCAGGGCGCGCTGCTGTGGCAACCCGGCCACGAGTGCGGTCACCCCCGTATCGATGCCGAGCATCGCCAGCTCTTCGTATTGACCAACCGGCTGCTGGAGCGGATGAAAGACCAGCATGAGGATCCGGCCCCGTTTCTGGAGAGTCTGGAGAGCCTGTTCGACATGGCCCGCCATCACTTCGCCTTTGAAGAGCAGATGCTGGCGGAGATCGACTATCGGGAGCTCGTCAGCCACCGTCAGGATCACCAACGCCTGCTCAACAAGGCGAGCCAGCTGCTGCACGCCGCCAAAGCGGGAACACTGGGCAACGACGAGCTGCTCAACTTCATCATTCAGGAGCTGGTAGTCGGCCACATGAGTCAGGCGGATCGCCGCTACTTCCCCCTGTTCAGATCTGAGCGCAGCCTGTTGGTTGCAGAGGGGGTCACCTAGTTCCCCCCTGTTCAGCCCCGAGCGTAACGAGCCTCTTGCGAAAGGGGCGGCCTAGTCACCGCGCAGGGCAACCACGGGGTCGAGACGCACTGCCCGCAAGGCAGGAGCGACCCCGGCCAATAGGCCAACCAGGGCGCTGCAACCAAGCGCCAGCAGCAGATAGAGAGGATGGAGGGTGAGCGGCAAGCCAGCCGCCAGCAGGGTGAGCAGCAGTTTTAGCCCGCCGAGCAGGGTCAGTCCCATGGCCCCGCCCAGCAGCGCCAGCACCACGGCTTCGAGCAGGAACAGCAATAGAATGCGCCGCCGTGGGCAGCCCAGCGCCATCAGCAAGCCCACTTCGGGGATCCGCTCCTGCTGGGCGATGCTCATGATGCTGAAGATGCCGACCGCCCCGATCAGCAGCGAGATAATGCCGAGCCCGCCAACCGCCAGCTTGATGATGGAGAGGATCTTGTCGAGGCTGGTCAGCATATCCTGCTGGGAGGTGAGGGTAAAATCCTCGGCGCCGTGGCGGGCGATCAGCACCCGCCTGATCTGGGCGGTGATCTCGGCCTCCGCCTGCCCAGCGCGATAGATGACGTCGATCTCCTGCAGCCCCTCCTTGTTGAACAGCGCCTGGGCGTGAGCGGCGGGCAGATAGATCATGTCGTCCAGATCAAAGCCGAGAAATTGCCCCTTGGGCGCCAGCACCCCGGCCACCCGAAAACGGCGATCACCGGCGCGCAGCAGACTCCCAGGCGCATCGCCACCGGGAAACAACTCAGCCGCCACCTTGGCCCCCAGCACCGCATAGGCGCGGGGCATGGCACTGTCGTCCGCGGGCAGAAAACGCCCCTGCACCAGGGTGAGTCGCCAGCCTGAGAGCGCCGCCGAGCCTGTGCCCAAAATAGCGGTGCTGCGGGTGAGCCCGCGGCTGCGCACCTCCCCCTGCCCCTGCACCACAGGGAGCGCCGCCTCTACCCCTGCCAATCTGGCGAGGGCATCGGCATCCTCCAGCAGCAGGGGACGGCTGCTGGAGAGGATGCCTGGCGGGCCGCCTGCGGTTTCGGTCTTACCCGGGGTCACGGCGATCAACCGGGTGCCAAATTGGGAGAAGCTGTCGAGCAGATAGAGCCTGAGCCCCTCGCCGATGCCGGTGAGCAGGGTCACCGAGGCGATCCCGATGGCGATCCCCAGCGCCGACAGCAGACTGCGGCTGCGCCCCGCCAGCAAGGCGTGCCAGAGCCAGAACAGCAGATCAGCGGCGCGCATCAGCCACCGCTCCACTGCCCGCTGCGCAGGCTGCTGACCGGATCTTGCCGTGCTGCACGGGAGGCGGGCAGCCAGCTAAAAAACAGCCCGGTCAGCAGGGCCGCCGGTATGGTGCAGAGGGTCGCGAGCAGAGGGACAGCCGCCGGAAATCCGGGCCAAATCACTCCGGCGAGGGCAACCAGGGCATAGCCCAACACAGTGCCAAACAGCGCGCCACTGCCGCTCAGCAGCAGCGCCTCCCACAAAAACAGCTGGCGGATCTGGCGACTGTCAGCCCCCAGCGCCTTGAGCAGGCCGATCTCGCCGGTGCGCTGGCGAGTGCTGATCAGCGCAAGATTCATCATCATGATGCCGGAGACCAGCAGGCCGATGGCGCCGATGCCGGCAACTGCCAGGGTGAGGGTCGAGAGAATGGTGGAGAAGGTAGCCAGCATGGCGTCGCGGCGCACCACGGTCACATCGAGCACCCCGTGGCGCGATTGCATCAGCTGCTCCAGTCGCTTGACCAGCGGCGGCACCGCTTGCCCCGCCAGCGGCTGGATCAGCAGCCGAAACAGCCCCTCGGTGTTGAACAGCCGCATGGCGCTACCGACCGGGATCAGCGCGGCCTCGGCCATGTCCATCCCCAGATTGCTGCTCTGGCTGGTGAATACCCCCACCACCCGAAAGCGGCGATTGTCAAAACGCAGCCACTGACCGACCGGATCGACCTGACCGAACAGCTCACGGGCCACCTTGGCCCCGAGCAGGACGGCCGGTCGATCCTCTGCGGCATCCCCCGGCAACCAGCGGCCGGAGAGCAGCTCCAGCCCGTGGGTATCGCGCAGCCCGTTGCTGCTGCCAAGCAGCATGGTCTGGCGCAGCCGTGCCCCTTGTTTGGCCTCGGCAAAGCCCATCACCAGCGGCACCAGCCGCACGTTTGGCTGGTGCTGGCCAAGGTAGTGCATATCATCGAGAGTGATCTGCCGCAGACTGTTGCCGGTGACCGGCGGCAGCCCGCCGGTGGTCTCCTTGCGGCCGGGGAACATCACCAGCAGATCCTTGCCAAGGGAGCTGAACTGGTCGGCCACATAGCGCCTCGCCCCCTCCCCCAGCGCGGTGAGCAGCAGCACCGAGGTGACGCTCAGACTCACCGCCAGGATCAAGACCAGCGCCCGTGAACGCTGACGCAATAACGCCACGGCGGCAAAGCGGATCACATCGGGCCGCCGCATTCAGCCACCGCCGCTATCAATGTTGATGCGGCCATCGTTCATCAGGATCCGCCTGCCCGCCCGCTCACCAAGGCGCGGATCGTGGGTCACTACCACCAGCGTGATCCCCTGCTCCCGGTTGAGCCCCTCCAGCAGGGTAATCACCTCCTCCCCGGAGCGGGAGTCGAGATTGCCGGTGGGCTCGTCGGCCAGGATCAGCCGCGGCGCCATTGCCATGGCCCGGGCGATGGCTACCCGCTGACGCTGACCGCCGGAAAGCTCGGCAGGGCGGTGTCCGGCCCGGTTCTCCAGCCCCAGCTCTCCCAGCAACTGCTGGCTTCGGCGATGGCGCTCGGCGGGGGCGATCCCGCACAGCATCAGCGGCAGCTCGACGTTTTCACGGGCGGTGAGGCGGGAGATGAGGTGAAACGACTGGAACACGAAACCGATGCGATGGCCGCGCAGCTGGGCCAATGCGGGTTCTGACAGGGTGGCGGTATCCTCCCCTCCCAGCCAGTAACGCCCCTCATCGGGCCGATCCAGCAGCCCCAGCACATTGAGCAGGGTCGATTTGCCGGATCCCGAGGGGCCCATCACCGCCAGATACTCCCCCTCGGCAACCCGCAGGGAAACGCGGTCGAGGGCAGCCACCTCGCTCCCCCCCAGAGTGAAACGACGGCTGACGGCATCAAGGCGAATGAGATCACTCATCCGTCTGCTCCGTGGCGGCGCTGAAAGGGCCCTCCCCGACAATCTGTCCGGGCTGGGCTGCCAGCCGATCACCGGCAGCGAGCCCCTCGGCCACCTCAATCCAGTTCCAGTTCTCCACGCCCCAGCGGGGCACCACCCGCACCAGCGTATCCCCTTCCAGCCGCAGCACGCTGCCATCGTCGGCCCGGCTGCTGGCCGCAACCCGCAGCACATCGGTGGCGCGGGTCACCTCGACCTCAAGATCGGCGCTGTAGCCGATAAGCAGGGGTACATCGGTGGGCAGGGCAGTGAGCGATGCCTCCACCTCGACGGTGCGGGCCTGCTTCTCCAGCTCCTTCACATAGGGGGCGATACGGGTGACGGTAGCGGCAAAATCGCGCCCGGGCATGGCATCGAGCAGTACCCGGGCAGACTGGCCCACCTTGAGGCGGGCGGCATCCACCTCATCGATGGGGGCTGAGACATACAGACACTTATCATCGATAAGATCGATCACCGGAGGCATGGCCACTCCGGGCGGTGAGGGGGTCATGTATTCGCCCAGCTTGCTGTTGACCTCCGCCACCACGCCGGCAAACGGCGCCAGCAGGCGACGCTCGCTCAAGCGAGCCTCCACCTGGGCGACCTGCGCCTCGTCGACCCGCTCCTGCTGACGGGATGCCTGACAGACATAGCGGCGGGTATCGGCCAGATTCTGGGCCTGCTCAGCGAGGGTGCGGGAGGTGAGGTTTTTGGCCAGCAAGGTGGCCAGCCGGTTGGCCTCCCGCTCGTAGTAGGCCGCCTCGCTGCAACGCTCCTCGCGCTGGGTCTTGCCGAGCGCCTGCTGGGCGCGGGCCTGGGCGAGATCGGCGTGAATATCGTCACTCCAGAGGGTCAGCAGCAGATCTCCCCGGGCTACCCGCTCCCCGGCCTTGACGGCGATCTGCTCCACCACGCCGCCACCGGGCAGACTGAGTCCGGCCCGCTGACACGACTTGATGGTGCCAGCCCGGGTGTTGACCACGGTGACCAGCACATCCCCCCGCCCGACCTCAGCCAGCCTGATCGGCGTCGGCTGCGGTCGCCACCACCATGCCACAGCAGCCACCGCTACCACAGCGCCACTTCCCCACCACAACCAACCTCTCTTCATCGCGCATCCTTTCGCTAGTGACTCCCGTCATGTGCGTCGGGAGAGCAGGGCATAATAGAGCAAGGGTATCACCACCAGGGTGAGCAAAGTGGAGACCAGGATCCCGAAAATCAGGCTGATGGCCAGTCCGTTGAAGATGGGATCATCGAGGATAAACAGAGCCCCGATCATCGCCGCCAGCGCCGTCAGCATGATGGGTTTGGCCCGTACCTGCGCCGCTTCGATCACCGCCTGCTCGAACGCCACTCCGGCGCTGCGCTGCTGCTCGATAAAGTCCACCAGCAGGATGCTGTTGCGTACGATGATCCCGGCCAGGGCGATCATCCCTATCATCGAGGTGGCGGTAAACTGGGCCCCCAGCAGGGCGTGGCCCGGCATCACCCCTATGATGGTGAGCGGAATGGGGGCCATGATGATGAGCGGCACCAGATAGGAGCGGAACTGGGCCACCACCAGCAGATAGATGAGGATCATCCCCACTCCGTAGGCGATACCCATGTCGCGGAAGGTCTCGTAGGTGATCTTCCACTCCCCGTCCCACAACAGCGCCACCTCTCCCAGTTTATCCGGCTGCTGCACGTAATACTGGGGCAGGTCGATGTCGGCACCGGCAGCAAACATGCCGTAGAGCGGGCTGTCGGTGTGGCCGCCCATGTCGGCCACCACCATCACCATGGGCTGCATGTTCTTGTGCATGATATAGCTGGGGGCCACCTCATCACGGCGACTCACCAGTTCGGAGACCCGCACCAGCTGGCCGCTCTGGCTGCGCACCTTGAGGGCCAGCACGCCCGCCAGATCCCGTTTGTCACCGGGAGCCAGTTCGATGCGGATCGGCACCGGATACTTGGCACCGTGCCCCTGCAGCCAGCCGGCATCCTGATAACCCACCCCACCATTGAGAGTGCTCACCAGATCCCCGAGATCGACCCCGAGCAGGGCCGCCTTGCTGCGATCCACCACCAGCCGCCACTTGGGCTGCGGATCGGTCAGATAGATATCCACATCCACCAGATCCGCCGTGGCCACAAAACGGGCCTGTACGGCGCGAGCGGCCGCTTCGCGGGCGGCCTGAGTCGGGCCATAGATCTCGGCAACGATGGGGGACCAGACCGGCGGGCCGGGCGGCACCTCAACGACTTTCAGGTTGCCCCCTGCCGCACTGGCGATGGCCTGCAGCGGCTCCCGAACCGACTGGGCAATCTGGTGGCTACTGCGATCCCGCTCATGCTTGTCCACCAGATTGACCTGAATATCCCCCACGTTGGCGCCGCTGCGGATAAAGTAGTGGCGCACCAGCCCGTTGAAATTGATGGGGGCGGCGGTGCCGGCATAGACCTGGTAATCCTTCACCTCCTCCACCTTGGCAAGCTCCCGCCCGACCGCCAGCAGGGTGCGCTCGGTCTGCTCCAGGGTCGCCCCCTCCGGCATATCGAGCACCAGCTGAAATTCCGACTTGTTGTCAAAGGGAAGCATCTTGAGCACCACCCACTGCACCACCGGCATGGCGGTAGCGGCCCCGACCAACAGCAACACCGCCAGCCAGAGCTTGCGTCTGGCGCGCTTGGCGCCATCACCGATCAGGAAAGGGGTCATCAGCCGGTGAAAAAGACCCGCCTTGGCCTCGCCGTGGGCACCGTGCGCCTCCCCCTTGAGCAAATGGCTCGCCAGCCAGGGGGAGAAGATAAAGGCCACCAGCAGGGAGATAAGCATCCCCATGCTGGCATTGATGGGGATGGGGCTCATGTAGGGGCCCATCAGGCCACTGACAAAGGCCATCGGCAGCAGGGCCGCGATGACGGTTAGGGTCGCCAGTATGGTCGGCCCCCCCACCTCGTCCACCGCCCCCGGGATCAGATCCTTGAGCGACCCCTTGCCCAAACCGCGATGGCGGTGGATGTTCTCCACCACCACGATGGCGTCATCCACCAGAATGCCGATGGAGAAGATCAGCGCAAACAGCGACACCCGGTTGAGGGTAAAGCCCCAGGCCCAGCTGGCAAACAGGGTCAGTGCCAGGGTGATGACGATGGCAACCCCCACCACCAGCGCCTCACGCCAGCCCATGCTCACCAGCACCAGCAGCACCACCGCCGTGGTGGCAAAAATCAGCTTGCCGATGAGGGTGTTGGATTTGGTCTCGGCGGTAACGCCGTAATCCCGGGTCACCGTCACCTCGACCCCGGCAGGGATAAGCCGATTTTTGAGACTCTCGACCCGCGCCTCCACCCGCTTGGCCACCTCGACCGCGTTCTGGCCCGGCTGCTTGCCGATGGCCAGGGTCACCGCCGGATAACTGGCCTGCCCTTGCCCCATCCAGCTGCGTTTGGTCGGGGTCTCCTGACCCAGAGAGACCCTGGCCACATCCCCGAGATAGACCGGCTTGCCATCGTGCAGCCCCACTACCAGCTCGCGGGCCTGCTGATCGTTTTGCAGGAACTGCCCCACCTGCACCTTGATCTCACTGTTGTCTTGCTCGATAGCCTGTGTCGGGCCCACCTGATTGGCGGCAGCAAGTCGCTGGCTCAGCTCGCCCCAGCTGATGTCGTGGGCGCTGAGGGCCGCCGGATCCGGCATCACCCGCAACACGGTGCTCTGGCTGCCCAGCGTGTAAATATCGCGGGTACCGGGAATGCGCTTGAGTTCGGTCTCCAGCTCATGGGCGACCCGGGTCAGCTCGGGAGCTCCCAGTTGTTTGCTCCCCTCTTTGCTCCATAAGGTCAGACTGACGATGGGGACATCATCGATCCCCCGGGGTTTTACCAGTGGTTGACCGACCCCGATCCCCTGTGGCAACCAGTCGCGGTTGGAGTCGAGCTGGTTGTTGAGATCGACGATGGCCTGCTCGCGGCTCACTCCCACCTTGAACACCACCACCAGCAGGGCGCCATCGGGTTGGGAAAAAGAGTAGAGGGTATCAATGCCCTTAATCTGGGAGACCACCTGCTCGGCAGGGGTGGTGACGAGAGAGGCCACTTCAGCCGGAGTGGCTCCCGGGAAGGGAATGTAGACATCAGCGAAGGTGACATCAATCTGCGGCTCCTCCTCCTTGGGGGTCACCAGCACTGCAAACAGGCCGAGCAGCAGCCCCACCAGCGCCAGCAGCGGGGTGATAGCCGAGCCTTGGAACAGCGCAGCCAGCCGACCGGCAGGCCCCAACCTCTCCTTGTTGCCGTTCAGCTCGCTACTCATGGGCCACCTCCTGCTGCTGCGCCCAGCCATCGGGAGCCAGCTTGTCACCGGCTTGCAGCCCGGCCAGGATCTCGCACTGTCCTTCAAAACAATGGCCGACCCGCACCGGCGTCAGGGCCCAGCCAGCAGGCTGCTGCAGATAGACGCCGTTGAACTCCCCTTGCCGCAGCAGGGCGCGATCCGGCACCTGCAACACCTGACGTTCACCCTGCTTGAGCTGCACCTTGAGCCACATGCCGGGCAATACCCCGGCGGTTTGCGGCGGCAAGTCGAGGCGCAACCTGAAGGCGTGGCTCTGGCTGTCGGCATAGTTAAAGCGGGTCAATTTGACCGGGGTAACAGACTTGCCATCCGGCAGCAGCACTTGCACATCCGCAGGCTCACGAGCCAGCGTCAGGGCGGATTGGGGCAGCTCCACCTCCACCCGCAAGGTGTCGAGGGAGAAGCCGGAGAGCAGCGGGGTACCGGGGGCGACAGTCTCCCCCAGCTCCACCAACCGCTTGGTCACCACCCCGGCGTAGGGGGCCAGAATGCGGGTATAACCGTAAGCCTCGCGGGCCTGAGTAAGAGCCGCATCGGCAGCGTTCACCTCGGCACGGGCGGCGCGATCAGTCGCCTGGGCATTGTCGAGCTGGGCGCGAGTGATCACCCCTTTGGCAATCAGAGCCTGAAAACGAGCAAGCTGGCGCTCTGCCTCCACCTGCTGGGCCTTGGCTCTGGCCAGTCGCGCCTCGGCCCCCGTGACGGCGGCAAACTGCTCCTTGCCGCTGATCTCGAGCAGCGGCTGTCCCGCCTGCACCTGATCGTTCACATCCACCAGCATGCGGGAGACCCGGCCGCTGGTCTGGGCCGCCACCGTCCCCTGATTGATGGCACTGACAGTGCCATCCAGCGTCAGCCAGTCGGTCACCTGACGGGGAACCAGAGTCAGGGTGGCATCACCATTCGCCTCGGCAGACCATGTCATCGGAGAGACAAGAGCGGAGGTCACAGCCAGCATGGCGGCCCCCAGCAAGCGGATCTGTTCCATGATATTTCTCCTTCCCCGACACCAGGGGCAATCCATTCAGGCAGAGCGGGGGTGGCAGCGCTTCTCCCGCACCTTTACCAAGACCCGATCAACAAGCAAAATCCCGGCCACCATGGCCGCTATAAACAACATTATCATGGGCTGCCCGCTGGAAATGAGACTCAGAGCAGGCCCCGGGCAGATACCCACCAATCCCCAGCCGATGCCAAACAGTGCGGCCCCGCCGATCAGCCGGCGCTCCAGTCTGGGAGCCGGTACGGCGACGATGGGCTCCCCCAGCACACTCTGGCGACGGGGTTTCACCAGCAGAAAATAACCCGGCATAAAGACCAGCAGGGCCCCTCCCATCACGAAGGCGAGGCTGGGATCCCAGGCCCCGGCCAGATCGAGAAATCCGGTGACCCGGGCGGGATCCACCATGCCGGAGATGGCCATCCCCAGTCCAAACAACAGGCCAGCAAACAAACTTGTCAGCAACTTCATGGCGAACAGCCTCTTACAACAGATGATGAGTAACGAAGACGGTGATAAAGCCCGCCGCCATAAAGGTCAGGGTAGCGACGATGGAGCGCAGGGAGAGCCGCCCCATGCCACAGATGCCGTGGCCGCTGGTGCAGCCATTGCCAAGACGGGTACCGACCCCGACCAGCAGACCGGCCAGTAGCACAACGGGCCAGCCGGGCAAGGTGGTGAATACGGGCATGCTGGCCCAGCCCAGGGTCAGCGCCAACCAGGCACCCGCCCCCAGTCCCAGCAGAAACAGCACCCGCCAGGGCGCACGGTGTTGCAGCGCACCGGCCAGAATGCCGCTGATCCCAGCCACCCGGCCGTTGAACAACATCAAGATCAGGGCCGACAGCCCCGCCAGCATGCCACCGCCCAAAGAGAGCAGCCATTGGCTTTCCATCATCAAGATTCCTTATTTTCCGAGTGACAAAAATGGGTTTGCAGCGCTCCCAGCACATCGGCGGCCGCCTCGCTCACCAGCGAGTAGTAGATCTGCTGGGAGACCTTGCGCGAACGGATAAGGCCGTAGCGCTTCAATACCGAAAGTTGCTGGGAGAAGGCCGACTGCCCAAGTTGGCTATGGGCCAGCAGCTCCCCGACCCCCTTCTCCCCCTCCACCAGCTGGCAGAGCACCATCAGGCGTTCGGGATGAGCCAACGCCTTGAGCAGGGAGGCGGCGGCTGTCGCATGTCTGTTCATCTCGTCGAATTGGCTCATAAGAGTAAATTAGCAATTGCTGATATTTGTTCTATTGTATAAAACAACACTAAATTAGCAACATCTAAAGTAGAGAAGGAGAAAGACCATGACAGTAGATAACGGAGTCAGAATCGTCGCGGGTTGCATGTTGCTGCTCTCGCTGATCCTTACCACCTGGGTTCATCCGGGCTTTGTCTGGCTAAGCGTCTTTGTCGGGGTCAACCTGATCCAGAGTGCGTTCACTGGGTTCTGCCCGGCAGCCCTGATCCTGAAGCGCTTGGGGCTGAAGTAACAGGTCGCGCAAGACAGGGGAGGTCCTGCTAGCGGGGCGTCATCGCGCGGCGATAGCTATCGTCGCTCCCTGATGCTTATGGAGGTAGCCAGTCGGCCCCATTATTGACAAACTTGTATCTAAATGTTGCTGGAAGGCCGATAAGGCTTTACCTCACCGCTCTGGATGAGTACCATTTTGCCGTTCTTAACACAGCGGAGACCATCAGTGGGCAACTCATCAAGTGACAGTTGTAGACCGACCCTCATCGTCGGTACCAAGGTCGCGAGCTAGCCGCAGGTCTTTCTCTGCCGCATGCTCGCAACCCTGCGAGAAGCGGAAATACACTCCCCTCTTCTCCCTTTTTACACTTGACGTCAGGTGATCTGGCTTTGCCATGACACCTTGCCTGCATAGTTTCTGCTTCCCACAAGGAGGCTGCTATGCGTTTTATCTCAATCAAACCGGCTGCGGATCGCGCGGTCGCAACAGGTTCTGTTGCACCCCGGGCTCACCCCCTGCTGAGCAAGCTGGGGCGCGGCATGTTGCCACGCTGGCTGGGCGGCAAACCGCGCCAGCACCACTATAGGCTGCAGATCCGCTGCGAGGATCGCGCCGATATGGAGCAGGTGCTGGATATGGTGAGCCACACCCTGCAACCGGCCGGACTGCAACCGATGCAATCGATGAAACCGGGTCGCAGCGGCGGGCGAGAGCTGGTGCTCAATGTGCACTGCACTCCACCCCAGCGCCGCTATCTGGTGCAGTTTGTTCATCAGGTCGGAGTAGCGCATCCGGTGCGCTGGGAGCTGCGTCCGCGCATCGACACGACTCCCGAACTCAACTGACGCGCATCCTGCTGCACTAACGACCGTTCAAGGGGCCAGCCACGCTGGCCCCACTTGTTGCGTCCTCTCCGAGCGTCAGGGCATCTGATGATGCTCGCGCCCCGGAAGCTAAACCCGGGACGCTGCGTTTTTCTGCTGGCCATCCGCTCAATCCCCCTCTGATCCATCCGCCACCCGGCGTTTCATCATGGATTGTGCCAAGCCAGCTTTCATAAGAAGGAGTACGCCATGAAGATGTGGCAACAACTAGACATGCTCTCACTGCTCGACACTCTGGCTAGCCTGCTGCTCGCCTTTGTGCTCGGCAGTCTGGTCGGGCTGGAGCGCCAGTACCGCCAACGTACCGCGGGCCTGCGCACCAACGTGCTGGTCGCCGTGGGAGCCGCCCTGTTCGTCAGCCTGGCCCAGCGAATCTATGACCTGCACGGCGGCAACTACAACGTGGTCCATGTGGTGGCCTATATTGTCTCCGGCATCGGCTTTCTCGGCGCTGGCGTCATCATGCGCGAGTCGGGCAATATCCGTGGCATCAACACCGCCGCCACCCTGTGGGGTGTCGCTGCGGTCGGCGCCGCCTGTGGCGCCGGGCTCGCCATGGAGGCCATTCTGGGCGCCCTGTTCGTGCTGGCCGCCAACACCCTGCTGAGACCGCTGGTCAACCAGATCAACCGTCGCCCGGTAGACAATCTGGACACAGAAGTTACCTACAAGGTGACAGCCCTGACCCCGCGCGAGCATCAGAAGGAGGTGCTGCACTGGCTCGAGGAGATGCTGGAGCAGGCCAACTATCCCATGAGCGAGCTCGACATCGAGCCGTTTGGCGAGAGGGATCTGGAGATCTCGGCGGTGCTGCTGGCTACCTCCATCGATGGTGACGAGCTCGACGCCCTGATGGTGAAACTCGGCATTCATCCCCATATCAAGCAGATATTCTGGCGCGCCAGCACCACGGATTGAGTTGTCGATCAGAGTCATGGCTCCATCCACTAACGGCAAAAAGCCCCGCCAGCAATGGCGGGGCTTTCTCATATGGGATGGGCGAAGAGTGGCTAGCGGCGGCTGCGCCAGCGCACCCTGGGGGTGATCACCTGGGCAGTCTGCGCCGGGGGATTGCCCGCAATCAGTTGCTGCATCAGCTCGAAAGCGGCGAGGGCCAGCGCCGGACAATCCTGCGCCACCGAGTCGATTCGCATGGGAATGCAG
Organism: Aeromonas sp. 601039; assembly: GCF_049174415.1. Classification (NCBI taxonomy): domain Bacteria; kingdom Pseudomonadati; phylum Pseudomonadota; class Gammaproteobacteria; order Aeromonadales; family Aeromonadaceae; genus Aeromonas; species Aeromonas sp. 601039. The sequence continues at coordinate 254,455 of NZ_JAAKTL010000001.1, forward strand.
TCGAGCAGGTCGTGATCGTCGAAGGTGCACAGCCGCATCCCTGTCTCCATCAACCCCGCCTCGTTGAGGTAGCGCAGCACCCCTTCCAGCAGGGTAAAGGAGGCGGTAAAGAGCCCCCTTGGGGGCGCCCCCAGCTCGGCCACCAGCTCGGCCATCAGCTGATAACCGGAGCTCGGCTGATAGTCGCGATGGCGCACCCGGGCTGCATCGGCTTCAAAACCGGCGCGATGGAGCCCCAGCTCATAGCCCGCCAGCCGGTGACGGCTGGGGGAGAGATCCAGCAAACCGCCGAAGTAGTAGATCTGCTCGCCGCACTCGCTGGCCATGTCCCGCACCAGCTCGGCGGTGGCCTTGCAGGCATCGGAGATCACCATGGGCAGGCGCGACTCGCCAATATGGCGGTCGAGCTGCACCACCGGCAGGCGGTCGTGGATGCGGGCATAGATGTCATCGCTGTGGCCGCTGGAGGCGACAATCAGCCCATCCACCTGGCGGCTGATGAGGTTGTCCACCACCCGCTGCTCGAGGGCGGGATCATCCTCGGAGCAGGCGATCAGCAGCTGGATGCCCGCCTCCCGGCAGTGGGCCTCGAGGGCGCGGGCGATGCGGGCAAAACCGAAGTTGGTGAGATCGGGGATCACCAGCCCCCAAGTGTAGCTGCGGGTCTCGCGCAGGGAGCGGGCGTGAAAGCTCGGCAGGTAGTGACACTCCTCCGCCACCGCCTGAATGCGCTTGCGGGTATCGTCGGCAATGCGGTACTCCGCACTCTTCCCGTTGAGCACCAGACTGGCGGTCGCCTTGGACACCCCCGCCAGTTCGGCGATCTGGGCAATCGTGATCCGTTTCTTCTTCTCCACCTGGCCTCCCGGCTGACTAGAACCGGGCTATTGTACTAGGCACGCCGACAGCGGCCAGTGATTGAGGCAAATTTTGCAGCCATCATCGCCGTTACCTGATGAAAGTTGCGGTTTTTCCCCAGGAAAGTAGCGCGCAGACAGGCTGTGACGGCCCTCATCGATGAAACACTCCAGACTGGAGCGATCGCACAGGACGGTGATCAGTCCACCAGCCCATGGGCTGCTGCGGGTCTCCCATACCCCACTCTGCCAGTTCTGGCGCCGCAAGGTAATGTGCCCCGGCTGCCACACCAGCTCGGCCACGGCGCCGAACCAGAGACTCCCCTCACCGCAGAGATCCAGATCGAGCCAGGCCGAGTCGATGGCCAGCCCCGAAAATTCGCCGAGCGTCCCCTCGAAACGGGTCAACTCTCCCTTCAATGCCGCAAGCTCCGCCACCGGCCGCTGGCAGAGCCACTCATCCTGCCAGAACAGCTCCCGCGGGCAGCTCATCTGGTGGATCCAGCCGTGAGCGACCGTAGGCTGGCTCATCTCGTTCTCCTCCGGCAGCCCCAGCCAACCGAACAAGAGGCGGCGACCCTGAGTGTCCAGGGTAGTTTGCGGCGCATAGAACTCGAAGCCCCGGTCCAGCTCGTGGAAAGCCCCGTGCTCGAAGCGCTCGCCGTCGAAATCCCCCGCCAGCCAGCCGCACTGGTAGAGGTTGCGATAATCCTCGCCTGCCGGGGCAATCCCCTGCGGGCAGCTGATCAACACATGGCGTTCCCCCAGCGGGAAGAGATCCGGGCACTCCCACATATAGCCAAACTCACCCAGCCCCCCGTGCCCACTGCCGGCGATGGGGCCCACCCGCTGCCAGCTTTGCAGGGTGTCGCCGCGATAGAGCAGCACTTCCCCCTTGTCATCCAGGGTGCGCGCTCCCAGCACCATCAGCCACTGTTTGCCGTCGTGCCACACCTTGGGGTCGCGCACATGGCCGCTGTAGCCTTCGGGTAGATCCAGCACAGGTCCCAGCTTGGCAAAACCGCCCTCACCGTCGGCGCGGGACAGACACTGATAGGCGGTGCGGCTGCCATCCGGGAATTTGACGTTGCCGGTGTAGATAAGGGTCAGGCGCCCCTGCTCGTCGCTCACCGCAGAGCCCGAATAGCAGCCGTGGCTCTCATAGGCTTCGGTGGGTAAGAGCGCCACCGGCTCGTGCTGCCAATGCAGCAGATCGGTGGAGGTGACATGGCCCCAGCCCTTGTTGCGGTGCTCGCAGCCAAGCGGGTTCCACTGGTAGAAGAGGTGGTAGCGCCCGTCGTGCTCGATAAAGCCGTTGGGATCGTTAAGCAGCCCCACCGGGGCTGCCAGATGCCAGCGGGGCCGATGGGGATCGGCCGCCGCCTTGAGCTGTCCGGCCAGCAGCGACCGGACAATCTGGTTGAGAAGATCGCTTACCTTCATCACTCCACCTTGTACTTGAGCAAGGTGGAAGCGGCGAAGGCGGCGCCAAAGGCGATCACCAGCCCGATGATGTAGTGAATAAGGCTCATGGGCTGGACGATGGCCATGCCGGGAATACCTGTCAGCCCTACCGCCGTCATCCCCACCTTGGCCGCCACCACGTAGGCGCCGCCGCAGGCCCCGCCAAACAGACCGGCGAGGAAGGGTTTGATGTAGCGCAGGTTGACGCCAAAGATCGCCGCTTCCGTGATACCCAGCAGGCAGGACATGGCCGCCGGCACGGTAATGGCCTTGATCTTCACATCGCGGGTCTTGAAATAGACCGCGAGGCAAGCCCCGCCCTGTGCCACGTTGGCCATGGCCCAGATGGGCAGCAGGAAGTTGACGCCAATTTGCGGATTGGCCAGCAGCCCCGCCTCGATGGCATGGAAGCTGTGGTGGATGCCGGTGATGACGATAAGTGAATAGGTGCCGCCAAACACCAGCCCCGCCAACCAGCCAGCCTGCTCATAAAGGGCGCTCAGACCGAACGAGATGCCATCCCCCAGCACCCGACCCGCCGGGCCGATAAAGAGCAGCGCCACAAAGCCGGTGATGATGACGGTGAGGAACGGCGTGAGGATCAGATCCAGTGCATCCGGAATGCGCTTGCGCAGCTGTTTCTCCAGATGGGACATAAACCAGACCGCCAACAGCACCGGGAAGACGGTGCCCTGATAGCCGATCATGGCGACATCGAGCCCGAAGAAATCCATGGTCTTGAAGCCACCGGCCACGCCCCAGGCGTTGGTTAGCGCCGGGTGGGTGAGGATGCCGCCGAGGGTCGCCCCGAGGTACGGATTGCCGCCAAACTCCCGCGCCGCCGTAAAGCCGATGAGGATCGGCAGTATGATAAAGGCCGCCGAGCTGAACATGTCGAGCATCACAAACAGAGCGCTGTCGGCATTGGCCCAGCCGTAGGTGCGCACCATGCCGAGCAGCCCCATCAGCAGGCCCGAGGCGACGATGGCCGGAATGATCGGCACGAAGATGTTGGAAAGGGTTCGCGCCAACCGCTGGGCCACGTTGAGCTTGGCCGCCGCCATGTCGGTCAGCTCAGCCTTGCTGGCGGTGCCGGTACCGGTCAGCGCCACAAACTCCGCATAGACCTTGTTGACCAGACCGGTGCCGAAGATCACCTGAATTTGGCCCGCGTTGCTAAAGCACCCCTTGACCCCCTCCAGCTTGTCGATGGCGGCCTTGTTTACCTTGCTGTCATCGGCCAGCACCAACCGCAGCCGGGTGGCGCAGTGGGCAGCGCTGACAATGTTCTCCTTGCCCCCGAGCAGGGGCACCAGATCCTTGGCTATCGCACTGATATTCATATTCTTCCTCTTATGACCCGCCACGCTGGCGGGCCCTTGTCACATGAGAGTAGGGGCTGTCGAGCCGGGCTTCTAGCCTCAGCTCAACAGCCGCTTGCACCTGATCGCAAAAAGGCATCCAGTTCGGTGCGGGTCGGCAGCGCCGTCATCGCCCCCTTGGCGGTGGTGGCGAGCGCCCCGCAGCCGTGGGCCTGAGCCAGGATGGCGGGTAGCTCGGCCAGAGTCGGCAGCGACGAGCGCCCGGCCAGCGCCTCCAGCAGACCGGCGACAAAGGCATCCCCCGCCCCCGTGGTATCGATGGGCGTCACTTTCTGCCCCACCCACTCCAGCAACTCGCCATCAAGGCGAGCCACCACCCCGGCCGCCCCTCTGGTCACCAGCATCAGCGCCGGGCCAGAGAGAGTTGCAAGCCCAGCGACCAGTTCATCCTCGCCACTCAGCAATTGCAGCTCCTCGATGGAGAGCTTGACCACATCCGCCTGTGCAATGGCCTGACGCACCAGCGGCAGCATCTCGGCGGGGTTGCCCCACACTTCGGGGCGGAGGTTGGGGTCGAAACAGACCCGCCCGCCTGCCGCCTTGATGGCCGCCATGGCCTGCAGGCAGCTGGTGCGCACCGGTTCGTTGGCGAGCGCGATGGAGCAGGTCAGCAACCACTGACCGGCATCGAAGCGGGGCAACTCATTTGGGGTGAGAAACTGGTCGGCACTGGGGCGCACCATAAAGGTGAAGCTGCGCTCCCCCTCGTCATCCAGTTCTACCAGCACGGTAGAGGTGCGATGGTCTGGATCGAGCCGCAGCGCACCGATATCCACCCCCTCCCCGCTCAGGGTGTCGGCCATAAAGCGGCCGAACGGGTCAGCACCAACCCGGCCGATAAAGGCCGCATCGCCGCCCAGCCGTGCCACGCCAACCGCCACATTGGCGGGCGCGCCACCCGGACACTTGAGGTAGTGCAACGCCCCTTCCGGGATCAAGTCCACCACCGCATCCCCCATTACCCACACACGATTCGTCACCTTGCTACTCCACTGCTGCATCGGATCCACGGTCAAACCCGAACTCTATTCTGTTGGCTGGCATTATCAGCTAAACCGTTTTAGCAAACCAACAGATCTCGGCACCGGCTGCCATTTTTGTGATCGGGATAACGAACTAGAACCAGGTTTCCATCTGCACGCCAAAGTTCCACTCGCCACCGGCGGTGAAGTTGCTCTGGCCCATGGCATCGTCGCTGGCGTAGTTGTCGAGCTCGGAGGACCAGTCCATCCAGCTGACGAACACCCGCAGTTCGGGCCGCTCGAAGAAACCGGCGGTCTGCGCCTTGAAGGTGGGGGCGAAGGTGAGCTTGGTGAAATTGCCGTTCACCGCCTGGCGTCCCTTGTAGCCCTTGGGATCGAGATCCATGTACTGCCAGGCCGCCTCGTAGACCAGCTCGACGTTCTGGCTCAGCACCTGCGCTACCCGGGTATTGACGGTGAGCCAGCGGTACTCGTCCCCTTTCACGTAGCGATCCTGACTCTGCTCGGCCAGCAGGGCCGGGGCAAAACGCCAGCGCGAGTTGAGATCGGTGGCGCCAAACACGGCGACCCGCACTGCATCGGCGTCCGGCAGCAGTTCGCTGTCAGAGCCCAGCCCCTTGACCTCGGCCCCCAACCCATGACCGTACAGCACCGCTGCCTTGGCAAACCCTGGGTTGATGCCAAAGAAGCTCTCGCCGTGGTAGGCCAGCAGGGTGTGTGCCCCCTTGTCCGCCGCATCGCTGCCCGCCACCTTGTCATTGATGCGGGCGTCATTGTCCTTGGCCGAGAGACCGTTCACCATCCACTGCCAGTTACCGATGCGGTTGTTCATGGTGAGGATGTAGCTCTCGATATCGGAGAGACCGCTGGCGCTGATGTCGCCGTAATCGCGGCCATAGAGGGAGAAGTTGGCCTTCCAGCTGTCGGCCAGCTGCACGTCGTAGACGCCGCCGCCGGTACCGGCCAGGAACACCACGTCGGAATCGAGCCAGTGGATGTCAAAGTTGTCCCGATCAAAGCGCTTACCCGCCCACAGCACCGCATTCTTGAAGGGGCCGTCGAAGCTCGCCAGATTGCCGATCTCGGCAAACACCTGACGGGTATTGAGGCTCGAATCGCTGGCGGTCCAGTCGTTGCTGGTCTCCACCCCGTCTGCCAGCATCAGCTTGTAGCGGGCCCAGCTGCCATCCTCGAAGGTCTGGGTTTTCAGCAGGTTGACCTCCATGTAGGTGTCATCCTCGTTGCCAAGGCGACCGACGGCCCCACCCACCGAACCGGCTGGCGTGATGTAGGGGCCGCCGCGCCCGCCGTTGCCATTGCCGTTGACCAACAGGCCCGAGCGGGCGTAGCCGTGAAACTCGAAGCCCTGGGCACCAGCGGTCTTCTCATCCACCTGCTGGCTGCGGTTGTCGGCCACCTGAGCCTGCTCGCTCGCCGCGCTCGCCTTCACTTCCGCCTGACTGGCACGGCTCTCTGCCGCCTCGGCTCTCGCTTCGGCTGCCTGTACCCGCGCCTCCAGCGCCGCCAATCTGGCCTCGACACTCTCACCTGCAATACTCGCCTGCGCCGCCCACAGCGGGCTGCTCATCCCCAATCCCAGCGCTACCGCCAGCGCCAACTTGCTCTTGAACATCATCATCTTCCTCACCTGTCATCTGTGGCCCGGACGGGCGCTGTTGTTATCGACAGCCAGAGCATAGCTAAACCAATTTAGCTAACTCAATATGACAACTAAACCGTTTCAGCAACAGTGTGAGCGGGATAACATTTGTACAGCAGGAATTGGCGGGAGTTGTGAGGAGGATCCCTCATCAGGATCCACTCAATAAGGCGGATCCCGATTCTGCGAGCAGCGACCCTGACAATGTGAATAGGAAGGGAGGCACCTCACCACCAACCGGATCAGGGTGCTGGCGATGGGTCTGCCAGGTATCGGCATACCCTATGCGTCATTCTGTTGGTGGAGATTGTTACACGCATTACACCATCAGGTTCGGCTACAAAGCAGCGTAAATAATACCGATCACGCATGCGATATGGCTGAATACGCGACATTCCTGTCGTTCAATTACCAAAATATCAATAAAGATGTTTCTAAATGTTTCTAGCGGTGGATTAATTATTTACCAATAAGAACCATTCCAGTAGCATCGCAGCATTGATTAATAACGGAGACCATCAGTGGGCAATTCATCAGATGACAGTAGGTTGTTGAGCTCGTCAGCCAATACCTGAGTCGCGAGATCCCCGCAGATTTTTCTGCCGCTATCTCGCACTATGCGGAGAGCGGTTTATTTGCACCTGAGTGCAATTCCTTCCCTGTATTCACTCGATGTCTGTTACTGACGCCATCCAATGCTACAGACTGGATGCGTAAATAATGCCTGCATGGGTTTTCTCCTGATATCAGGATCACCATGTCATTACCACTGTTACCTCATCACGCCATGTTTTTCCGCCTCTGGCGTGCGTCAACGATGGCGAGCCTCTATCGCTGCAGGTCAGTAGCCACAAGGCTTTTGACAAGGCTTTTGACAAGGTGGCATGGGAGATGGCAACAGCCGCTAGCCGGGCGACGACCGTCCCGCGATCCGCTCCACCTTCATTTACTTGTGCCGAGTGCAACACCTGTTCATTCCCCATGCGTGGCTATTGACGGGTAAGCATATGACGATTTTTTACATCAATCAGGAGGTGTGTAATGGACCCTGACCCTGGAGCCGGTATCGGTGACTAGTCCGGATTAATTTTCGGGCGTTATTTCCTTATCTATTTTTGCTGATGTGATGTCAGTCGGAATTCTATTTTCTATTTTCCAGGCTGATGTATTAAAGGATATATAAATGCAATACCAAGATATTCACCAACAACTGTATGTACTGCTGCAAAACAAGGATCGTATGGGGATCCAGAGCCTCAGCCTGAATATTCATGAGGTCGATCTGGCACAAGCGATAAACCGCCTGACAGATAAACATATTCATACCTTTCTCAATCTGGTTCCTGCATTGCGTGCCGCACGCATCTTCCGCCATCTGCCCAGCGATATTCAGGCCAGCCTGGTACGTTCCATGGCCAAGCCCCAATTGGAGGAGTTGTGTACCCGCCTATCCCCCGATGACAGAGCCGATCTCTACAATCGTCTGCCCGCAGCCTTGCGCCAGACCCTGCTCGATGCGATGACAGATGAAGAACGTGAGGATACGCAACGGCTGGCCTCTTACCCGGAAAACCTCGTCGGCTCCATCATGAGCTCGGATTGTGCCAGCCTGACGGCTGACATCACTGTGGGAGAGGGGCTGCAACGGCTGCGCAGCACTGCTGCCGACAGGGAGAGTATTTATACCCTGTATGTCGTGGATGAAATGCGCCGCCTCATCGGGGTTGTCTCCCTGCGCGAACTGTTTCTCGCCGACAGCAAAACCCCCATCTCGGCCATTATGCAGCGCGAGCTGGTGAGTATTCAGGCCGATGCCCCCAAAGGCGAAGCCGCGGAGATGATCGCCCGTTACAACCTGCTGGCCCTCCCCGTATTGAATCAGGATCAGCAGTTGCTCGGCATGGTGACCGTGGATGATGCAATGGATGTTGCCGAAGAGGAAGATGCCAACCGGATTGCCCGCTTCGGTGGTACGGCTGCGCTGGGAGGTCCCGAACTTGATCTTCGCGCATCCAGCACCTTTAACATGTTCAGCGCCCGATTCTTCTGGCTGGCGGTCTTGACCGTATTCGGCATACTGACCAGCAATCTGGTCGCCGCTCAGGAAGAACTCATCAGCGAAGTACTGATCCTCGCAGCCTTTATTGCCCCTATTATCGACATGGGGGGCAACTCGGGCAGCCAGTCGGCCACCTTGGTGATCCGGGCAATAGGCATGGGTCAGATCAAGCTGAGCATGCGTGACTTCTTTTTCGTGCTGCGGCGCGATCTGCCCGTCGCAATGGCTCTGGGGCTGGGTGTCGCCCTGCTGGAAGGGGTGATGGCATTCTGGAGCAAGAGCATCGGCTGGGACATCGTCATGATTGTCAGCCTCTCTGCCATGACGGTGACTGTGGTTGGCAGCCTGCTTGGTCTGGTCCTGCCGTTTGCCGCACGGAAGATGGGGACTGATCCGGCAACCCTCAGCTCCCCCATGCTCACCTCGATCATGGATCTGTTGGGCGTGCTGATCTATTTTGGTTTCGCCTATGCCTTCCTCGGTGGGTCACTGGCTGCTGCCTGACAGCGCACAGCAGATGGGGGCAGCCAAACCACCGCCATCTCCGATAGTTCAAGATAAAAGAGAGGGAGGCATCACGCCTCCCTCTCTCTTTATATCGACACGGGTCTATGCCATCACTTGGTCAGATCGTCGAAGAAGCGTTTCACCCCTTCGAAGAAGCCTTCCGATTTCGGCTTGTGAGTCTTGGCAGCGGCACCGCTGAAGGATTCGTCCAGCTGGCGCAGCAGCTCTTTCTGCTGCTCAGTGAGGTTGACCGGAGTCTCGATCACCACCTTGCACATCAGATCCCCTACCTGACCGGAGCGCACGGACTTCACGCCCTTGCCGCGCATGCGGAACATCTTGCCGGTCTGGGTCTCCGGAGTGACCTTGAGTTTGACGCGGCCATCCAGGGTCGGCACTTCGATCTCGCCACCGAGGGCGGCTGCGGTGAAGCTGATGGGCACTTCGCAGTAGAGGTTGTTGCCGTCACGCACGAAGATCTCGTGCTCTTTGACGTGCACCTGTACGTAGAGATCCCCTGCCGGAGCTCCTGCTTCCCCCGCTTCCCCTTCGCCGGAGAGGCGGATGCGATCGCCGGTATCGACGCCCGCCGGAATTTTCACCGACAGGGTCTTGGTGCGCTGGTAGCGACCTTCACCGTGACACTTGCGGCACGGATCCTTGATGATCTTGCCGCGGCCGTGACAGTGCGGACACGCCTGCTGCACCGCGAAGAAGCCCTGACGCATCTGCACCTGGCCGGAGCCGTGGCAGGTCGGGCAAGTCTGGGCACTGCTGCCGGTGTGGGCACCGGAGCCGTTACAGACTTCGCAGTGAACCAGAGTCGGCACCTTGATCTCCTTGGAGACCCCGCGTACCGCCTCTTCCAGCGTCAGCTCCATGGTGTAACGCAGGTCGGAGCCACGGGCCGGGCCACGACGGGCACCACCACGGCCACCGCCGAAGATGTCACCGAATACGTCACCAAACATGTCGGCGAAGTCGGCACCGCCGCCAAAGCCACCGTGGCCACCGCCACCCTGGCTCGGGTCGACACCGGCATGGCCGTACTGGTCGTAACGGGCACGCAGGTTGGCATCGGTCAGGACCTCGTAGGCTTCCTTGACCTCTTTGAACTTCTCTTCGGATGCGGCATCACCCTGGTTACGATCCGGGTGATACTTCATGGCCAGGCGCTTGTACGCCTTCTTGATCTCGCGATCGTCGGCATCTTTCGCCACACCCAGTACTTCGTAGAAATCGCGCTTCGACATACTCATCCTGTGGTTACGCAGACGGGCGTTGGTTACCCAACGCCCGTGAATTCATTGACCAAGCCGATGGGCGAAGCGGACTCCGCCCATCTGGGTAGGGCTTACTTCTTGTCGTCTTTCACTTCTTCGAACTCGGCGTCGACTACGTCGTCGTCAGCCTTGGCAGAAGAGGAGGACTGACCGGCATCAGCACCGGCTGCACCCTGGGCCTGAGCCTGCTGCTGGGCAATTTCCATCAGCTTCTGGGACGCTTCCAGCAGAGCCTGCTGTTTGGCTTCGATAGCAGCCTTGTCGTCACCCTTGATGGCAACTTCCAGCTCGCTCAGAGCGGCTTCGATCTTGGTCTTGTCGTCGGCAGGCAGGGCTTCACCGGCTTCGGTGATCTGCTTGCGTACGGAGTGGACCAGACCATCAGCCTGGTTGCGAGCCTGTACCAGCTCTTCAAACTTCTTGTCCTCGGCCGCGTTGGCTTCGGCTTCGCGTACCATGCGCTCGATCTCGTCATCAGACAGACCAGAGGAGGCCTGGATGGTGATCTTCTGCTCTTTGTTGGTCTCTTTGTCTTTCGCAGAGACGTGCAGGATACCGTTGGCATCGATGTCGAAGGTCACTTCGATCTGCGGCAGACCGCGCGGTGCCGGACGGATGCCTTCCAGGTTGAACTGGCCCAGAGACTTGTTGTCGCTGGCGCGCTTGCGCTCACCCTGCAGCACGTGAATGGTCACGGCAGACTGGTTGTCTTCGGCAGTGGAGAACACCTGGGACTTCTTGGTCGGGATAGTGGTGTTCTTCTCGATCAGCGCAGTCATCACGCTGCCCATGGTTTCGATACCCAGGGAGAGCGGGGTAACGTCCAGCAGCAGTACGTCGGTCTTGTCACCGGACAGTACGGCACCCTGGATGGCAGCACCCATGGCCACGGCTTCGTCCGGGTTGACGTCTTTACGCGGCTCTTTGCCAAAGAACTCGGCAACGGTCTTCTGAACCAGCGGCATACGGGTCTGGCCACCAACCAGGATCACGTCGTCGATCTCGCCAACTGCCAGACCGGAGTCTTTCAGGGCGACACGAACCGGCTCCAGAGAGTCTTTCACCATATCTTCTACCAGGGATTCCAGCTTGGCGCGGGTCACCTTGATGTTCATGTGCTTCGGACCGGTGGCATCTGCAGTGATGTACGGCAGGTTGACGTCGGTCTGCTGGGCAGAAGAGAGCTCGATCTTGGCTTTCTCGGCGGCATCTTTCAGACGCTGCAGAGCCAGCTGGTCGTTGCGCAGGTCGATGCCCTGCTCACGCTTGAACTCGTCTACCAGGTAGTTGATGACGCGGTTGTCGAAGTCTTCACCACCCAGGTGGGTGTTACCGTTGGTCGCCAGTACTTCGAAGGTGGTTTCGCCTTCCACTTCGTCGATCTCGATGATGGAGATATCGAAAGTACCGCCACCCAGATCATATACGGCAACCTTGCGCTCGCCCTTGACCTTGTTCACGCCGTAAGCGAATGCAGCAGCAGTCGGTTCGTTGATGATGCGCTTTACATCCAGACCGGCGATGCGACCGGCATCCTTGGTAGCCTGACGCTGGGCGTCGTTGAAGTAGGCCGGAACAGTGATGACTGCTTCGGTTACCGGCTCACCCAGATAGTCTTCGGCGGTCTTTTTCATCTTTTTCAGCACTTCGGCAGAGATCTGCGGCGGTGCCATTTTCTTGCCCTTCACTTCAACCCAAGCATCGCCGTTGTCAGCTTTGGCGATGGCGTACGGCATGATTTTCAGGTCACGCTGCACTTCTTCATCTTCAAAACGACGACCGATCAGACGCTTGATGGCGAACAGGGTGTTTTTCGGGTTGGTGATGGCCTGACGCTTGGCCGGCTGACCAACCAGGATCTCGCCATCATCGGCATAGGCAATGATGGACGGAGTAGTACGATCGCCTTCTGCGTTCTCGATCACGCGAGCAGTGTCGCCATCCAGAATAGCGACGCAGGAGTTGGTAGTACCCAGGTCAATACCGATGATTTTACCCATTTGACGAATCTCCAAATACTTTGAATAAACTGGCGAGGAACTCGCCTTAATGCGTTAACGGCTAGGTGGGGGCTGCCAATCTGGCTTTCAAGCTCCCGGCATCAAATTTTTTGTGCCGCCGCGGCCTTGCTACCTATATGGGGTCGCCGGACGCAGCTTCAAGCCCCAACCCTAAAAAACCACACCCTTTGTCATGGTTGCGCGGTCACGTTGAGGCGTAAAACCGGGCAAGATGAACAGGTGCTGCACTGCGAAACAAAAAGCCCGCCACAGGGCGGGCTCGGGCACCCACAGCCAATCAGTCGACCGCTTTGGCGATCATCACCATGGCCGGACGGATCACCCGACCGTTGAGGTCATAGCCTTTCTGCATCACTGCGATCACGGTGTTCGGCGCCACATCGGCACTCGGTACCATGCTCATCGCCTGATGGGCATTGGGGTCAAACGGCTGGTTGATCGGGTCGAGCGCCACCAGACCAAACTTGGCCACGCCGCTCTGCATGGATTTCAGGGTCAGCTCGACACCTTCGATCATCGGCTTGAGGGCTTCGTTCTCCTTGTCGGCCAGTTCGATGGCTCGCTCAAGGTTGTCCAGCACCGGCAGCAGTTCGTTGGCGAACTTCTCCAGAGCAAACTTGTGCGCCTTCTCCACATCCAGCTCGGTACGACGGCGCAGGTTCTCCATCTCGGCGGCGGTACGCAGGGCGCGTTCACGCTCTTCCGCTGCTTTTTGAATGGCGGTTTCCAGCTGCGCTTCCAGTTCGGCAATACGGGCCTGCTCGGCTGTCACTTCACTGTCTACATCGGTCGGCTCGACTGGCTGGGCTTCCACTTGCTCCATCGCTTCAACCTTTTGCTCTTCGTGGTTCATGACATCTCCAATTCCGGGGTTACTTATGAGGGCCCTGACGTCTGGTTGAGCGACCGGACGACAACAGACCGACTATGTTGGCGCTATTATGGGGATGCATCCCCGGCTTTCAAGGGGTAAAGGGCAATCAGGGTTGCTGAATAGCCGCAACCGTCGGTTTATCCGGGTTACCGCTCACCGTTTAACCAGTAGCCTCAAGGGGATAGCCAGCCCCGTCACACGGGAGAGCGTCACAAGCGGAGCAAAGCACTGTATACTGGCCCGCAATACCCATCCCAGATCTGACTGACTATGGATTCTCCGTTCAAAACCATCGCCCTGATTGGCAAACCCCACCATGAGGGGGCCAACCAGACGCTGACCGGCCTGCATCAATACCTGACCGCCCGCGGCTTTCGGGTTCTGGTGGAGAGCCGGGTCGCCCAGACCCTGAGCATCCTCGATGAAAACGTGATGGATCTGGTGCAACTGGGCCAGCAGGCCGATCTCGCCATCGTGGTCGGCGGTGACGGCAACATGCTGGGGGCGGCGCGAGTGCTGTCGCGCTTCGATGTAGCAGTGATCGGGGTCAACCGGGGCAACCTCGGCTTTCTGACCGATCTCTCGCCACAAGATTACCTGCTGCCGCTGGAGCAGGTGCTCTCCGGTCACTACAAGAGCGAACACCGCTTCCTGCTGGAAGCCTCGGTCTATCGCCACGGCGAGCGCAAGTCGAGCAATCTGGCGGTGAATGAAGCAGTGCTGCACCCGGGCAAGATCGCCCACATGATCGAGTTCGAGGTCTATATCGATGGCAGCTTTATGTATAGCCAGCGCTCGGACGGCATCATAGTGGCCACCCCGACCGGCTCGACCGCCTACTCCCTGTCGGCAGGTGGCGCCATCCTCACCCCCAAGCTCAACGCTATAACGCTGGTGCCCATGTTCCCGCACACCCTCAGCAGTCGCCCCATCGTGCTCGATGCCGACAGCGAAGTACGGCTGCTGGTATCACCGGACAATCAGGACGATGCCATGCAGGTCAGCTGTGATGGCCAGGTGACCCTGGCGGTCCACCCGGGGGACGAGATCCTCATCAAGAAGAGCCACCACCAGCTTCATCTGGTGCATCCCCTCGACTACAGCTACTTCCACGTGCTGCGCAACAAGCTCGGCTGGGGCAGCAAGCTGTTCTAATCAGCTTTGACCGACAACGGCATTGCCAGAGAAGGGCGCCTGAATTGGCGCCCTTCTCTTTTTTGTCGTGGCAACGTCCCCTGCATTCTCATATCCGTACCGCGTCCCAATAGTCAGTACCGCATTTTCATAGCCATACTACACTGGCTCCCCCCTTCCTGTGTTAAAAATGGCGGCGCCCTCTTTACTGTATATAAGACCAGTATATACTGGATGCATACACAGTAATGTTGACCTATACAGGATGAGACCATGCTGACCCAGCTGACCGTCAACAACTTCGCCATCGTCAAGTTTCTAGAACTCGATCTGCAACCGGGGATGACCTGCATCACAGGTGAGACCGGTGCCGGTAAATCCATCGCCATCGACGCTCTCGGTCTCTGCCTCGGAGAGCGTGCAGAAGCCAGCATGGTGCGACCCGATAGCGACAAAAGCGAGGTCAGCGCCCGCTTCCTGCTGGACAACAACCCGGCCGCCCGCGCCTGGCTCGCCACCAACGAACTGGAAAACGAAGGTGAGTGTATCGTCCGGCGAGTCATCTCCGCCGAGGGCCGCTCACGCAGCTATATCAACGGCGTGCCCGTCCCCCTCACCCAGCTCAAGAATCTGGGTCAGCTGCTGGTCAACGTGCACGGTCAGCATGCCCACCAGATGCTGCTCAAACCCGACTACCAGCTCGCCCTGCTCGACGGCTACGCCGGCCACCATCTGCTGCTCGACGAGGTGCGCCAGCACTATCAGCAGTGGCGCCAACTGCAAAACGAGCTCAACCGGCTCAAGGCCGAGCAGCAGCAGCGGGAGGCCCGTCGCCAACTGATCGAGTATCAGGTGCAGGAGCTGGACGAATTCGCCCTGCAACCAGGGGAGTTCGAAGAGATAGAAGAGGAGCACCAGCGTCTCGCCAACGGCACAGAACTGATGCAAGAGTGTGGGGCTTGCCTGGACCTGCTCTATGACAACGAAGAGACCACTATCGCAGGGCTGCTGCAATCGGCCGTCGATCGGGCCGAGGGACTGGTCAGCATGGACAGCCGCCTCACCCCGGTACTGGAGATGCTGAATGAAGCGCTGATCGGGGTGCAGGAGAGCCACAGCGAACTTCGCAGCTACCTCGATCGGCTGGAACTGGATCCCGAGCGTTTTAACGAGCTGGAGGCCCGCCTCTCCAGAGCAATCAATCTGGCCCGCAAGCACCACGTCAAACCGGCAGATCTGGCTCAGTACCATCAGGAGCTGGCCTCTGATCTTGCTCGCCTCAACTCCGATGAAGAGCGGTTAGAGGGGATGGAAGATGAGCTGGCCGAGGCCCGTCAGGCTTTTGTCCAGGCCGCCGAAGCCCTGAGTCAGAGCCGTCAGCGTTATGCCGAGGAGCTGGGCGCCAAGGTGACCAGCAGCATGCACGAACTGGCGATGCCTGATGGCCGTTTCGCCATCGAGGTGCGCCCCGACGCCCAGAGCAGCCTCTCTCCGCTGGGTATCGACCGGGTGGAGTTTATGGTCACCACCAACCCGGGCCAACCGATCCAGCCGCTTGGCAAGGTGGCCTCCGGCGGTGAACTGTCACGTATCAGCCTCGCCATCGTGGTGATCAGTGCTCGCAAGATCTCCACCCCGACCCTGATTTTCGACGAAGTGGATGTGGGGATCAGCGGCCCGACCGCCGCCGTGGTAGGTCGCCTGCTGCGCCAGCTCGGGGAGTCCACTCAGGTGATGGTGGTCACTCACTTGCCTCAGGTGGCAGGCAACGGCCACCAGCATATGGTGGTGAGCAAACATACCGATGGCAAAACCACCGAAACTCGGATGGATGCGCTCGACCAGAATGCCCGTCTCAATGAGCTGGCACGCCTGCTCGGTGGCGACCAGATCACCGACAACACCCTGGCCAATGCCCGCGAGCTGCTGCGCCGCTGAATCAGGCAATAAAGCCCATTTGCAGCGATGGCGACTGATAGCGCTGACAGAACATGCTGACTGCGCAGGCACAGGCGAGAGCTATGGCCTGCGCAGTCAGTAATAGCCAATAGCCAATAGCCAATAGCCAATAGCCAATAGCCAACTGTGAGAACCGAACTCGCGTCAGGATTACCGACTCAGATCAATAAAATGGCGAGTTAGGCGAAGCTGGCAGCAACATGGGCGTGGATCCGGTTGCCTTCATGTGGCGGATTTCGCATAGTGTTGCCCCCCTTTATGGGTATCCAATTGTGAGGCTTTGTCTATGATCCACGTTTTTGGTCACAAGAATCCTGATAGCGACAGTATCTGCAGTGCGCTGGTTATCACCGACTGGCTCAATGGCCAGGGCCGTCAGGCCACCCCATGGCGTTTGGGTGACCTGCGCACCGAAACCCGTTTTATTCTGGAGCAGGCTGGCGTCAGCGAACCCGAGTTGCTGACCAAAGATCTGACCGGTGAAAACGTCTGGCTGGTGGATTTCAGTGATCTGGAACAGGGCCCCGCCACACTGGCACAAGCCAATGTATTGGGTCTGGTGGATCACCACCGTCTCGGCACTCTGGTCACCCAGTCTCCGCTGGATGCCTGGATCCGGGCCGTCGGCTGCACCTGCACCATCGCCTTCGATCTGCTGAGCCAGCAAGGCACCGTGACCCGCAGCCAGGCTCGCCTGATGCTGGGTGCCATCATGAGCGACACCCTCTGTCTCACCTCGCCGACCACCACCGAGCAGGACAAGATCGCTTGTGAGCGTCTGGCACCGCTGGCCGAAGTATCGCTGGCCGAGTTCGGTCAACAGCTGCTGATGGCAAAAACCGACCTGAGCGGCCTCACTCCTGCGCAGTTGCTGCAGCAGGATGAGAAAGCATTCCAGGCCGAAGGTCTGAACTTCATCATGAGCCAGATTGAAGTGGGCAGCGAACAACAGCTTGCCGACCAGATTGACACTCTGCTGCAAGAGATGGCACACCGTGTTGAAGGCGAAGGGCTCGACTTCTTCGTGCTGATGGTGACTGACCTGACGGCCGCAGCCAGCCGCATCTACTTTACTGCACACCCGAAAGTACCGGCAGAGTCCAGCTACCACCCGGGCTTTGTCAGCCGCAAGAAGCAGGGTCTGCCCTGGGTGATGGATCTGCTGGCCAAGGCCTGATCCTCCCTCGCCATCACCTATTCCAAAGCCCTGCCTCTGCGCAGGGCTTTTTCATCGCCACCGCCAGCCGCACTCCCCACCCTCTTGTTGACCATCTTGCTCACGACTGCGGTCTATCGCTTACTCCTTTCTCGGCTTATTGACAGTTAACGCCATAACTTTGCTTACATATTTGCGGCTGTTATTTATCAGGGCTTTGCTGCAGGATAATCGCCGCGCACAACCTTTTCCGTTTCCATTCAGGTGATCGATGAACATAACCCCCAAGCAGAGAACCCTGGCCATCACCATGCTGATCGCCGTGGTTCTCATCGGCTGGCTGCTCTGGCCCAGTCAACCACCCAAGGCGATGCTAACCGCTCAGGTGACCCGCGAGGATATTGCCCAGACCGTGCTGGCCAGTGGTGTGCTGCAGGCCGTGGAGCAGGTGGATGTGGGGGCCCAGGTCTCCGGTCAGGTTACCAAGCTGGCCGTCGAGGCTGGTGATCAGGTCAAGCAGGGAGACCTGCTGGCCGAGATCGATCCCCTGATTGCCCAGAACAACCTCAAGACGGCCGAGGCGGAGCTTGCCAGCAACCGCGCCCAGCTCAAGATCAAGCAGGCACAACTCAAACAGAACGAGCTCGCCTGGCGGCGCCAGCAGCAGATGTTCAAGCAGGAGGCGAGCTCACGGGCCGATCTGGAGAGTGCCGAAGCACTGCTGGCGGTCACCCGCGCCGAACTGCAAAACAGCCAGGCCAATATCGACAATGCCCTGATCAAGGTTGATCGGGCCAAGACCGAGCTGGGCTACACCAAGATCCTGGCGCCGATGGATGGCACCGTCATCAGCATTGTGACCCGTCAGGGCCAGACCCTGGCTGCCAGCCAGACGGTGCCGACCGTGCTCAAGCTGGCCAACCTCGAGACCATGACGGTCAAGGCGCAGATCTCCGAAGCTGATGTCACCAAGGTCAAAGCCGGCATGCCGGTCTATTTCACCCTGATCGGCGATCCGGATACCCGCTATCAGGGTACCCTTCGCGCCGTGGAGTTAGCGCCTACCAATATTAACGATCAGGCCACCACAGGTACCACCACCAGCAATGCGGCCGTTTACTACTACGCCCTGTTCGATGTGCCCAATCCCGATCATACCCTGCGGGTGGCAATGACCCCCCAGGTGACCATTGTGCTCGGCGAGCGCAAGCAGGTGCTCACTGTGCCGCAAACCGCCCTCGGCAAGTCGCTGGGTGACAACGAGTATGAAGTCACCGTGATCAATGACGATGAGACAACCGAAACCCGTCATATCAAGACCGGTATGAAGGACGAGATCCGCATTGAAGTGATCAGCGGGCTGAGTGAGAAGGAGGAGGTGCAGCTCAATCACGGAGCCCCCGCCGACAATGATGAGATGGCGGTGATGCTATGAGTGAGCCCCTGAACCAGCTGCCGTTGATCCAGCTGAAAGGGGTCGAGCGACGCTACCAGAGCGGCGACAGCGAAGTCACCGTGCTCCACCCTCTTGACCTCACCATCACGGCAGGAGAGATGATCGCCATTGTCGGCGCGTCCGGCTCCGGTAAGTCGACCCTGATGAACCTGCTGGGTTGTCTGGATAGCCCGAGCGGCGGCCAGTACCTGTTTCGCGGTCAGGACACAGCCACCATGGATGCGTTGGCGCTGGCCCGACTGCGCTGCCACCACTTCGGCTTTATCTTTCAGCGCTACCACCTGCTGCCCCACCTCGATGCCGCCGCCAACGTGGAGATCCCAGCCGTCTATGCGGGCACCAGTCGCCCGGATCGCCAGGCACGTGCGCGTCAGCTGCTGGGCAGACTGGGTCTGGCCGATCGCAGCCACCATACCCCGGGCCAACTCTCCGGCGGTCAGCAGCAGCGGGTCAGTATCGCCCGGGCGCTGGCCAATGGCGGCGAAGTGATCCTCGCCGATGAACCGACCGGCGCACTGGATAGCCAGAGCGGCAAGGAGGTGATGGCGATCCTCAAGGAGCTGCACGCTCAGGGCCATACCATCATTCTGGTCACCCACGATATGAACGTGGCCAGCCATGCCGACCGGATCATCACTCTCAAGGATGGTCGGATTGAACAAGATAGCGGCCCCTGCCAAACGGCGGTGTTGGCTCCAGCCACCGCTGTAGCCCCTCAAAAAATAGCGCCCACTAAAGGCGCCATGGGCCACGATTGGGATCGTTATCGGGAAGCGGGACGGATGGCAATCCATGCCATGCTAGCCCACCGGATGCGCACCTTCCTCACCATGCTCGGCATCATCATCGGCATCGCCGCCGTGGTGAGTGTGGTGGCGCTGGGGCAAGGGGCGCGCGCCAAGGTGATCGACCAGATCAATGCGATGGGCACCAACACCATCGAAATCTTCCCGGGTAAAGGATGGGGCGATGAGAAGATGGCCAGCATCCAGACCCTCAACAAGGGGGATCTCGATGCCCTGTTGGGGCAACCCTATCTTGCGGGCGCCAGCCCCGAGATCGGCAGCTCAGGGCAGTTGCGCTATCGCAACAAGACCAACAGCGGCAATGTGACCGGGGTCGGTAACGACTATTTCAAGGTAAAGGGGATGACGCTGGTCAGTGGTCGCTTACTGGAGTGGCAAGATATCCAGCAGCGTGCCGCCGTTGCCGTGGTGGACAAGAAGAGCATCACCAGCCTGCTTGGCAAGGAGGAGCCGGTCGGCAAGGTGGTACTGGTCGGCACCTTGCCGGTGCGGATTGTCGGTGTGGTTTCGCAGGAGACCGGCTTCGGCCCCACCAGCCAGTCGGTCAATATCTGGCTGCCCTACAGCGCGGTGATGAGTCGCCTCATCTCGCAGCACCACTTCAGCCAGATCACCATCCGGGTCAAGGACGGGGTACAACCGGCGCTGGCCGAGCAGGCGGTGATCGAGCTGATCACCAAGCGCCACGGGGTGAAGGATTTCTTCACCTTCAGCAGCGACAGCATCATCAAATCGGTGGAGAAAACCACCGCCACCATGACCCTGATGGTCTCGGCCATCGCGGTGATCTCGCTGATCGTCGGCGGGGTGGGCGTGATGAACATCATGCTGGTGTCAGTGGTCGAGCGCACCCGCGAGATCGGCATTCGCATGGCCGTGGGCGCCCGCCAGTCGGATATTTTGCAGCAGTTCCTGATTGAAGCTGTGATGGTGAGCCTGCTGGGGGGTATCTTCGGCGTCGGCCTCTCGCTAGGCATTGGTGCGCTCTTTGCACTGCTGGTGGACTCCATCAAGATGCAGTTCTCGCTCTTCTCCATCCTGATGGCCTTTGGCTGCTCGTCACTCATCGGGATCCTGTTTGGTTACCTGCCGGCACGCAATGCGGCGCGGCTCGACCCTGTTGTCGCACTGGCGAGGGAATAACAATGCACAAACTCTCCTGGCTGGCTCTCTCTATGGCCCTCAGCGGCTGTAGTCAGCACAGCACCTATCAAAGACCCGAGTTGGCGATCGCCCCCACATGGCAACAAGCAGAGGGCGCCCAACTGGCTGCGCAGGCTGGCCTCTGGTGGCGGGAATTTCATGATCCCCAACTCGACAAATTGGTCGAGGCGGTTCTAGCCGCCAACCCGGACATGCATGTGGCGGCCCTCAAGCTCAAAAGCGCCAGACTGGGCGCCGAGCAGGCCGATACCAACCTCACCCCCTCGGTCAATGGCACTATCGCAGCCAGTGGCAACAAGGATCTGAAAAGCGGCAAAGGCACCAACAGTCTGGGCCCCTCGCTGAGCCTCAGTTACGAAGTGGATTTGTGGGGCAAGCTTGCCTCGGTGCGAGATCAGGCAAGCTGGGAGGCGGCGGCAAGCGAGCAGGATCTCGCCAGCACCCGACTCCTGCTGATTGGCAATACTCTGGAGCAGTATTGGCAGCTCGGCTATCTCGGCTCTGCCATCGCACTCGGAGAACAGCAGCTGGCCAACCTGACGCGAACCGAGCAGCTGACCCAAACCAAATACCAGGCAGGCGCCATCACCCGACTCGATCTGGCGCAGGCACGCCAGCAACTGGCAGGCAAGCAGGCTGAGCTGGCCTCCCTCAAGGCGCAGCAGGAGCAGGCTCGCAATGCCCTGCGTCTGTTGCTGGGCCGCAGCAGCGGGCCGCTGGAGTATGCACCCGCTTCCCTTGCAAAGCAGGCCATTCCTGAACTTGCGGTGGGTATTCCGGCCGATGTGCTGGCCCGCCGCCCCGATGTCAAAGCGGCCGAATTGCGGCTGCGCAAGACGCTGGCTAAAGGGGATGAGATCCGCACCAGCTTCTACCCCAGCCTGACCCTGACCGGCAGCGCCAGCACCGCATCCGATAGATTGGCGCAAGTGCTGCAAAATCCGGTCGGTACGCTGGGAGCCAGCCTTGCCCTCCCCTTCCTTGAATACAACCGCACCCAGCTCGCCATTGAAAGCTCGGAGCTGGATTACCAGATCGCCGAAACCGAGTTTCGCAAGCAGCTCTACACTGCACTGGTGGAAGTGGAAGACAATCTGGCCGCCCGCCACTATGGCCAGCAGCGACTCGATTATCTGCAGGAGCAGCTGAGTTATGCCCGGGAGGCCGAACGACTGGCCAAGGCTCGCTTCCAGGCGGGTGCGACCGGCGTGCAAGCTTGGCTTGATGAGCAGAACCGACTGTGGGATGCCCAGCAGAGCCTGCTGGCACAGCAAAAAGAGCAGCTCACCACCACAGCCAAAATCTATCGCGCCCTGGGTGGCAGCGATAGCGTGACGCCCCGATAGCGCTTCACCTGGCTATCCCCCACTCTGCCTACAGAGTGGGGAATATCATCGCCATAGACCATACAGAATTTCCTCTCCCACACTGCAGCCGAACTTCATTGCCCATTATCAGGGGCAGTCATGGCAGCGCAGCCAATTACATGCATCGGCGACCCTGAATATACCGGCCATACCTTGCGGCTCTCTCTATACCTAACGCCCCCTGACCGGAGATAACGATTACCGGATATTCCATCAGCAGAGAGCTCTACTCTTGCCGAACGACGCACCGTGAATCGTGAATCGTGAATCGTGAATCGTGAATCGTGAATCGTGAATCGTGAGAAACATATCCGAAGCTCGTATCAGCACAACGCATACAAATAGCGATATCGCGTTGGTGAGCCACAGGACAAAATTAATCGTAAACAACGAATGATATTGAGTAAAGGAACTGCGGGTAAGGCGAGAGAGAAAGGATACAAACGAGGAATGCAGATAACAATGAGGTGGAAATACTGGTTGGATAACCACGAGTAAAACGGCAAAAATAATGCCGCCCGAGGGCGGCATTATTCAATCTCTGAACCTGACGAATTAGATCAGGAAATCGTTCAGGTCTTTACCCAATGCGACTTGAGCAGCAATGGCTTTCGGCATACGGCCTTGACCGGTCCAGGTCTTTTCCTGGCCATCTTCTTCGTACTTGTATTTAGCCGGACGCGGAGCTCGCTTGCTCTTGGCAGCGCCAGTTGCAGCAGCCGGAGCAGCGGCAGTCGCCAGTAGCTCACGAGGATCAATACCAGCCTGCTGCAGCATTTCGGTGAATTCATTCAGCTTGCGCTGACGCTCTTCCTGTTCAGCACGCTCC
Organism: Aeromonas sp. 601039; assembly: GCF_049174415.1. Classification (NCBI taxonomy): domain Bacteria; kingdom Pseudomonadati; phylum Pseudomonadota; class Gammaproteobacteria; order Aeromonadales; family Aeromonadaceae; genus Aeromonas; species Aeromonas sp. 601039. Next base: position 277,416 of record NZ_JAAKTL010000001.1, read on the forward strand.
TGTTCAACAGAATCGGCGCGCTCTTGGTAAACCAGGTCAAACTTCTCTTTAGCTTCCAGCAGTTGCTCAAACGGCAGCTCACGAACAGCCGCACGCAGACTGCGAATGTTCAGCAGAACTTTCAGAAACTCGTTCATTATTTCCTCACAAAAAGTCGGTCACAGGGATTACCGTGTCAGAATAGCATGGACAATTGATAACAACATACCGTTTTCTGTATTTACACTCCTTTTTTTTATTTTTCACTCACCATACTCTCTTGACGCGAAGCGTGATAACAAATCAATGCTCAGTTGTGATTGCTATACAATCTGACAGATGATGATCTCAGATATTACAGGGCTCATTAATATCCCACTACATGCAGTCAGAAGATTCTCTTTATAGTGACACCCGATATGCCCTCCCCCCCGCCCAGTTACCCATCAAGCAAGGTGAAATAAAAAAGCCACAAAGCAATTCCTCAGCAACGACGACTTAAAAGGCCATAATTTTTATCCATAAAAATCATGAACTTACAACATCAACCCATATATCTAAAGACAAATAAACAATCTGTTTTTTAACATAACCGATCTTACCCGGTTGTTAAATTACGCTAATTTGCGCGAGCATTACTTTGTGCCGATTGATCAACACCACTGATCACCGGTATAGCTACAGAGCCACTCAGCAGAGGTTCCGCAGGATAGAGTCTGAGCGCTTCCAGACGCATCGCATCGGCTGCCTCTTTGCGACCCAGAGCGTTAAGTGCTGTCACCATATTGGCGTATATATTAGCTCGTGGTGTATGAAGTACGAAGGCCTGCCCCCACTCCAGATAAGCTTCCAGTTCATCCTTGTTGTTTGTCTGCAAACCGACCATCAGACGAACCGAGTTCACATCAAATTCAACTCGTGTCAGCCATGCCATAGGATTGATAATCTCCAGCAAGAGCGTCGGCTCCTTATAACCTCCCCGCTCGTATTTGGTGACGACCCAGGCAGTATGAAGGGCTGTCAGCATAAATGGGACAATCAATAGAGGGATAGCTATTGCCATAAATCGGAGCAACAACCAGGGGCGATACTCAATGTCCAACCACGATGGGCTACCGCAACTCACGAAACGGGTTTCTTCAATCTCGGTGTCAACGACATAGATCAGCGTCAGCAACAACCACCACAACACGATTGCATGGTAAAGGGGATATTCCGTCTGAGTATGGAGCAATATCGGTGTCACCAGGGCAAGCAGTGCCATGGCATTTACCCAACGCACCTTCGTCAGGCGCCACAATAATGCGCCCCCCATAATCACCATACCAACCATGGGAGCCACCCCTCCCTCAACAGCCCAATAAAGGAATTCGTTGTGGGGATGGTCAAGATTGTACTCAATCTGCACCATAGATGGATTCAGCGCCTTATCAGCCATGTAGTGATGGAGAAAAACAGATTCAAAACTGCCGTATCCCCAACCACTCCATGGTGCTTCGGCAATCAGCTTGGCTGCATAAGGCCAATAAATAGATCGCATACCACCAGATTGATAAATCTCCAACCCGCGCTTTGCTCCTGCCATCCAGTACTGTGATAGCAGGCCAAGGGCCACCGCAAAAATAACCAGCGCCAACATACGCCATAGCACTCGATGGCGATGGAGTTGCGGTATCAATAAAAACAGAGCTAGCAGACCGCCAAGTTGACCCACTCGGGATTGCAAAACAACCAGCAACAGTGTTGCTGATAGAATGACGCCATAGCGTAGAGCCATCAGCAAACGACCACCCTCTCGGCGTAATTCCAGCCAAATAGCAAGGGCAAGACCAGTTGCCATAAAGGTTGCCATCACGTTTGGCTGTTGAAAGATCCCGTAAGGACGATTGGTTTTAGTGTCGTAGCCAATCCAGTTACCGGGTGTCAACAGATAGAACTGTATCAGACCGAGCAAAGCCTCCATCGCGATCGCTATCAGGACGATATAGAGCAAGCGATCACGCTGCAACCGATTGAAGCGCCATTGATAGAGCCCGAATAAAAACAGCAGACCAGCAAAAAGCCCCAATAATCTTGGAATGGCATAATCCCTGAGTGCAAAACCTGGATAGAACATCGGCAGCAGTAGCAAGAGTGCCCCTATCCATAAGCCCGCTTGTAATGGAGAAAAGAGCAGACGCTGGCGTAACGTCACTTGCCACAATCCTAATCCAATAGCCAGCGAGGCAAACACCCATCCCCATGCGTTAAAGGGCAGATATAGCCCTGCTCCTCCCGGGTTGTGCATAAAAAAATGCACTCCAAGTAACCAGTATAATGAAGATAAAATCCAATACAAGCTGCTCATATATTATTTCCGTATACTCAACGAGCCCCAAACCCTGTCAGCATTGTTTTAATAGTTTTGATTACTATTAATAGATCAAGCCAAAGCGAAAAGTTTCTAATATAATAAAAATCATATTCTAATTTTATACGAGTACTATCTGTATCAGCTGAGTAGCCATGCATCACCTGAGCCCATCCACTTATACCAGGACGAACCATATGACGATACATATAGAATGGTAATTCAGACTCAAACCTCTCCACAAAAAAACGCTGTTCAGGCCGAGGACCAATCAAGCTCATATCCCCTTTAAGAACATTAAAGAATTGCGGGAGCTCATCAATTCTATATTTACGAATAAAATTACCAACACGAGTAATCCGTTTGTCAACCTGCTGAGCAAAATATGCATTGTCTGATGATGAACTGTCATGCATACTACGAAATTTATATATTACAAAATCTTTATTACCCAACCCAACTCTCTTTTGCTTAAAGAAAACAGGGCCAGGGCTTTCCAGCTTTATTAATATTGCTGTTATAAGTAACACCGGCATAAAAAAGGGGAGTGCAATTATAACAACCAAAAGATCAGCTAGTCTTTTTAAAAAGAAATAAAACAACGAGGGAATAGCGGAACCCAAGTCATTTTCATATAATTGCTCAACGCTCACTCGGCCTGTTAATGATGCATATATAGTTTTGCTGTGATAGATTGGTATCCCTAACAAAACGAAATCAGTTAATAACCTTTGCCATTCACTCGTCAAATCAGATGAGTGAAGGTCAGCAACTACGGCATTACCACAAAACAGAGAAAAATCTGGTTTGTGAAGAATATTCCATTCAACAGCAGTCAAGGCACACAGTTTCTGATAATTACCAACCGGGATGATGGAATACTTAACCTTGCCAGATCGTGCCCCTAAGTAATAAATAAGCCAGCAAGATACTAAAACCAATATATACGAGCTTATAATTACTGGCCTACTATACTCAAGACGAAACAGCAGCAACACACCGAATAATATTCCATACACAGCGGTTACTGTTGGAATCATATAAGATAAAGCATTAACTCCAGGATAGCAAAGCACTCGACTCAGGAAAAAACCAGCAGTAATACATGTTATAAAGATTCCTAAAAGTGAATTTATTTTTACATCATCAAGGAAATTCCAAAAGTCCTCGCCCCAAAACAAAAATGCAGGTAATAATGTTGACACCAAGGATGTAAAAAAGAACATTATTGTATAATTAAACCGTACAAGGTCATACCAACGACCACCATATGGATAATAGCTATTATTTATCATGAAAAACTCATTTAGTTATCAACCACAGGGCTGAGCGCCATCGATATGCTGAGCCAATATGTCAAAATATATGCCAATGATTTTTTTCTCATCGAATCTGGCACTAACTAATTGCCTCCCAGCATTACCCATCAAGGTTCTTTGAGCTGTAGTCATTCGTATGAATGTCATCATCGCATCAGCCAATGATGAAACATTTCTAGCTTGACAGAGTAACCCGGTTTTCTCATGTAGCAGTACATCTCTACATCCAGGAACATCAGTAACAATAATTGGCTTTGCCATTGCAGCAGCTTCGATCATAGTTCTTGGCAATCCTTCGCGATAAGAAGGTAACACAATACAATCACTTTCCATTATGATAGGCCTAACATCATGTGTAGTACCGAGATATTCCAGCACACCGTCATTGATCCATTCATGCAATTGTGCATATCCGATCGCTCGTGGGTTATCAGCCTGAACATCGCCTAGCAATTTAAACTTTATGTTTGGATGACGAATATGAATCTGCTTTGCGGCTGCTGCATATTCTCCAATCCCCTTATCCCATAACAACCGAGCAATGAGCAAAAAACTAACCGAGTCATCTTCAGCAAATTTTTCTGAAGGATAAAAAAAACTCAAATCAACGCCCTCGCCAGGCAGTAACAGAGTCTTTCTTTCATCTACCAACTGTCTTGATACAAATTCAAGGCGATCATCTTCATTTAAGAAAATGACTAGCTTAGGATATTTAAAAGCGAATTTATAAAGCAACCTTACTACTTTGGGCACCCAACCATCATTCATAAAGGCATATCCTAACCCAGTGGTTATAGCCAAGGCAGGTGTGCGACAAAGATGTGCAGCAAAAGAACCATATATATTTGGTTTTACCGTATAATGGATAATTAAATCCGCATTAATTTTTCTATATATTCTTACGAAATCAAATATTAATTTTAGTTCAACAATTGGGTTGACTCCTTTAGGGGATAGTGCCAACGGTATAAATGAACACCCCAAATCACAGAGCGAAAAAACTGTATTATCAGGTGGAGCAACAATGGTTATGCGATATCCATGTTGTATAAGTGCAGATAATAATCCGCGGCGAAAATTCCACATTGACCACGCTGTATTGCTCACCATACAAAGATGTTTGCTCATGTGTAGTCCTGGTACAAATTTAACCAACGCAGACAGATAGTCTCTATTGAATAATGGCTAATAACCCGAATCCGAGCCTCCCTAGTCATCACCTCTCTCTCAAGCGGCGAAAGCATCATAGCCTGCTCAATCGCGGTAAATAGCTGCTGACTATTTTTAGAGGGGACAAGCAATCCAGCAGAGCCAACCACTTCCCTCACTCCACCACAATCGGTGGCAACCACTACCCGCTCAGTAGCCATAGCCTCAGCCACAACTAAACCAAACCCCTCCCAAGCTGATGACAACACAAATATATCTGCTGCACTCATCCAATCTTCAACATCATAGCGCAGCCCCAAGAAATGAACTCGCTCGCTAATCCCTTGTGCGCTAGCGATTGTGGTTAAGTATTCTTTTTCCTCACCCTCACCTATGATGACCAACTTAACATTATTGGATCTCGAAGATAACATCGCAAATGCAACAAGCAAATTTGTATAGTCCTTGGCAGCGGTCAGTCTGCCTACTGAAATTAACAATATGTTATTGTCATCAATCCCAAGCTGAGAGCGTAATTTATTTCTGACTGTGGCGTTAAAATAAAAACGCTCCGTATCAATACCATTATACATGACTTTCATTCGCCCGGCAGATACCGCACCTTGTTTAATAAAAGCCTCAACTGCTTCTTGGCTTACGTTTGTGTTAAGATCACATAACCTTTCGGTAAGCCGGTATGCCAATATCCGCCACCCTCTTCCCTCATTAACACTATGTGCAGAGCAGATAAGCTTCGGAAATGATACAAACAATCGTAATAACCGAGCAAAAATATTTGCATGCACCATATGGCTATGCACCACATCCGGTTTATATTGATTAAGTAACCTGATCGCCTGCCAGTATGCTTTGAAAACACTAAATGGAGTTTTCCTCATCTGCAGTGAAACGATGTTTGCTGCAGTCGAATGTGGGCGATTGCTAATTTCACCGGTCATCGAGATAATTAATATATGGTGGCCCAACCTAATAAATTGATCTGCCAAATCGCACACTTGTCGTTCAGCGCCCCCCATACCAAGGCCTGTGATTACCATCGCAATTTTCATGCTATTTTTTCAACCAACAGTAAAGAATGCACTGGAGACTTCTGACACATGCTTTGACCTTGCCGAACAATCGAGTATCTCGGATCACCTGGTCTCGATAAAACAAACCAAAACCACATGGATTACTTCTTAGATTTTTTTTAAAATTTGAGGTGTAGCCATCAGGAAGATATTCACACAAGTATATTACTTGGTCTACATAAAAAACTATCTTACCTATATCGGCAATTTTATTCCATATATATAACTCTGGTACAAACTTTTCGCCCGGGAACTGAGGAAAAGGAAACTCACGCATAACATTAGTGCGAAAAACATAAGCCAGGTCACCTTGTAATATATGCCCTGCCATGATGGGCTGCATTACCATTGACTTGCTCCATGCGGTGTCGGAGATACCAATCATATGACCAGATAATGTTGCTTTTCTAAAACACATCCCAACAAATTCCGAGCCAATATGATTCATAACATCATATAGCTTGGCAACAGCATCACCAGTTAATAAGTCATCACTATCCACAATGATAATCCAATCACCGGTCGCATGAACCACACCTTCATTTATAGCGCGATGCTTCCCTCCATTTTCTTTATAAAAATAATTGATTGGAAAGTCAGATTTAACTCTATAATCAAAAATAAGCTCGGCGGTACCATCAGTGCTACCGTCATCGATTACAAGCCATTCAAAGTCCCGCCTTGTCTGCTGACACAAACTGTCATACAACCTTGGTAAAACATATGCTCTGTTATAAGTTGGCGTCATTATTGTTATCATTGCACGACCTTACACACGCAACCTTTATATTGATGAATGAAGTATATCGACATCGTCGCAGCCATCATCAAAAAAGCATTAGTTATGTAAACGATGTAAATGTCACCGGAACGAAATACTTTTAGCAACAACCAATAGTTGAACATGCTTATAATTAAGAGAAAGAACCACTTGCACATTATCAAAAAATATTTTTTGTCACGGTATAACCGTTGCATTAAAACGCTATCCACAGCGAAAAAAGAAAGCGCAGGCAACATCATAATGGCTAATTCTGCTGCTAACTCATAATCTTTTCCAAAGATAAAATAGACAATTTCATGTAGCCATAACCAACCCATTAATTGCAAGATACATGCAACTAATAACAGCCCTAAACAGACCGTATGTATTTTTTTTACTCTGCGCCCATATAACATCATTGGGGCTATAGACTGCACAACTATACCAAGTACAAGTACGCCCTGCTCTAGCATTTGACTAGCTACACCATACATGGCTAGTTGTTCATACCCTAAGTAATGCTCGATGAAAAAGCGATCAATTCTCATATAAATCAGCATAAGCATTAATGGGACCCAGAGCGCCCCACCTCGACTTAACATTACCACTGCCACTTTTTTATGCCAGTCCCAGATGCCACCTCTAAAATAAATAACACAACACAGTGACATAGCTAAAAACATTGCTTCTATTGCCCTGCTTGAATAGATGATGAAATAAGATGAAAGTAAAAGAGCGAGGCTTACCAAAAGCACCCTTAATAATAAAATTGCAAGACGAATCGCTACAACAATACCTATATTTGTGGTAGCTTGATAGTAGTTGGCTATTACTGAAAATGGTTCATTAAAAATGAGCGCCAGTGCCAATAGCATCAGCATTAATCTTACATCTTGATCTGCGACAATAAAATTTGCGTAGACTAATGTGACAAGCAAAGCAACCAAAGCGAAAAGTAGACGAAAAACAAATACTGAAGATAGTATCTTCCAACGCAAATGAGGATGCCGAACTAATGCCGGAACAACAACTTCCGAGCCGGCAATCAATGTAACTGATGACAATAAAATGACGGCATTGAGCGAATATAGCCATTTCCCATATAATGACACACCGAGTAGATGACTAATTACCCCCTCGCAAAAAAAAACCAACCCAATGGTCACCATTTTTTCAAATAATAGAATACTAACATTAGTAATAATTGCGGCATATTCTCGATAAAATGCCACAACCAGGCCTAATCGCATCCAAGTTGCCTCATTATAGAAACAGGTAACTCAATTTCTAGCCAGCAAAAAATTAACATTGTGTACTGGTAGCTTCACGATGTTCTCCGTTATTGTATGCTGCTTCGCTAGCCACACCAGATCACAGATACCATCCGTCGGTTCGAATGCAGCAGGAGCATGCATCAGGATCTCGCGCACTTGCTGTTGATCAAAACGGTGACAAGCATCATCCAGCGAGGCCAGCAAGGGGCGCAGTCGGGACCAGGGCAGCCAGCTCTCTTGTGCCACCATGATCCTGGGGTGTTCGGTTCCTCTGGCATCATCACCAATCAGTAACTCTTCGTAGAGCTTTTCGCCCGGCCGCAACCCCGTCACCTCTATGGCGATATCACCATCGGGACGCTGCTCATCACGCAGTGTCAGGCCGCTGAGGCGTATCATGCGCTTGGCCAGCTCCATGATCCGTACCGGTTGCCCCATATCGAGCACAAAGACGTCGCCCCCCTCCCCCATGGCGCCGGCCTGGATCACCAACTGGGCAGCCTCAGGTATCGTCATGAAGTAACGGATGATATCGGGGTGAGTCAGGGTGATAGGCCCCCCCTTATCTATCTGCTGTCTGAATAACGGCACCACTGAGCCGGAAGATCCAAGAACATTGCCAAAGCGCACCATACAAAAACGGGTGCTGTGCTTCTCGCGGGTCAAGGCTTGCAAGATCAATTCGGCCAGACGCTTGCTGGCCCCCATGGTATTGGTTGGCCGCACGGCTTTATCGGTAGAGATCAGCACGAATGTTTCCACCCCTGCCTCAATGGCCGCCTGTGCCGCATAAAGAGTGCCGAATACGTTGTTACGTACTCCTTCAATGATATTGAACTCGACCAGCGGGACATGTTTGTAAGCCGCGGTATGGTAGACGGTCTGGATCCTGAAGCTCTGCATCACCGTTTTTAGACGATGCTGGCGCTGTACTGAACCCAATAACGGCACCAGCTCTGTTTCGATCTGCTCGCGCTGACACTGTTCACGCAGATTCTTATTTAAGGCATAGAGAGCATATTCAGATAGCTCGAACAGAACCAAGGTGGACGGTCGGCACCGCAAGATCTGGCGACATAACTCAGAACCAATGGAGCCACCGGCACCGGTTACCATGACCGCTTTGCCTGTGATATTGGCTTCCATTAATTTTGTCACCGGCTCTACCGGATCTCTGCCCAACAGATCGTCGATGGAGACCTCATTGAGCTGATCTATGCGGGCAGAGCCATTGACCAGATCGGCCATTCCCGGGATAGAGAGCACTTCGCAAGAGAGGGGCTCAAGTGCATTAATCACCTCCTGACGACGAGCCCTGGTGCTGCTCGGCATAGCCAGCAAGATCTTCTGCACCCCATGGTGGTCAATCAGAGTTGGCAGCTGAGCACTGTGATAAACGGTACAACCCTGGATCACGCATCCCTGTTTGGCGGGATCGTCATCAATAAAGGCGACGGGATAAAACTCATTACCTTGCAACAAGGCCATTTGAAGCTGTCGACCCGAAGAACCCGCGCCATAGATCAACACCTGGGTACGAGCCAGACGGGTGGTATTGAGCAGCGCCCGGAAAAACAGCCGCACACCACCAACCAGCAGCACCAAAAAGGAGAGATAGATAACAGATACCGTTCTGGGCAGAAAGATATCAAAGTAAAATGCAGAGAGAACAAAGAAACAGGTTGAAAGAAATGCGCCTAGCGAGATTGTCCATAAGACCCGAAAGCTGACATATCGGAGTACTGCGCGATAGAGCCCCAGCCGTACAAACAAACTGATGCTGACAACGATAATTGCGCCAAGGAGTGCCCAGTGATGAGGGCTATCGATGGGCCAGTTATGTTCAAGCCGGATCCAGTACGCTCCCCAATAGGTCATGGTGATCAAGAGCATATCAACGGCGACAGAGATGACACGCTTGCTGGCTCGTGATAGGGAGCCCAGGCAACTCAGTAGCCAGCCCCCTCCGGGTAAAAGCTCATTTCTCATTCTGGTACTCCTGCATTCAGGTGATACGCAAGAAAGGCTAACGGCAAGTAGGCAATGACCAGACCGATCACACCATCGAGCTGGCCCAATACAATCATGACAGCGATCGGCGCAAGCCAGAGGCTATTTATAAGAAGCACAGCCAAGGTCACGTTTCGATGACTTTGCCAACGTCTCGCCAGATATTGATAGCCATGAGTACGATGCGCCTCGCTCAGACGACATTTCAGACGATAGCGATTCAGTAACGTCCAGGTCGCATCAACCACAAAGACTCCGAGCATGACGAGCCATGCCCACAGGAATTGAGGCGCAGAAGCGGCATCCAGCAGCATCAGGGAAGCCAGCATCAAGCCAAGAAATCCGCTGCCACCATCCCCCATAAAGATCCTGGCGGGCGGAAAATTCCAGCACAAGAAGCCAGCCGCCGAAATCCCCAGTAGCAGGATCAAACTGGCAGACGACCACTCCCCCCCAACCAGATAGTGAAATAACGTCATGAACAGACAGACGACAACGGCTTCACCTGCCGCCAAGCCATCGATGCCATCCATAAAGTTGTAGAGATTGATAAACCAGATCACCCCCAGCCAGACCAGCAGGTAACCAAACCAGGCCAGATCGAGCTGCCAACCAAAGAAGGTCAGCGCTGGCAAACCATTAACCGCAGAAACCACCAAAGCGGCCGCCATGCTCTGCACAATCAGGCGGGTTCGAGGCTTGAGAGAGATGTGGTCATCGATAAAACCAACCAATGCAATGCCCAGCGCCGCAGCCCATATCAATGCAAAGCTGCTCTGGGATATGCCGGCGGGCAGTGGGATCAGGGTAACAAACAACGGGGCTGCCAGCAGAAAGGTCGCCACGATAGCCATGCCACCGCCTCTCGGGGTAGGCACCTGATGCGAACTGCGATGATTGGGTTGGTCAAGCAAGCGGGTCTGGGCGTAGCGCCTGAGCAGGCCGGTCATGGTAATTGAAAGAAAAAGACAAAATATCGACAACAAAACAAATGCCAGCATCAAGACGACTCACTATGGATTGACGCCATCAGAGATAAGGTCTGAGAGAGCGAATAGGGTGCCGACCATTGTAATCGGCTCTGAGCCTTGCGGGTATTCATTTCCAGAGAGCCATAAATCCGTTGTAGCTTGGCATCAATCCCCAAACAGCGTCCAAGCCCTCTTATTACTCCTGGTGGGAGATAAAAGAGCCGACAGCTAACGCCTTCTGCTTCTGCAATCGCCGCCAACAACTGAGACGTCGACACTGCGACAGGATCTGCGACTAAAAAGACCTGATTCACTGCAGCCGGGTGCGCCATCGCATGGGCAATAAAGTCACACAGATTAGGTAACGCCAACAGGCTACGCGCATTGGTCAAACGGGCAAAAGGGAGCGGGATCCCTTTGCGCACCCAGGTCATCATGCTGGCAAAGTTAGCCTTCACTCCTTCTCCATAGATAAGAGGAGGACGAATGATGGTTACAGCCATACCACACTCTTTCGCGAGTGCCATCAGCCCCTGTTCCGCCTCATACTTCGAGCGTCCATAGGGATCTTCTGGCGGACTTTGCACATTCTCATCAAATGGCTTGCCAGGCTCGGTCTGCTCGCCATTCACTTTTATCGAACTGATAAAGATGAAGCGCTTCACCCCTGCCTCAGCCGCTTGTCGAGCAAGAGCGAGGGTGCCCTCTGTATTCACCGCTCGAAAAGCCGCCAAAGGATCTGTCGCGGTTTCCGACATCACATGCACCCTGGCTGCACAGTGAACAACCACATCCACCTGTTGCAATTGGGCTGTCCAGTTTGCATAGGCAGTCAGAGAGGGAGCCTGAACATGGTAAGAAGCCAGCGGGTGACTTCGCACCGCTCCTTTAACATTCGCCCCCAGCGCCAGCAAGTGTTCACAGACCGCCTTGCCTACAAATCCGTTGGCACCTATGACAAGAATTCTAGGTATGGACATACAGTTTGAGATAGGCATTTCAAGATGAATAATAATTTGAGATAACCTTTTCATATAACGTCATATATTTATCAATCATGACGTCGGCAGTAAAGTTATGTTCAAATCTAGCCTTTGCATTTTTCCCCATACGCTCAGCTTCATCTTGATCATCCCATAACTTTTTCATTGCAGATGAGAGAGCCTCACTATTTGCTGGCTCAACTGCCAAGCCGGTTTCACCATGCAGATTTATATATGTAGTGCCTGTACCAATTTCGCAAGTAATCATTGGCTTACCATACATTGATGCCTCTAACAAAGTCATACCAAACGCTTCAGAACGCAGATGAGATGGAAATACCACAGCGTAACATAACTCCAGTAAAATATTTTTTTCAGCGTCACTTACTGGACCAACAAACAACGTATTTTTTAATCCTAACTTATCCGCCTGAGACTTCAACTCCTTTTCACATGGGCCTTCACCAATTATTATCAAAGGATAATCAAGTCCACGCATAGCATCAAGGACAAATGACAACCCCTTATAATATCGTAAAAATCCGATAAAAAGAAAAAAACGCCCTTTTATTTTATCATTCCATTTATTCGATAACGATAGTTCTGCATAACTTGGAGATACCTTTTCCAGACCGAATGGTATCACCTCAACATCCTTTTTTAGGCTAGAGAGAACAGGGCTGGTCTTGACATAATTGGGTGAAGAAGCGACCACAGCATCAACTTTATTTAGAAAAGACATCATCAATGGCTTATAAAGTTGTAGCAGGTATTTTTGTTTGACAATGTCAGAATGGTAACTGACCACCGTCGGCTTTTTAGGATTAACCCAAAAATGAACGAGATCCATATAGGGCCACGGAAAATGATAATGAATAATATCAGCTTTCTCAGCCAGTCGCCTGAATTCGACAATCGCAGACCATGAAAAACCAGTCGAAGCTATATAAAAATCTTCTTTTGCAGCATGCACACTATGATTAGCGATGTTAAAATTTCGACCAGCATTCTCAGCACTTAAACATAATACATCGACCTCATGCCCTCTTTTTACTGCACCTTCCGCAAGCTGATATATGACTTGTTGCACACCACCGTAAGCATCTGGATAATATGTTTTAAAAAAATGAAGAATTTTCATTATCTTCCAAGCCCTTATCTAAAAAATAGTTCTTTGTGTATTGATGAACATCTGGTGATGCAAGAAGGTCTACTATATCAAACCATTTATACTTTGAATGCTGAGCAACAGAGAATGAATTTATATCATGGTCTAGTTCTATTGAATACGCTAAAACAACATAGTGAGTTGGAGTCATAACGTCATAAAAAGAATCTTTATAAAAATGCTCGTAGACTCCAATAAATTTAGCTTTCGAATTCTGTAACGTCACACCAAGCTCATTCTCAGCAACTCTTTTAAAGGCATCTAATATAGCTTCTCCCTTTTTTATCCTGCCCCCCAAAACAAACCAATGATCGGCTGCAGGTCTATTTCTTCTGAGACCGAGAAGATATCGCCCTGAACTATCAGAAATCACCAGATCAATCGAGATTAAGGGGGTGTTTTTTATTGTTTTTAAAAAATCATCATCCGTAAGATGCATATCTCGCCCCAAGATGTTATTTATATTTCTTTGCTGGCACACCCACATAAATTCCGGGCTGATCTATAGTGTTTACAACACACGCACCTGCACCAACAGTAATCTCGTCGCGAACAGTAATATTGTTGATTATAGTCGCGCCAGCACCTATAAAACATAACGTCCCAATATTAACTGAACCTGCCACTGTACTGTTGACCGATACATGCGTAAATTCATCAACACAGACGTCATGTTCAATTATTGCACCTGAATTGATAATGCATCCCTCACCAATTTTAACTGAGGGACCAATGTGCCCATGATGACCGACGAATGTTCCTTTACCTATGATAGAGTTAATACCAATCGTGGCTGTGGCAGAAATCAAGGTGGCAACTTGCCACCCCATTTTCCCCAATATCTCTAACTGTAACTTTCTTTTATGATTATCACCTACTGCAGAAAAAAAAATCCACTCATCGGGAGAGATTACATCCCACGAAGGAAAAACTGGATAACCCAAAATACTCTCGCCAGGTTTTGCATTATCATCAATAAAGCATAACGTTGAAAATCCTAACGATAATGCTACATCAGCCACACTTCTTGCATGTCCACCACATCCTAAAATGGCCAACTTCTTTGAATCTACCACATTATTTCTCCAAGCAACTAATACGCTCAAGTATATCGATATGCTCATTTACAACATCAGACCATGTACGCATTGATAACTGATCGTATATCTGCAACTGTTTTCGTAGTAAGATGTCCTTATGGTGGAGTGCCCATTCTATTCTCTTAGCCATATCTCTCCAATCATATGGATCAAAAAATGTCATTTCCTGTAACTCAGGGTCAGTAAGAATTTCTTCAGTTACAGGAATACGTGCCATAACAACTGGAGTATTAACAGATAACGCCTCAGTAAATGTAAATGGACACCCACCTTCACTTAGACTTGGATTGACAGCTAGTTCAGCAAGATGATAACAAGCAGCTAATTCTGGAACAGACAAGCCATGCAAAAACAGAACATCCAACTCTAATTCCTGTTCTTTGATAAATGTAGCTATTTCTGATATCTCACTCTGACTCCCTGTCACAATCAACTTACATGATAAAAAACGCTCTCTTAATAAATAATTATATGCCTTAAAAAGGCTTAGCATATTTTTATTAGGTCTAGTCTGACTCGCATAAAATATAAATTTCACCTCATCATTACTAAAACCAGATATATACCTAGTTTTATTAGATTTTTTAAGCGCATTCATAAAGTCTGAACGAGCCTGCAAATTAACTTCTTCACATTGAAGACTTTTACCATCAGGTGAGATAGTCCTGTCTAGCGTGTTTGGAGCATGATGAATCACTGATATGTGAGCAGGGTTTACTTTATAACGTTCAACTAAAGTATCCCATTTAACTTTATTACTATAGGTAACAAAATGATCTCCATCACGAATAGTTGACTCAATTTTTCTGAACGTTTGAAGAAAACGCTCTCCTCCAACATTGCAAAATCCGACTGGAAACTCCGTCAAGACAACATCAGGCACACATAGCAAACGAGGTGCATGTATTTTATTAAATTCAGGCCAAAAGGCAGTAGGGCAATACCAAGCAGATATATCGCTCAATGAGTCAACCAGATTTAGCATCCTTTTAGACTCAGCGGCTTCAAGTTTATTGTATAGACTTATCACTAGCCCATCGTTTTTGGGTGATGATATTATACTGGACATTCGTATCAAATACTTTATGAAGAATTTAAGTAATGTTCCCTTAACTACACTTGATATTTTAATAAGCAACGCAAAAAACATAAGAAGAGCTATGAATACAGGAGCCAAACCTATTAAAAGAATGCCAATAATCGCAACTTCAAAAAGTATTGGAATAATATCCCGAAGAGAAACGGCGGATATCAGATAAGATTCAACCCGGTTTAAATACCGATCAGTAAGATGACGTAGATATTCCTTTGCGTTTGACAGAACTCTATATTTATTTCTTCGATTCTTTTTATATGAAATATACTTCTCGTAAATAGACAATATTAATGGCTTCGAATCTGGCGACTGAATAACAAACTTATCTAATGGAACATTTTCACTTTCAAATAATGCATATAAACCACTTTTTGACCAACTAGGACACACTATTGTAAACTGCACTTCATTTCGAGAGATAGCTCCCTTCATAAACGAAGCCAAATAGCGCCCTAGACCTTCACTTCTCAAATCCACATTTGGTGCATACGACAAAAAAATACCATAGTTTTTCTTCATCACTTTAATAGTTCCTTAATTGCAAGCCAATAGCACTCCGAATAGTTAGCCACATTATTCCGCATTAATTCATCACCAGACGGCAACGTAATTTTGGCCGCATTTTCTTGCATAAAAAGCAACTTATCTGCCATATCATATGGATCCGATGAGTCCATCCATTTCAAGGAAAGATTGAACTGCTCATTAATTTCTCTCATTGCAGGATAATTGCTAGAAAGCCCCGGCGTTTTCAAATATGCAGCCTCTATAACAGAAAATGTCCCATTATCAATAGAAGCTGGATGCCATAAAAACTCAGCATTCGCTAAAAGCTTCTTGTATGCAGATGTCGAAAGCTCACCCTTTAAAACTAAATTTTGTGACAATAATAATGATGATGACAGTACTCTCAAAATATCTGCGTTAAAATTGGAAGGATCCGATTCGAACACCGCATGAGAGTCCACACCTGTAACTATACATTTTAAATTACCACCAAGAACCTCATAATAATGCTTCAAAGCTCTAACTGCATTTAGATGATTTTTATGAATGGCTTTATTAGTTGTCCATACAAAATACTTATCATGAATGTCAATAAGTTCAACAGAAGACGAGAAATCTGGTGCCAACATAGGAAGTAGGCTCAACTTTGACTTATCTAATCCAGCATACTGAAGAGCATCATCATAAGTGAATTTTGTGGTAACAATAACCTTATCAGCTCGTCTCGCAACGGATAAGAATGACATATTAATATCTTCATTGATGATTTTTCGATAACGCTGTAAATAATCGTAGATAACTGCAACAACTGGTCTAATAGGAAGTATGGGATGTTCCAATCGGTCAGACACGATTACCCAAACATCGCAATCACATAAATTCTGAATCCCATCGTTTGGCACAAAATAATCACAATTATCAGGCTCCCATGTAGCATTTCCACTATAACACATAGCTCTTCTAGCTTCAGCGGGAGATATAGTCATCCATTTAAATGAGCGCTTTACTGTTGACCTTGGTAAGTCATCAAGCTCACCTTCCGCTTCAAGATATTCAAGATCAGGATGAAGAAAAATAATCTCAACATTATCTTTATCAGCTTTGCTTCCAAGATAAAACGCCTCTACAAGTAACTTTGCAGCTCTTAAACTCCCTCCTCTGTATGGGATAGGTACAATAACTGCAACCCTTAACGGTTTAATCAAGTATGCTGGCTTAACTTCACTTTCCATTACATGACACCCATAACCTTGACTATCAAAAGTCATAAAAACAGTCCATTTATAGATCTATAGTATTCAATTGCATTGGGCATATCACCATCGAACACAATCTCTCCATGATGAAATACTACTCCTCTATGACAAATTTCTTTCAACGCACCAAAATCATGAGATGCTAGAATCAAAATTTCTGCATTTTCAATAAGTTGAGATATTCTGCTTTTAGCTTTGGCCATAAAGTTTGCATCACCCGCACCTATAACCTCATCAAGGAGTAATATATCACCTCCTACAGTTGTTGATATGGCAAATGCTAGTCTTACCTGCATGCCTGCAGAGTAAGTTTTAATTGGATAATCAATAAACTCACCCAAACCAGCAAACTCTACGATCTCATTTTCTTTCTCTTTCATAAAAGTCGGAGAGAGGCCAAGCAGAAGACCACGATAGAGAATATTCTCTCGGCCTGTTGCATCAGGTTCAAAACCTAGACTTAAATCAAAAAGAGAACGAACTTGCCCTTCAACAATTAATTTACCACTAGATATAGGATAGAGACCTGCCACCGTTTTAAGAAATGTACTTTTTCCTGCACCATTATGCCCTAAGAGCCCAACCCTCTCTCCATTATTTATTTCTAGCGTAATATTTTTTAATGCATGAATATCAGAAACAGAACGTTCTGCTTTTCCTTTTTTAAAAGCAGTAGAGAAAAGAGACTTTAGTGACCGCTCTTTGTAAGCTACTGATGCATAATGAAGGTTAACACTCTCAAGTTTAATTTTATTCTTTTTCATAGGTAGAAGATCACTTTTTTCTCTGCATTTCGGCCAATCAGCCACGCAAGCAAAAATAGGAAAGCAGCAGTTATTAGACTAAATGTATAGTTCTCTAGACTCGGCCATTCACCTTTTAGTAGTGGTGCTCTTATAATTTGCAATACATGATACACAGGATTGTAATCGACTAACCAATCCAATCCGCCAGAACGGAACATACGTTCTTCGAAATATACCGGAGAGATAAACCATATCGCTTGCATGACTAATCCCATCGCATGTGGTACATCTCTAAATCTAACCCCGATATAGGCTAGCAATGTTGATAATGGCCATGCTATAAGTGCCAATATTGGGAAAACAGTTAAGGTGGCTAGCCAGGTTATATTTATATTTTGTGGCAATACAACTATTGACCAAGCAAATAGAGCCAAACTGGCAAGTGCAAGTACTATAATGCTGCTCAAGACAGTTCGTAATGTATATATTGCTAATGGATGCTTGCATTGTTTAATGTAGGCATCTGCTTGCACAAACGCAAGTGAACCACCAATGGTATTGGCTACTACAAAATCCCAGACTATAATTCCTGACAAAATATAGGGTGCATACGTCACTATGTCCGTATTAAACATTTTACTAAAAACTATAGATATTAATAATGTCATACCTAAAGGTTGAATAAATGACCATAATACACCGAAAAAAGACCGCCGCCAACGAGAGCGTAGATCCGATAAAGCGAGATGCTGCCAAAAATATCTAGCATCCCAAATACCCCTAACATAAGAAAGACTCATAAAACTCCCACCAACTTAAAATAACCCTTCACCAACGAAAGATGAAGGGTTATTTATTTAACATTACTTATTTAAATAAAAATCAGAAATTACGTTGCAGATATAATCAACATCTTTTTCCAATAATTCAGGGTAGCTTGGTAAATTCATTCCTCTTGAGCTGATATCTTCAGCAACAGGAAATTTATGTTCCGTAAATACATGTGGCATCGTATTAGCTAAAGGAAACAATGGCCTTGTCTCAACATCATGACTCTTTAGAACTGTTCTGAGCAAGTCTCTATCTTGTGCATTCTCGACTAGGATCGAGCACATCCAAAATGAATGTCTGGTATTCTCAATCTCTTTGTGGAATGTTATCGGCAAATGGTTTAATCGACGCTGATACCAACTGGCAATCTCTCTTTTTTTTGCAATTATCTCGTCTGCTTGCTCTAATTGTGCCAGGCCAATCGCAGCACATATATTTGTCATGCGATAATTAAATGCCAACGCATCATGCCAATACTCTTTAACCTTCGAAACACCTTGGCTCTTCAAGTGGCATGCCAAGTCATGGACATTTTTATCCTTTGAAACAACCATGCCACCTTCGCCGGTAGTTATTGTCTTATTTCCAAAGAAACTGAATGTTGCCACATCACCAAATGTACCAACATGCTTATTCTTATAAAGAGTACCGAACGCCTCCGCACAGTCTTCTATCAAAAACAAGTTATGTTTCTTACAAACATCGACTAACGCATCCATATCACATGGTAAACCATAAAGATGCACAGCCATGACAGCCTTGGTCTTTGTTGTGATTTTTGCTATTACATCATTGACATCGATGTTCCATGTATCTGGTAGCGAGTCAACATAGACTGCTTTTGCACCGGTCTGAATGATTGTATTCACTGAGGCAATATATGTGAATGAAGGAACAATAACCTCATCACCAGGACCAATACCTAAAGCAGCCAACGCCAAATGAAGTGCTACAGTACCATTACTCACTGTTGTACAATTTTCTGCACCAATATACTTTGAAAATGCAGATTCAAATCTGTTAATAAACTCACCTTTTGAAGAGATCCATGTTGAATCAAGGCATTCATTAACATATTTTTTTTCATTACCAGATAATCTTGGTTGATATACTGGAATCATAGTCACTCCACACTGACATTAACATCAAAGCCATGAGATTTCAGCAAGGCATGCTGGCGAGCTTGCTGCAAATCATATGCAACCATCTCACTTACCATTTCTGCGAGTGTCGTTTCCGGCTCCCAACCCAGCTTATTTTTTGCATTAGATGGGTCACCAAGAAGAGTCTCTACCTCGGCCGGTCTGAAATAACGTGGATCAACACATACGATAATATCACCGACCTTCAATGCCGGCGCCTTATCTCCATAAATCGCCGAAACGACAGCTTTTTCCTCGACGCCGCTTCCAACAAAGTTCAATTCAATACCTAACTCAGCAGCGGCCATTTTTATAAATTCACGGACACTATATTGCACTCCAGTTGCAATGACAAAGTCCTCTGGCTGCTCTTGTTGCAACATCATCCATTGCATCTTGACATAGTCTCTTGCATGTCCCCAATCACGCAATGAGTCCATGTTTCCCATATACAGGCACTTTTCGAGGCCTTGAGCAATATTTGACAAACCTCGAGTAATTTTTCTAGTGACAAATGTTTCTCCACGACGGGGTGACTCATGATTAAACAAAATACCATTACAAGCATACATACCATATGCCTCACGATAATTCACCGTAATCCAGTACGCATACATTTTTGCAACAGCATAAGGGCTGCGCGGATAAAAAGGTGTTGTCTCTCGCTGCGGAATTTCTTGCACGAGGCCGTATAGTTCGGATGTCGATGCCTGATAAAAACGAGTTTTTTTTGTCAGTCCCAAGAAACGAATAGCTTCCAATAAGCGTAAAGTACCTATCGCATCAACATCCGCAGTATATTCTGGTGAATCAAAACTAACAGCGACATGAGATTGAGCACCAAGATTATAAACTTCATCTGGTTGAACTTCGGCTATAATTCTCGTTAGATTTGATGAATCCGTTAAGTCACCATAATGTAGTTTAAAATCAACGTTCTCTTCATGAGGGTCTTTATAAATGTGGTCTACACGTTGTGTATTAAACTGAGATGCACGGCGCTTAATACCATGGACTTCATACCCCTTCTCTAATAGAAACTCAGCCAGATATGAACCATCCTGACCAGTCACCCCAGTAATTAACGCTACTTTCTTGGACATTTTTAGTACTCTCCTTATAAGTTGTTGATCATTTTATGTAATGAATTCAAACCAGACGTTAACTTGCTTATATCGTTTTTGCTTTCAACATTAAGCCTTAGTAATGGTTCTGTGTTTGAAATGCGAACATTAAATCGCCAATCATTCATTTCAATACTAAGACCATCTACATATTCTACCTTGACAGCAAGTGGCGCATAGACCTCTTCCAGCTTCTTTATTATCTCAAGAGCATTATCAACTCTATAATTTATCTCACCACTGCATGGATAGGCTTTAACACGTTCAGCAACTAAACTAGACAATGTGGATTTTTTTAGTGATAGCAAGTTAATTACTAGTAACCAAGGAATCATACCGCTATCACAGTAGCCAAAGTCACGGAAATAGTGATGGGCACTCATTTCACCACCATATATTGCATTCTCACTGCGCATCCGTTCTTTAATAAATGCGTGACCAGTTTTGCTTTGTACTGGTGTACCACCAGACTTTTCAACGATATCAATAGTATTCCATGTCAAGCGCGGATCATGAATGATTTTCTCATGAGGATTATCTACTAAAAATGCCTCTGCTAATAATCCAACAATATAGTATCCTTCGATGAAATCACCATTTTCATCAAACAGAAAGCAGCGATCAAAATCACCATCCCAAGCAATACCCATATCAGCATGATAGAACTTTACCGCTTCCGATGTAGCACTTCTATTTTCAGGAAGCAATGGGTTAGGAATACCATTGGGAAAGTTACCATCTTCCTCATGATGAATTTTTATAAACTCAACAGGAACATTGAGGGTATTGAAACGTCGCTCGATAACATCAAGCACATGCCCTGCCGCCCCGTTACCGGCATTCACAACTAGCTTGAGTGGACGTAATTGATGCGGCTTTATATACGTCAGCAAATGATCGACATAAGCATCTAGTATCGATTTTTTAATCAATGTTCCTTGCCGGGAGGATGCAAGGAAGTCACCCTTTTCAGCCAATGCTCGAATATCATTCAAACCACTATCACCACTAATTGGACAAGCATCACGACCAACCAGTTTCATGCCATTGTAATCCATAGGATTATGACTGGCCGTCACTTCTATAGCACCATCAATGTCTAACGTAAATGCTGCAAAATAGGTTTCTTCAGTCCCCGTAGTCCCTAAGTCGATGACATCACAACCGGCATCAAGAATCCCTCTTGCAAGTGCTTGCTTTAGGCTTTCGCTCGTGAGCCTAACATCGCCTCCAACAGCAATTGTCGTTGCATTTAGATACTGTGCAGTTGCACGGCCAATACGGTATGCAATCTCAGTGTTCAGCTCATCACCCAGTTTGCCGCGAATATCGTAAGCTTTAAAACAGGTAAGATTCATGATGCCCCCTAAATTAAATTCCTTTTCAATAATCAATGATGTCATCTTCACCTAAATATTCACCCGTTTGCACCTCTAGCATAACTAAATCGATGAGACCTGGATTTTTTAATTGGTGACGATGCCCAGCAGGAATATATGTAGATTGGTTAGCAGTTAGCAAGGCAATTTGATCTTCATAGAAAACCTCTGCAACACCAGATAATACCACCCAGTGTTCATTTCTATGATGATGCATTTGCATCGTTAAGCTAGCCCCAGGTTTAACTTCAAGTCTTTTTATTTTAAAACGCTCTCCCACCTCAAGTAACGTATAACGTCCCCATGGACAATAGACTGTACGATGTATTTTATATGCATCATTATTTATCGTCTTAAGGTGATTATAAATTAATTTTACATCCTGACTACTTTCTTTGTGAGCGACCAATAGAGCATCAGCAGTATCAACAATTACTAGGTTTTCTACACCTACAGCACCAATAACCCGATCCTCGCTCGAAATATAACAATTTGAGGTAGCATGTAAAATTGCATGCCCCTGAACGGTGTTTCCATCGTCATCAGCTTGATGTAGTTCACTTATTGCAGCCCAAGACCCAATATCACTCCAGCCTATGTCACATGGAACTACTGAAACATTTCCTGATTTTTCCATCACGGCATAATCTATCGAGATGTCTGGAACATGGATAAATGTGTCAGGGTCCAGATCAATATGCTTGACCTTTTTACTTTGAACCGAATCGGACTTGTCAAGGCAAGCTTTTGTTGCTATCAATACTTCCGGACAATGCAAGTCCATCTCTGCAATCATTGTACTTGCTTTAAAGCAAAACATACCTGAATTCCAGAAGAAGCGACCGCTTTCAACGTACTCAATTGCCTTATCCAATGTTGGCTTTTCAACAAAGCGCAAAACCTCTGTACCAAGAGCTTCAATGTAACCATAACCTGTTTCAGGTATTGTGGGTTTAATACCAAATGTGACTAACCGTCCTGCTTTTGCTAATTCAATAGCGCAGGAAACAGCATCATCGAATGCAACTTGCTCTGTGATCAAGTGATCAGCAGCCAAGACCAACAAGACCGCATCATCGCCATATGTATCGCGAGCATAAATTGCTGCAGATGCTACTGCTGCTGCAGTGTTACGGCCATAAGGTTCAAGAATAAATGAAGTCTGAATTTCATTACTATTAACTTCTTTAAATGAATCTAGTGTTTTGAAATAAAGGTCTCGATTAGTAATAGTTAATACTTCACTGACATCTGATAATTTTGCTCCACGTAAAAATGCTTTTTGTAAAAAACTTTGATTATCCGATAGTTTAATGAATGGCTTGGGATGTTGTTCACGTGAAACAGGCCATAATCTTGAACCGCTTCCACCACACATAATAGCAGGAATTAAGACAGTCATAGATACACCATAATGTATTTAATGTGTTGATATGATTTTCAGAAATGTTTAGCTGCCATAAATGGCTTTGCATTTTTATCTTTAAGAGATAATATAGGGAGCATATCACTCTCCCACTCTATTCCTAGTTGCTGGTCATTCCAACATATTGTATGTTCAAAATCAGGTCTATAATAATTGGTTGCTTTATATAAAACTTCTGCTGTTTCTGTTCTAGTTATAAAACCATGGGCGAACCCTTTCGGAATCCACAATTGCCGCTTATTCTCAGCTGATAGATGAACACCGACCCATTTTCCAAAGGTCGGCGAATTTTCACGAATATCCACTGCTACATCAAATACTTCTCCCACAACACATCGCACCAGCTTTCCCTGGGCGTGTGGTGATGATTGATAATGCAGTCCACGCAACACGTTTTTCGAGGATTTAGAATGATTATCTTGAACAAAAGTAACAGGGTATCCTACTGCTTCTTCGAACAGTTTATGGTTGAAACTCTCAAAGAAAAAGCCACGCTCATCACCAAATATTTTTGGCTCAAAAATAAGTACATCAGGTATCGTGGTCTCGATTACATTCATCTTCATATCCATATTTTATTTAGTTTATTTTGCAGGAACGGGTGCACACCCTTAACTCCAACTCATACTTTCGAAACCATCTTTAACAGGTATTGTCCATAAGCATTTTTCGCAAGTGGTGTCGCCAACGTTTTTACTTGCTCTGCATCAATGAATTTCTTGCGATAGGCGATCTCTTCAGGACAAGCGACTTTCAACCCCTGACGAGTCTCGATGGTCTGAATAAAGTTGCTCGCTTCAATCATGCTCTCGTGGGTACCGGTATCAAGCCAAGCATAACCACGGCCCATCATGGCCACCGACAGATTACCTTGTTCCAGGTAGATACGGTTTACATCGGTTATCTCCAGCTCGCCACGGGGCGACGGCGTCAGACTCTTGGCGATCTTGACCACGCTGTTGTCGTAGAAATAGAGGCCGGTTACCGCATAGTTGCTCTTGGGCTCCAGTGGCTTCTCCTCCAGAGAGATCGCGGTGCCCTCTTTATCAAATTCAACCACCCCATAACGCTCGGGGTCATGCACATGGTAGGCAAAGACGGTAGCACCGCTCTCTTTGGCCACTGCCGCCTCCAACTGTTTCTGCAAGTCGTGGCCGTAGAAGATGTTGTCCCCCAACACCAGTGCACAGGGGTCTGAACCGATAAACTCTGCACCCAGAATAAAGGCTTGTGCCAACCCGTCCGGGCTTGGTTGAACCTTGTATTGCAAACTCAGGCCCCACTGACTGCCATCACCTAGCAGTTGCTCAAAACGGGGGGTATCTTGCGGCGTGCTGATGATCAAAATATCGCGAATTCCCGCCAGCATCAGGGTGCTGAGAGGATAGTAGATCATCGGCTTGTCATAGATAGGCAACAGCTGCTTGCTCACTGCCATGGTTACCGGATAGAGACGGGTGCCTGAACCGCCGGCCAGAATAATGCCTTTACGTTTGGTCATGATGCTTGTTTCTTATATAGAGGAAGCATGGCTTTAGGCCACCTTTCCGTTTTATCCCTGCCAGCCATGGAGGCAGTCACTACATCCCTGGCCAGTAATTTACTTGCCAAGGATCTCGGTCAACATCCGCTCCACACCGACTGTCCACTCCGGCAACACCAGATCGAAGGTGCGCTGGAATTTGCCGGTATCCAGGCGGGAGTTATGGGGGCGTTTGGCCGGGGTAGGGAAGGCGCTGGTCGGCACGGCATTGAGTTGTGTCACCGCCAGTTCAACGCCAGCCTCTCTGGCTTTGGCAAACACCAGCTGGGCGTAGTCAAACCAGGTGGTGGTACCGGAGGCAATCAGATGGTACAGCCCGGCGACCTCGGGTTTGCGCTGCGCCACGCGGAGAGCATGGGCGGTGCAATCGGCCAGCAACTCGGCGCCGGTCGGAGCGCCAAACTGGTCATTGATCACTGACATCTCGCTACGCTCTTTGCCAAAGCGCAGCATGGTCTTGGCAAAATTGGCTCCGCGGGCGGCGTAAACCCAGCTGGTGCGGAAGATCAGGTGACGGGAACAAAGTGCGGCCCCTTGCTCACCCGCAAGCTTGGTTTCGCCATAGACGTTGAGCGGGGCGGTTGCATCGGTTTCCCCCCAGGGGCGCTCACCGCTGCCATCAAATACATAGTCGGTGGAGTAATGCACCAACCAGGCACCCAATGCTTCCGCTTCTTTGGCTATCGCTGCCACGCTGGTCGCGTTGAGCAGCTCGGCAAATTCACGCTCTCTCTCCGCCTTGTCGACTGCGGTGTGGGCCGCAGCGTTGACAATCACATCCGGCTTGACCAGACGTACAGTGTCGGCCACCCCTGCCGGGTTGCTGAAATCGCCGCAATAGTCGGTGGAGTCAAAATCAACGGCAGTGATGCGCCCCAGCGGCGCCAGTGCGCGTTGCAGCTCCCAGCCTACCTGGCCGTTTTTGCCAAACAGCAGAATATGCATCAGGCACGCTCCCCATCATTCTGTTCAATCGAGGAATAGTGTTGCTCAATCCAGGACTGGTAGGCACCGCTCTTGACGTTGCTGACCCACTGCTGGTTATCCAGATACCACTGCAGAGTTTTGCGAATACCGGATTCAAAGGTCTCTTGCGGTTGCCAATCCAGCTCTGCGCTCATCTTGGTCGCATCGATGGCATAGCGGCGATCGTGGCCAGGGCGATCCGCCACATAGGTGATTTGCTCACGATAAGAGCCCACCTTCGGCACCATCTCGTCCAGCAGATCGCAGATGGTGTGTACCACCTCCAGATTCTGCTTCTCGTTATGACCGCCGATGTTGTAGGTCTCACCGACCACGCCTGTGGTTGCTACCTTGTAGAGCGCACGCGCGTGATCTTCCACGTAGAGCCAGTCACGGACCTGGTCGCCCTTGCCATAGACAGGTAACGGCTTGCCATCCAGCGCGTTAAGAATGACCAACGGGATCAGCTTCTCGGGGAAGTGGTACGGGCCGTAGTTGTTGGAGCAGTTGGTGACGATGGTCGGCAGACCGTAGGTGCGGCGCCAAGCGCGCACCAGATGGTCGCTGGAAGCCTTGGAGGCAGAATAGGGGCTGCTGGGGGCGTAGGGGGTGGTCTCGGTAAAGAGCGGCAATGGTTCACCGGCAGCCACTTCATCCGGATGAGGCAGATCACCATACACCTCGTCGGTGGAGATATGGTGGAAGCGGAAGGCCGCCTTGCGCTGATCATGAAGACCATTCCAGTAAGCGCGAGCCGCTTCCAGCAACATATAGGTGCCGACGATATTGGTCTCGATAAAGTCAGCCGGCCCTGTAATGGAGCGGTCAACATGGCTCTCGGCGGCCAGATGCATCACGGCATCCGGCTGGTGCAAGGCAAACACCCGATCCAGCTCGGCGCGATTGCAGATATCCACCTGCTCAAACACATAACGCTCGCTTGACGATACATCGGCCAAGGATTCCAGATTGCCGGCATAGGTGAGTTTATCGAGATTGATAACGGAATCTTGGGTATCACGGATAATATGGCGCACCACGGCAGAGCCGATAAAGCCGGCACCACCGGTCACGAGGATTTTCATAAATATGTATCTCTTGCGAGGCGTTGATATGACATCAGAGAGAGGCTGGCTATCCACTGATGCGTTATTGAAACACCCAATAGACTGCAATTTAACCAGCGCCAACAGCAGCAAAACAATAAATGAACATTATTTGTGCAAATCGCTGAATAATCTCAAGGCTACCGCCCTTGGGTTACAGCCCCCAGTTTGCTGCTTTTAACCAAATTAGGTCTGCTGTTGGTCATCATGTCCTCCAGCATTTTGCTGTCTTGATGGTGTGTAGCACAGCTTTATGGCCCAAGACCAAGAAAGAGCGGACACTACCTATCCAACCCTATAAGACGCAGATTCTATCTTGTTTCCAGCCGAGCTGCACAGCAGAAACTGACTTGCCCCTCACCTCTGAAAAGGAGTCGATAGAAAACCACCTCACGGCGACATAATTTCTCGAAAAGAAGCAGTATTAACTTAATAATTACGCTTAAGTTACCGTTTTTACGGAAAAAAAATAGAGCGACTTTCCAAGTCGCTCTATTTATTACTCAGTCATACCTGATGTATTTGTCTTATTGTGATCTGCCACCCAGAACTTCAGGGGTTACTTTGCTCAGTCACCTTTTGACTCAACTGCTGCAACCATGCGCGCCTCTTTACTTTTGTGGCTAGTGAAGTAACGCATCACCAGCACGAAGAAGAGCGGGACGAAGAAGATGGCCAGCACGGTGGCGCTGATCATCCCCCCCATTACGCCGGTACCGATGGCGTTACGGCTGCTGGCGCCCGCGCCGGAGCTGATAACCAGCGGCAATACCCCGAGGATAAAGGCGAGCGAGGTCATCAGGATCGGGCGCAGACGCAGACGCGCCGCCTCCACTACGGCTTCACCCAGTCCCATCCCCTTGTCATAGAGTTCTTTGGCAAATTCCACGATCAAAATCGCGTTTTTCGCCGACAAGCCGATGGTGGTGAGCAGACCGACTTGGAAGTAGACGTCGTTCTCCAGCCCGCGAAGGGTGGCAGCCACAATGGCCCCCAGAACCCCGAGCGGTACTACCAGCATCACCGAGAAGGGAATGCTCCAGCTCTCGTAGAGGGCAGCCAGACAGAGGAACACCACCAGCAGCGAGATCGCGTAGAGCGCAGGTGCCTGTGAACCGGCCTGACGCTCCTGGAAGGAGAGCCCGGTCCACTCGATGCCCACCCCTTCCGGTAGCTGTTTCACCATCTGCTCGATGGCGGCCATTGCATCACCGGTACTCTTGCCGGGCGCTGCTTCACCGACGATCTCCATCGCCGGCACGCCGTTGTAGCGCTCCAGACGGGGCGAACCGAAGCTCCACTCGGTGCTGGCAAAGGCGGAGAAGGGCACCATCTGACCGGCACTGTTGCGCACATACCAGAGTTTCAGATCTTCCGGGTTCATCCGGAAGGGGGCATCCGCCTGCATGTAGACCTTTTTGATCCGGCCACGGTCAACGAAGTCATTAACGTAGGACGAGCCCCAGGCGGTGGCCAGGGTGTTGTTGATATCCGCGATGGATAGCCCCTGCGCCAGTGCCTTCTCGTAGTCGATCTTGATATCGAGCTGCGGCGTATCTTCCATCCCGTTCGGGCGTACCCGCACCAGAGTGGGATCCTGCGCCGCCATGCCGAGCAGCTGGTTACGCGCCGCCATCAGCTTGTCGTGACCGATACCGCCGCGATCCTGCAGGAAGAAGTCAAAACCGGTCGCCGTCCCCAGCTCCGGGATCGGAGGCAGGTTGAAGGCGAACACTTGCGCCTCCTTGATGCTGAAGAGATAGCCCATGGCGCGGCCGATGATGGCATTGGCGCTGCGATCCGGGCTCTTGCGCTCGCTCCAGTCCTTGAGCTTGATAAAGGCCATACCCGCGTTCTGGCCACTACCGGCGAAGCTGAAGCCCGATACGGTAAGTACGGAGTCAACGTTATCCTTCTCGTTTTTCAGGAAGTAGTCGCGCATGTCTGCCAGCACCACCTCGGTGCGCTGCTTGGTCGCCCCCACCGGCAGTTGCACCATGGACATGATGACCCCCTGATCCTCTTCCGGCAGGAAGGAGGTGGGCATCCGCATAAAGAGCACTGCCAGTACCGCCAGCATGGCACCGTAGATCAGGCTGTAGCGCACGCCCTGCTTGATCACCTTGCGCACACCGCTCTGATAGCGGTTGGTACCGGCATCAAAGGCGCGGTTGAACCAGCCAAAGAAGCCGCGCTTGGCACCAAACTCGCCATGTTTCATCGGCTTGAGCAGGGTGGCACAAAGGGCCGGTGTCAGGATCAACGCCACCAGCACCGACAGCACCATGGCCGAGACGATGGTCAGCGAGAACTGGCGATAGATGGCGCCGGTCGAGCCGCCGAAGAAGGCCATCGGCACGAACACGGCGGAGAGCACCAACGCGATCCCCACCAGTGCGCCGGTGATCTGGGTCATCGACTTGCGGGTCGCTTCCAGCGGGGAGAGGTCCTCCTCACTCATCAGCCGCTCCACGTTCTCCACCACCACGATGGCGTCATCCACCAGCAGGCCGATGGCCAGCACCATACCGAACATGGTGAGGGTGTTGATGGAGAAGCCGAACGCCGCCATCACCCCGAAGGTACCGAGCAGCACCACAGGCACCGCAATGGTCGGGATCAGGGTGGCGCGGAAATTCTGCAGGAACAGATACATGACGCAGAACACCAGGAAGATCGCCTCGATCAGGGTCTGCACCACCTCCTCGATGGAGATCTTCACAAACGGCGTAGTGTCGTAGGGGTAGACGATCTCCATGTTGGCCGGGAAGTAATCCGACAGCTCATTGAGCTTGGCACGCACCTTCTCGGCGGTATCCAGCGCATTGGCGCCGGTCGCCAGCTTGATGGCGACCGCGGCGGTAGACTGGCCGTTGTAGAGCGCATCGGCGTCATAGCTTTCGCCCGCCAGCTCGACCCGGGCCACATCTTTCAGCCGTACCTTGGAGCCATCCTGATTCACCCGCAGCAGGATGTCGTTGAACTGCTCCACGGTAGAGAGACGGGTCTGCCCCATGATGGTGGCGGTGAACTGCTGATCTTCCACCGACGGTGTGCCGCCCAGCTTGCCGAACGCGACCTGGGCGTTCTGCGCCTTGATGGCTGCCTGCACATCTCCCGGGGTCATCTGCACCCGGTTGAGCTTGTTGGGATCGAGCCAGACCCGCATGGAGTACTGGCTGCCGAACAAGGTGATATCCCCTACCCCGTCCAGACGGCTCAGGGGCTCCTTGATATTGGAGACCACATAATCCGCCAGATCGTCGTTGTTCATCGAGCCATCGCTGGAGATGAAAGCCGCGACCATCAGGAAGCTGCTGGAGGTCTTCTGTACCCGGATCCCCTGCTGCTGAACCTCTTGCGGCAGCAGCGACATCGCTTGCTGCAGCTTGTTCTGCACCTGCACCTGGGCAATATCGGGATCGGTCCCCGGCTGGAAGGTGAGGGTCACCGACACCCGCCCCGCGGAGTCAGACTGGGAGGACATGTAGAGCAGGTGATCCAGCCCGGTCATGTTCTGTTCGATGATCTGGGTCACCGAGTCTTCCACCGTTTTGGCGGATGCGCCCGGATAGCTGGCAGAAATACCGACAGCGGGCGGCGCAATGCTCGGATACTGGGCGACCGGCAATTTGATGATGGCCAGGCTGCCCGCCAGCATGATCACCAGCGCGATCACCCAGGCAAAAATGGGTCTGTCTATAAAAAATCGAGCCATGAAGCGACTACTCCATCCTACTTGTTGGCCGGGGTGTTGGACGCAGCTTGAGCAGGCGCTGCATCAGCACCCTGCTCGGCGGGATTGACCACGGCGCCCGGTCGTACTTTCTGCAAGCCAGCCACGATCACCCGCTCGCCGGAGGTGAGCCCTGACTCCACCACCCAGTTGCTGCCGACGACACGGCTCAGCTGCACGTTGCGCAGCTCCACCTTGTTGTCAGCGGTTACCACCATCACGGTGGCGCCACCATTGGGAGTGCGAGTCACGGCAGTTTGCGGCACCAGCAGCCCTTGCGCCCGCTCACCCTCTTGCAGGGTGGCGCGCATGAACATGCCGGGCAGCAGCAGCTGGTGAGGGTTGGGCACAATCACCCGCAGGGTCACCATGCCGGAGGTCTCATCCACGGTCACATCGGAGAACTGCAACGAGCCCTCTTCGCCGTAAGTGGAGCCATCTTCCAGCTGGAAGGTCACCTTGGCCCCCTTCTGCTCGTCCTGGGTCAGCTTGCCCTCGGCGACCAGTCGCTTGAGGCGCAGCAGATCGGCGGTGGACTGACGCACATCTACATACATGGGATCGAGCTGCTGGATGGCGGTCAGGCTGTCAGCCTGCTGGGCGGTCACCAGCGCCCCCTCGGTCACCGCGGATTTACCGATGCGGCCACTGATAGGGGCTGTGATGCGGGTGTAACCGAGATTGATCTCGGCAGTACGCAAAGCCGCCTTACTCGCCATGATCTCCGCCTTGGCCTGCTTCCAGCTGGCGTCGGCGTCGTCATAGTCCTGACGGCTGATGGATTTGACCTTGAGCAGCTCCTGATAGCGCTGCGCCTTGAGGCGGGCACTCTGCTCGTTAGCCTCGGCCTTGGCCAGATTGGCTTTGGCGCTGGCGACTGCCGCCTGATAGACAGCCGGGTCGATCTGATAGAGCAGATCGCCCGCCTTCACATCGCTCCCCTCGGTAAAGAGGCGCTTGAGGATGATGCCGCTCACCTGCGGACGCACTTCAGCCACCCGCAACGGGGCGCTGCGGCCGGTCAACTCGGTGGTCAACATCAGCGGACCGCTCTGCAGGGTCACTACGTTGACCGCCGCGGGGGGCATGTCGCCCTGTCCCTGGGGTGCGTCCCCCTTGTCACCACAACCTGCCAGCAAGCCTGTAGCCAGCAAGGCAAGACCAACTGAACGAGCAAGAATATGTTTATGCATGAAACACCTGAGCCTTTGCCAGTCAATGAACAATCAGGGCCGCATGGGCCCTGTTGGTAAATAGTCGAAAGATGAGGCAATATACATACATTCATAAATGTATGTAAGTGACTTTTTGCTTGCATGAGGCACAAATTTCGATGGCCAGACGAACCAAAGAAGAGGCGCAGCAAACCCGCTGCCACATCATGAGCACGGCGCTGGATCTGTTCTGCTCTCAGGGCTTGGCCAAGACCAGCCTGACCGACATCGCCAGGGCGGCAGACCTGACCCGCGGAGCCATCTATTGGCACTTCAAGAACAAGGATGAACTCTTCATTTCGCTCTGGCAGGAGCTCTGCAGCCCCCTTGCCCACCAGCTCGATGCCTGCCTCAATCCAGATGAGCCGGATCCGCTGGGGCAACTGCGCCTCTTCTTCGAAGGGGTGCTCCACAGCTTCATTCACAATCCGGCCCAGCGGCAGATGTTCACCATCCTGTTCAATCTCGAATCGCTGGAGGGGGAAGCCATCTCATTGCGCGAGCATATCCGCAGCCAGTCCGCCAACTTCTTTCGGGACCTGGAGACCACCCTGGCCAATGCGGTACGGCGGGGCCAGTTGCCCGCCAACCTCAACCTGCAGCGCGCCGCCACCCTGCTCCACTGCACTCTGGATGGCTACATCATCAACTGGCTCCACTTTCCGGGGCGGATCGACCTGCAGGGCGAATCCGCCTTTATGATAGAGAGCATGTTCACCATGCTGGCCCAGCCCCACGGGCCTGCCTGTGGCCGCTAGCCGGCTCCGGCAACTCCCCCCCATCCAAATCGGGGCCTGACCGCGCGCTTTGGCAGTCAGGCCCCGATTTGTTACCCTGTGCGCCCCCTGCTTGAGGTAACCCCTGTGCCACACTCTGACGCCATCCCCGCTTCTCGGCCATTTAACGACCAGCACGCCCACGTTCGAGCTGCCTTTGTGGCGCACCTCAAACCCGGCGCTCACCTGCTCAATGGTCAGTGCGGTATGGGGGAGGATCTGTGCTGGCTGCGTGCAGAAGGGTATGTGGTCACCGCCTGTGAAGCGGTACTGGCTGACGCCAAAGTAGCCTCACAGCAATCCGGGCAAGCTGTGCGGGTCTGCCCGCTGGCGAAGATGCACTCGGTGCTCCCTTACGATGGCATCTGGCTGAGCCGCCCGCTTGATAGCGACGTGGCCACTCTTGTCCCCCTGTTGCAACAGCTGGCGACCCTGCTCAAAGCGGGCGCTCCGCTCTGTTTCCCCCTACAGCCAAGCGGCGAAATGAGCCACGACCAGCAGCTCCCGCATCTTCAGCAAATCGTCACCTCATCCGGGGTAGCGCTGCAACTGGCTTCGATGGAAGCCGTATCAGCCAGCACCTCAGACTCCGCAAGTCAATATGCCAACCAGTACGTCATGTTGCTGCGCGGCGATCATCAGGCCACCTAACGGGCTAATTCATCACGGATTTTCCCATTCAATGCCAAGCCGGCTGCTAGTCGGCGATCTTGGCCATCGACAATATTTAACTCGGCATTAACGCATAAAAGGCAGACATAACACGGCTTACGTGTTAAAAAGTTCGATTAATATCAAAATTTAATAACAAAACAGACAATACAACCAACTCCGGATTTCCTTATGAAACTTGTCCTGAAACTCATTGCTGGCATCCTTGCCGGTCTCTTGCTCGGTCTCTACGCCCCTGAGTGGGTGGCGCGCGTGCTGTTTACGGCCAAGACAGTGATAGGTCAGCTGATCACCTTCACGATTCCGCTCATCATTCTGTTCTTCATCATGAGCGGCATCGCCAGCCTGCCGAAAAACTCCGGCAAGCTGCTGGGCAAAACCGTGGCCCTCTCCTACTGCTCCACCATTCTGGCGGGGCTGTTCGCCTTTACCGTGGCGAGCCACCTGATCCCGCAGTTCACCACCGCCGCCGAGCCCACCACGGCCACGGCCATCAAGCTTGCCTCCTACGTCAATCTGGAGATCCCGCCGCTGTTTGGCGTGATGTCGGCACTGGCCGCTGCCTTCGTGTTCGGCATTGGCATCAGCGCCACCCAGGCCACCGATCTGCGCCGGGTCGCCGATCAGGGTCGTGACATCATCGACCGCCTGCTGGCCAAGGTGATCATTCCGCTGCTGCCGTTCTACATCGCTGGCGTCTTTGTCGAGATGACGGTGGAAGGCACCGTATTCGCCACTCTGAAAACTTTCGGCGTGGTGCTGGTGATGGCGATCCTGATGCACTGGATCTGGCTCACCGTGCTGTTCGTGGGCACCGGTCTGGCCCTTGGCCGCTCACCGGCCCAGCTCATCAAGAACATGCTGCCCGCCTACTTCACCGCGCTGGGGACCATGTCGAGCGCAGCCACCATTCCGGTTGCCCTGCAGTCGAGCAAGAACAACGGGGTGAGCGACGGCATCGCCAACTTTACCGTACCGCTGTGTGCCACCATTCACCTCTGTGGCTCCACCATTACCCTGGTCACCTGCGCCACCGCGGTGATGTTCCTCTCCGAGCATCTGGCCATTCCGGGCATCGAGACCATGCTCCCCTTCATCATGATGCTGGGGGTGATCATGATCGCCGCACCGGGCGCGCCGGGTGGTGGCGTGATGTCGGCGCTGGGCCTGCTCACCTCCATGCTCGGTTTTGGTGAAGCCTCCATCGCCCTGATGATCGCCCTCTATCTGGCGCAAGACAGCTTCGGCACCGCCTGCAACGTCACCGGTGACGGCGTGATTGCCCTGTGGGCGGATCGCTTCGCCAACGGTAGCGAGAGCACAGCCCCCGTGGCCGAGGCCGAACAGGCGTAAGCTCGCCGGGATAGCTCGACCATCCTCTGCAAAACCGCAGGCCCGAACCATGTTCGGGCCTGCGTCGTTTCTGCCACCTTCACTGCTTTTGTACGTATTCCTCCTCCCTCTCTTTACCCCTCTCTGCCGTAAACAGCACTGGCGCCACCCTCTGCATCAGACAAAATTATTGGCATATGCTACATATGAGCGTATAAATGGCTTATGCCAATTAGGAGCCACCATGCCAAGACCCAAGATTGCCCGCCAGATCTGTGGCCGCCCCGCCAACAGCTGCTTCAAACCCAACGGCCGCCCCATGCATCAGCTGGAACAGGTCACGCTGGCCCCTGACGAGTTCGAGGCACTGCGCCTCGTCGACCTTCAAGGAATGCAGCAGCAGGAGGCCGCCCTGGTGATGGGGGTCTCCCGCCAGACCCTGGCCAATATCCTGAAAAAAGGGCGCTACAAGGTGGTGGAGTGTCTGAGTCTGGGCAAGGCATTGATGATGCAATCCGCCGAGCCCGACCACCCAACTAGTGGAGAAGAGCCGACATGAATGCTGTCACAACCATGACCACCACCCTCTGCAACAGCGCCCTGATGCTGAGTCAGGGGTTGCTGGCTGGCCACTTTACCCGTGCCGAGCAGCTGCAAATTCTTAACCCCGAAGGGAACGTTATCGCCACCCTGGCTAACCCGGCCGCCGCCGAAGGCTGCCACGGCAAGCAAGCGCTGCTCGACGCCCTCGCCCATCATCAGGTGGGTCAGGTGGTAGTGCGCAATATCGGCGAGCGAATGCTGAGTCGTCTGCTGGCGGCCAATATCCGGGTGCTGCAGTGCCGCTCTGCCCGCCTGCCGCTACCCGCGCTGCTGGCCCCCGCCAATCTGCAACCTCTTACCGAGGCCAGTCAGGGCCGTCCGTCTCGTCGTCATCAGAGCAAGGTGACTATCCGTGCCATCCAGCCCGTCGGCGCAGGCCAGAGTCATAGCCATTGTCATGGTGGTTGCAACAGTGGCTCCGATCACTGTTGCGCCAGTAGTGGCCATCAGGCAGAGAGCTCACGACAAGGCCATACTTGTTGTCACGGCAGTGAAGGCGCCAGCCAGCAGGGCGGTTGCTGCCATCATCACTGATGTCATCGCCGTGCATGTCATCACCATCAAGGAGAAGAGATCATGTCCATCTGGTTGTTGAGCATGCTTGCCTCGTTCGTACTGATCCTGGCCATGGGCACCATCATCTGGTGGCGCCAATATCAGCTTGCCCAGAAGCGGGAAGATAAAGAGGTGCGCCCCTGTGGCTGCTCCAGCGCCTGCGCGGATCACCTCTATCAAATCAGCGAGCCGACGCCCAAAAAGTAACCTGAGCGCAAACGCCATAGCCGCAGATAGAAGGTCGGCAAAAATTAAGGGCGCGTGGAATCGAGAGGCGCATAAAAGAGAGGGGGCACCTGCTGGTGCCCCCTCTCTTGTTACGCTTTTCATTCATGCTTGTTCCGCCACTTTGCCCTTACGCGCATCACACACGCTCAACCCGGCTCTGCGCCGCTGGCCGGCACACTCGCAGAGCAGGCCGGATCCTGATACTGCTGATAGATGGCATAAAACTCGGCCTTGTTGCGCAGGGCCGCGGCGACACAAGCGGGATCGAACTGGCTGCCGGCATGCTCCTCCAGATAGGCAAAGGCCGTCTCGAACGGCCAGGGCTGCTTGTAGGGGCGCTCGCTGGTCAGGGCATCAAACACATCGGCCACCGCCACGATGCGCGCCGCCAGCGGGATCGCCTCCCCCGCCAGCCCCAGCGGATAGCCGGTGCCGTCAAAGCGTTCGTGATGGCTGGCGATGATATTGGTCAGCATATCGGTGTGATGAATGCCATCGAGACCAAACTCGTTGATCATCAGGCTGATCATCTCCCGTCCCTTGCCGGGGTGGATCTTCATGATCTCGAACTCTTCCGGGGTCAGCTTGCCCGGCTTGAGCAAAATGGCATCCGGCACCGCGATCTTGCCGATGTCGTGCAGCTCGGAGAAGAGGTAGACAAACTCCACCTCCTCGTCGCTCAGCCCGCAAGTCGGGGCCAGCGTCTTGGCGATCAGTCGGGAGTAGGCCGACATCCGATGCAGATGGTTGGCGGTCTCCTCATCCCGATAGCGACTGAACTCCCGTGCCGTGGTCAGCGCGCCGCCGAGGGTCTGAATAGAGAAGAACTCCACCGCAATGATGGCGGACAACATCTGGGCATAGGCCGACAGCTCGCTTTGGATCGACTCATCGAAATAGCCCGGCTCCATGGCATCGCAAAACAGAAAACCAAACAGCTTGCTGTTGAACAACAGCGGCTCGGTATAGCTGGAGGCATAGCCCGCCTCCAGCAGCTTGCGGCTGTGTTCCGACGCGGAACCACGCAGGGCATCGAGATTGCCAAGCACCCGGGGGTGCTTGTGCTCCGCCAGATAGCGCAAGGAGGGAACATCGCTCAGCTTCACCTCATACTGCACCAGCGGCGAGGGCCCCTCGGTGCTGTGGGCGAAGGTCTTGAGCTGATCGGTATGGGGATCGTAAATCGCAATGGCCACCCGACTCAGCTTGTCAAAACGCTCGCGTAGCGTAGCGTGCAGATTCTGCATTCTTTCGCCAAATGAACTTTCCATTGCCTTCTCCACCGGATCACCATGATGGGAGTATAGGGGCACCCGTGACAGGGTTCCCAGCCACAGACCGCGAAATTGACTAATAAGTCAGCAATGCATATTGCCAGCCACAAACCTGTGCAGCAGGGACTGCGCGCCAGTCAGGGCTCCACCATCAGCCGCTATTCGCACGGCCCAATCCTGCCCACTCGGAGATATTGTTAGGTTCTGCCATGCTGGCTGTATAGTTTTTGGTTAACCATTCCGGTAAAATCCGCGCCCTTAAAGAAGAGCCACCTAAGAGTGATTGAGCGATGTCCAACACAAAACAGGCCCCCAAAGTAGGATTCGTCTCCTTGGGTTGCCCCAAAAACCTGGTCGATTCAGAACGCATCCTGACCCAGCTGCGTACCGAAGGGTACGATGTGGTGCCCAGCTATGACGATGCCGAGCTGGTCGTCGTCAACACCTGCGGCTTTATCGACAGCGCGGTGCAAGAGTCGCTGGAAGCGATCGGCGAAGCGCTGGCCGAGAACGGCAAGGTGATCGTCACCGGCTGCCTTGGCGCCAAAGAGAACCAGATCCGCGAGATCCACCCCAAGGTGCTCGAGATCACCGGCCCCCACGCCTATGAAGAGGTGCTGGGTCACGTCCACAAATATGTGGAGAAGCCGCAGCACAACCCCTTCACCAGTCTGGTACCGGCCCACGGCGTCAAGCTGACCCCGCGCCACTACGCCTATCTGAAGATTTCCGAGGGGTGCAACCACCGCTGCACCTTCTGCATCATCCCCTCCATGCGCGGGGATCTGGTGAGCCGCCCCATCGGCGACGTGCTGGCCGAAGCCAAGCGCCTGAAAGAGGCGGGCGTGAAGGAGCTGCTGGTGATCTCCCAGGACACCTCCGCCTACGGCGTCGATGTGAAACACCGCACCGGTTTCTACGACGGTATGCCGGTCAAGACCAGCATGGTCGCCCTGTGCGAAGAGCTGGCCAAGCTCGATATCTGGGTACGTCTGCACTACGTCTACCCCTACCCACACGTAGATGACGTCATCCCGCTGATGCGCGATGGCAAGGTACTGCCCTACCTCGATATTCCGTTGCAGCACGCCAGCCCGCGCATCCTGAAACTGATGAAACGCCCGGGTACTGTCGAGCGCACTCTGGAGCGGATCCAGAAGTGGCGCGAAATCTGCCCGCAGATCACCCTGCGCTCCACCTTTATCGTTGGCTTCCCGGGCGAGACCGAGGAAGATTTCCAGATGCTGCTGGACTTTATCGACAAGGCGGAGCTGGATCGGGTCGGCTGCTTCAAATACAGCCCGGTCGAAGGGGCGCTGGCCAACGAGCTGCCGGACCCGGTGCCGGAAGAGATTCAGGAAGAGCGCTTCCAGCGCTTTATGGAGCTGCAACAGCAGGTCTCCATCCGCAAGCTGGCCCGCAAAGTGGGCCAGGAGATGACCGTTATCATCGACGAAGTGGACGAAGAGGGTGCCACTGGCCGCTCCTTCGCCGATGCGCCGGAGATCGACGGTCTGGTCTACCTCAACGGCGAAACCGGCCTCAAGCCGGGCGACATGGTCAAGGTGCGGATCGACGAATCCGACGAATATGACCTGTGGGCCAGCCTGATTAGCTAACCCTTGCTGACCACCGCTCAATGAAAAAGCGCCTTCGGGCGCTTTTTTATGCTTCCAGATTGCACTTCTACACCAGTAAGCCCCACTTTGCGGTACAAAACTGGCATATCCGTATGCAAGGGTGTGTAATAGTCGTTTCTGTTTGGCGACGACTCGAAATCCCATGCAACTCAAACCCCTTCTCAAGGGACGCTTTCAGCCCCACTGGCAGGCCAGTCATGATCTTATCGTGCAGGTAGTGCAATCCTGCATCACGGAGCAGCATCTGATCCCCGAGGGGGAGCCCCTGATGCGTCAGGGGGAGCTATTGCGGGATCTGGTGCTGGTACCGGGCGGCCGCATCGCCATGGGCCACACCGCCATGAATGGCCGCCGCTTTCAGCTCGGCACCCTGGAGTGCGACAACCAGCTGTTTGGCGAGATGGAGTTCTTCACCGGCTACCGCTGCCAGCTCGACATCATCGCCGAGGAGCCGCTGGAAGTGGCCCGCATCGACGGCGAGCAGCTGGAGCAGGCGCTGGTCGCCCACCCCAAGGTGGCGCTCTTCTTTGCCACCGCCATTGCCATCGACTATCAGGACACGGTGGATATCTTCACCTGCCGCATGCTCTACCCCATCAGCTACAACATCGCCCTCGACCTCTATCACAGCCACTGCCACCACAACCCGGTGAGCGGCTTTCGCAAGGGGTATCAGGAGGCGGAACGCTTCGGCACGACCGACCGGGTCTACCGGCGGGCGGTGAAAGAGCTGATAGACAAGGGACTGGTGGAGCGCGGCGAGGAGGGATTGCAGATCCGCGATCTGGCGGGGCTCAGGGCCTTTCTGGAGCAGCCATAAGTCGCCGACTGAACAGCAACAAAAAAAGGGGCGGTCGATACCGCCCCTCTTGCTGTTTACTCTCCCGCTCAGGCGAGACAAGGCTGCGGCCGGGCCATGCGCAGTGAAGCCACCAACATGGCGAGGATCACGCCATAGATAAGCGGGATGGCGTACATCACCGCCTGCAGACCGATCACCTGCTCGAACAGGGCGCTGATGGCCGGGCTGAACATGGCCCCCGCGCTGCCGCTGATGAGGATGTAGGAGACGTTCTTGCTCGACGCCTGGCGCACAAACGACACCCCGTAGGCGATAAAGGCGTTGTAGAGCGCCGCGCAGACAAAGCCGTAACCATAGGTGAGGTATGGCAACTGGCTCATGTTATCGGTGGTAACGATGAGCGCCGTCATCCCCATCGCTAGGGTGATGATCACCAGCAGGAAGGTTCGGATCGCAATGCGGGTCACGATGGCGGTGGAGACCAGTGCGCCGAGCAGGGCAGCCGTCCAGTATTGGGTGATGATGTTGCCCGCCTCCTCGAAGGGGATGCCGAACTTATTCTTCACGAACATGGGCGCCCAGGTGAGGAAGGTGTAGAGCGCCAGCATGCCTAGAAAGAGCCCCAACCCGCCGCTGATGATGCCGAGGTTCCACTCCGAGTGCTCGTTGCCTGCGCTCTCGCCACCCGCCTCGCAGCTGCGGAAGTTGGTCAGCACCGCCACCAGCATGGTCGCCAGCGCCACCACACCCACCGCCAGATAGCTCCAGCTCCACGCCATGGCGTGAGTCAGGGTGTAGGTGGTGATAAGCGGGAAGACCACCCCGGCCACGTTGAAGGTGGCATCCTGCACCACCAGCATGGTGCTCTGCATCCGCGCCTGCCAGACGCTCACCACCAGCGTCCCTGCAATGCAGAGTCCCACCCCGCCACACAGGCCGATCACCGTCATGGCAGCCATCACCACATAGAGCGAGCCGGTCAGATGGAGCGAAGCCGCCGCCAGCGCGATCAGGCCGTAGCAGAGCAGGGTCATCCGCTTGAGCCCCACCTTCTCGATAAGGAAGAAGGCGGCAATGGTGCCCGCCAGCGCCCCGCCGTTGAGCAGGGAGAAGATGGAGGCCACCTGATTGACGTCGGCGCCGAACTTGGCGGCGATGGGGTCGATCAGCATGCCGAACTGGGTCGCAAAACCGGCCATCACAAAGTTGGCCAGGAAGCTGATGGCAGT
Source organism: Aeromonas sp. 601039 (assembly GCF_049174415.1). Lineage (NCBI taxonomy): Bacteria > Pseudomonadati > Pseudomonadota > Gammaproteobacteria > Aeromonadales > Aeromonadaceae > Aeromonas > Aeromonas sp. 601039. Next base: position 318,756 of record NZ_JAAKTL010000001.1, read on the forward strand.
GAGGGAGAGCTTATTGTTCATATTGGATCTCTCTTGGGGTCAGGGTGCGTGCAGGGGTGGGCGGACTGCGGCGCTTACAGCGCGGTGTGCAGCGCCAGCTCGATCATCTGGTTGAAGGAGAGTTGCCGCTCTTCGGCAGTGGTCTCTTCACCGGTCAGGCAGTGGTCGGAGACAGTCAGGATGGCGAGCGCCTCTATCCCCTGCTGATGGGCCAGCCCGTAGAGACCGGCCACCTCCATGTCGATGCCAAGCACGCCGAACTTCTCCAGCGCCGGAATGAGGTTTTCGTCCGGATCGTAATAGAGGTCGCCGGTGAAGATATTGCCCACCTTGACCGGAATCGCCTTCTCCTGCGCCTTGGTAAACGCCTTGTGCAGCAGGGCAAAGTCGGCCGAGGTCGCCATCTGGTAACCGGCGCTGCGCTTGGCATTGGTCGGGGAATCTGTGCCCGCCGCCTGCGCCAGAATGACGTCGCGCATCTGCACGTGGCGCTGGGTCGCTCCCAGACTGCCGATGCGGATGATGCGCTTGACCCCGAAGTCGTTCACCAGCTCGTGGGCGTAGAGCACCATGGAGGGGATCCCCATGCCGTGGCCCATCACCGAGATGCGCTGGCCGTTGTAATAGCCGGTGTAGCCCAGCATATTGCGCACATTGGTCACCTCGCGTGCATTGGTCAGAAAGGTCTCGGCGATATAGCGGGCCCGCAGCGGGTCCCCCGGCATAATGACGGTCTCGGCGAAATCGCCCGGGTTGGCATTGATATGAGCGGTCATGGTTGTTGTGCTCCAGTTTGACTCGTTTTATTGTTTTGATGTGGCCATCCTAGCCGCCACCCCACCTCCCCTTGCAGGACAAAAGTCCTGTTGTCCCGATCGAGATCCCAGTTCCGGTAACTTGTGTCTGCTACATCGCATACCGCATGCTTTTCGACGTTGCTTGCCAAGGCTTGCCCATCACAGCCACCCGCCATTCCCGACCTACCGGTGTAAAAAAGCGGGAGGGCAACGCCCCTCCCGCTCGATAGACCCTGCGAATGACGCTACAGGCCGACGGCATTGTTCACTCTGCCGGTTGACACGCAATGCCAGCCATGGGCTGGCTAGCTCAAATCATGCAGTGCCTTGCCCAGGGGCGGCGTGAGGCGCAGATCCGAAAAACGCACCACCAACCCCTGCCGCTCGGGGGTGCAGCACATCACCCCGATAAAGCAGCGCTCGCCTGGCGGGAACGGAGCGAGCCGCAGCAGTGGCCACACCTCACCATCGGTGGAGTATTGCAGACGCAGACAATCGGCCAGCCGGGTCAGGCGCAGCCAGAAACGGCGCGGATTGCCGCTGAAAATACCGGTGGCCCAGTCAGATCGCTGATTGGTGAGCACGCTGCCGATCATCGGTTGGGCATCGTTGTACTCTATCCCCGCTTTGAGCCAGTGCGCCTCGTCTTGCAGCAACATCAGCCCCGCCTGATCGTAGAGGGTCGTGAACTCCCCTTCGACACAGACCTGAAAGGTAAATTCCCCCTCGACCTCACAGCCATAGAGATGCCCACTGTGGCGCTCGAAACCATACCAGGTGCTGCGCCAAAAATCGGTCTGCTTGTCCGTTACCACCAGCAAGCCGTCGCTTGTTTTGTGCCATTCGGCCGGTTCATTGAGCCAGAACCATTCAAGCCCTTCCCTCATCCTCTTTTGCTCCTGTTCTCGCCATGTTTCCCGTTGTCACCGGCCCATAACACTCGGGCGCGCTCATACTATCGCTGGCCATTCGGCCACGAGCCCCAGCTGCGAGCGGCCAACCAAAGGGACTCCATTGTGTCGCCATCATGACTGGCGAGCAAGCCGTTGGGGCCAACCTTGCAACCGATAGGCGATCGGGCAAGTAAAAGGGGGCCCCTATTGCACGACGATAAGACATCTCGATATGGGCTCGAGTCGACTAACAGGTGGTCGATAGAGGGGACGCTTCAAGCCCGCCAACATCAGATGGCATATCAGGCATCACACGAAACGAAAAAGCCCAAGCAATTTAATTGCTTGGGCTTGGTATGTGGCGGAGAGACAGGGATTCGAACCCTGGGTGGCATTGCTGCCACAATTGATTTCGAGTCAATCCCGTTCGGCCACTCCGGCATCTCTCCGTGGGATGAGATTTTTACCCGAGCTGGACCGAGGATGCAATAAAAATTTCTTAGATATCAAATGGCTGAATCAGCTATCTGGGAGCAGGCTCACAATGCTTCACGCACGGCCTGCGTCGCGAGGCCACTCTTGTATGGCTCTGTATCCACCCGCTCGCACACCCGGCCATTATCCACGTCGTGATATTCCCCCATTGCCATGAGGCGCCTCTTTTTCCTGCTTGGCACTCAAATTTATGGGTGATGCCGATTTTGGCTGGTTTCCTATGTATCCCCACATCATTGCGGGTGCGCGGCAAGCTGGTAATCATGGGCTGATTGAGGAACAATCGCGCCATCCTGGCGGCTGTGTTGATGATGTTCCGCCCCGATTGAACTGATGGATCTCCTTATGCGATTGCCGAAACTCATCCCCCTCTCCATAACGCCCGCCCTTTCCCTGCTGCTGGCAGCGATCCTGCTCTGCGCCACGCCGGCAGAGGCCAAACGCTACCCGCTGCCACCTGCCGGGAGTCGCCTAATCGGTGAGCTGGAGGATTACATCATCCAGCAGAATGAACATCTGGAGCTGGTTGGCAAAAATACACAAATTGGATTTTTGGCGCTGCTTGAAGCAAATCCGGGTGTAGACCCCTATTTACCCAAGCCGGGCACCCGCTTGACGCTGCCCACCCAGATGCTGCTGCCTGATGTGCCTCGCGAGGGGATCGTCATCAATCTGCCCGAACTGCGCCTCTACTACTTCCCCAAAGGGAAGAACGAGGTCATCGTGCTGCCCATCGGGATTGGCGATATCGGCCGCGAAACACCCGAGATGACCACCACCGTCATCGAGAAGAATCCCAACCCGACCTGGGTTCCCGGCCCCATGGTGCGCAAATCCTGGCTGGAGCAAAAAGGGATCACCCTGCCCGCCGTGGTGCCCCCCGGCCCGGAGAATCCCCTCGGCAAGTTCGCCATGCGCCTTGGCTATGGCAAGCGCGACTACCTGATCCACGGCACCAACAAGGATTTTGGCGTTGGCCTGCGGGTAAGTGCAGGCTGCATCCGGCTGCGACCTGACGATATTGAGGCCCTGTTCAAGATTGTGCCGATCGGCACGCCGGTGCGGGTCATCAATCAACCGGTCAAGGTCGCCATCGAACCGGATGGTAGGCGCTGGCTGGAGGTGCACTCCCCGCTCTCCCGCACCGAAGAGGAGCTTGAAAATGGCGCCCCGCTGGTGCTATCTCCGGCCATAGAGAGCTTTATCAGTGCACCTGACGTGATGCAGGATGAGGTGACGGCGGCGCTGGAGAGCAAAAATGGCCTGCCCCGCCCCATCAGCAGCCAACTTGTCAGTGGTTAAGTCACCAGCGCCCGAGTCGCACCGGAGTCACCTTACCTCATGAAATTCCTGCCCCTCCTGCTCCTGTTGGTCTGTCACTCCTTGTGGGCCAAGGACATTCTCTGGATGAACAATGGCGATCGTCTGACCGGCAACATCGAGGAGGTGACCGAACAGTCGGTGCGCATCGCCCTTCCCTACAGCGGCGCAGTCACCGTCCAGCGAGAGGCCATCAAACGCTGGCGTATCGATAAAGAGGACAAACCCAAGGCGACGGCAAAGGGTGGGCTCAAGCTGTTCGAGGATGACCAGGATGAACGCAACGCCTGGCTCTGGACCGGCAGCGGCGATCTCAATGTCAAACTCAAACAGAATGACAAGCAGACCAACAACGTCAACCTCAAGTGGAAAAGCGAGCTGGCCAATCTGGACTGGCGTTACAGCTTCTCCGGTGAATACACCTATGAGACCGCTGACAACGTCACCGACAGCCATGATTATCAGCTCAACCCTACGCTGGACTACTTCTTCAACCAGCAGTGGTTCTTGCGTACCTCACTCGATGCCGAATATGACATGCTGGATAAAGATCGCTATCTCTACATGGACTATGGCTCGGGGCCTGGCTATCGCTTTTGGAACGACAAGCGCCGCCGACTGGAGCTGATGGCCCAAGGGGGGCTAAGTCGGCTCTACTTCCGTGAAGATAGCAAGATCACCGGCGTTTTTCTGGGTGAACGGGTCATAGACTACCCCTTCGCTGGCCTGAACTGGGATTATCGCCAACCTTTCTCCCTCTGGCAGGAGAAAATGGAACTGTTCAGCCAGGGGCGCTATCTGAAATATCTGGCACAACCCTCCCCCTATGTCACCCGTAATCAGGACCTGAAAGGCAGCATAGGGTTGCGCTACTACTTCAATGACCATCTGCGCCTCTCCTGGTCGAGTGAGCTGAATTGGGAAGATGCTGACATCCTTGTCGACACAGGCAGCCCGGAACCCCGCGAGAGCGAATTAAGACACCTGCTCAGCCTTGGCGTCAGTTTCTAGCCCCGGATCCCCAACACGCAAAGAGGAGCCAATTCGGCTCCTCTTTGCTTTAGGCAGACAGGCTCGCTAGATCAGCCCCCAGGCGGCAATCTGGTAGATCCATACCATCGCCAGCAGGGTGCCGACCAACCCCATGATGACGCCGATGCGCACCATCTGGTGACTCTCCACCAGACCGGTGGCGTGGGCCAGCGCATTGGGCGGGGTACTGATGGGCAGCGACATCCCGAGCGAAACCGAAATGGTGACCGCCAGGATCAAGGTGTGGCTGCCGCCCCACTCGGCCAGCTCCGGCATGCTGACCGCCAGTGCCGCCACCAGTGGCAGCAACAGATTGGCGGTTGCGGTGTTGGACATGAAGTTGGCCATCACCACTGCCAGCAGACAGGCACCAATCAGCACCGCCAGCGTGGAGTATTCGTGGAACGGAATGTGGGTGATGAGCCGCTCGGCCAACCCGGAGTCCTCCAGCGCCAGCCCCAGCGCGATACCACCCGAGACCAGCCAGAGCACATCGAGGGAGATCTTGTGCAGATCGTCCTTGGTGATGATGCCGGTGGTCAGGAACACTGCCACCGGGATCATGGCGACCACGTAGGAGCTCATGCCGTGCAGATCCCCCAGCAGCCAGAGTACTATGGTGGTGATAAAGGTGAGGTAGACCACCCAGGCGCGGGGGGTCTGCATAAAGCGCCCCTCAATCTTGAGATCCATCCGCTTGAGGGAACTCGGGAAGAAGCGCCCCAGCAGGAACCAGCCAAGCAGCAACAGCAACACCACAAAGGGCACCGCAAATCCCATCCACTGACCGAACGAGATGGCATGCTCGCCGGTCAGGTATTTGAGGGCCACTGCGTTGGGCGGAGTACCGATGGGAGTGCCGATCCCGCCGAGGTTGGCCGCCAGCGGAATGGCCAGCACAAAGCCGACTTTGGCCGGGTCCTTGTCGGGAAATGCCGCCAGCACAGGGGTAAGGATGGCCAGCATCATGGCGGTGGTGGCGGTATTGCTCATAAACATGGAGAAGGTGGCGGTGATCAACATCAGCCCCAGCATGACGATCCGGGGATCCTGACCAAACGGGCGCAGCAACACCCGCGCCAGATTGACGTCCAGATGGTATTTGGTCGCCGCAATGGCGAGGAAAAAACCGCCGAGAAACAGCATGATGACCGGCGAGGCAAAGGTCGCCATCACCTCGGTGGACTTGAGCAGCTCACCAAACCCCGGTTCGGCCTTGTCGGCAGTCATGAACCAGAGCCCCTTGTCGGAGAGCAGCAGCAGCTCCAGCACGATGATCAGCACCGAGGTAGCAAAGATAGGGATGGGCTCCAGGATCCAGCAGAGGGCGGCCAGCACGAAAATGGCCACGACCCGCTGCTCGATGACGGTGATCCCCTCCAGCGGGATCCAGTGGGTCGGGATCAGCAGGATGGTGAGGCTCAGCAGCAGTGGCAGAATAATCTTGTTATTGATGGGCACTATTGTCTCCAGGATCGGGAGTAAGAAGCCAATAGTGGCATAACATGCTATCGCCTCACGCGGCCAACTCGCCAAAATGAGAGCTGGCTAACTGCAGGGCGCACAGTTTTGTGAGTCATATCAAGCTGGGGTCGGCGCGCTATGGCTGACGCCTCAACCCTTGCAACAAACAGGCAAAAAAACGCGCCCGCTGTTCGTTGCACACGACAGCGGGCCCGTTTCACCATTCATGCCGATGAGGGGCTCAGAAGTAGATGCGGGTCACCGACTCGATGACGCAACCCGGGCGGCGGACCCCTTCGATCTCCACCTTGATCTCTTTGAGCAGCTCCAGCCCACCCTTGATGGGGGTGACCCGGGCCAGCTTGGTTCGGGCGCGGATGTTGCTGTCCACCTTGATGGGGTACGGGAAACGTACCTGATCCAGCCCGAAGTTCACCACCATGCGGGCGGTCGGGAACTCGGGGGTGGCCTCATCGACCGAGCCGGTCAACTGCGGCAGCAGCGCCAGGGTCAGGAAGCCGTGGGCGATGGTGGTCTTGAAGGGCGACTCGGCGGCCGCGCGCTCCGGATCGGTGTGGATCCACTGATGATCCCCAGTCACTGCAGCAAACTGATCGATCATCTGCTGGCTGACGTGCAGCCACTCGCCGACATGGGTCTCTTCACCAATGCGGGCCTGCAGGGCAGCATAAAGCTCGGCCGCCTCGGCCCCCAGCTCAACTGCGGGTTCCTGAGCCACGGCAGGCTGACCGTTGGCTACTTGTGCCACGGTTGCTGCATCCTGTTGCTGCTCGCTCTGGGACTCGGCTTGCAAGTCCAGCACACGACCCAGCAAAGGGTGAAGATGTGCCTTTTGCTGAAACTCACGCCAGTAGTCGCGGATCGCCGGAGAGAGCCAATCCTTGAGCTCAAAGGGGTGCTGCGCCAGAATTTCGCGCTTGCGCTTCAGAAAATCGACAACTTTCATCTACCGATCCCTATTTGATTCAATGCCTGTAAAGAGGTCTAACCAGTCCTATTTTATTAAAGTTTCAGCTGTAAGTGCAAAAAAATCTCGGCGTACACCTGTACCAAGGCGGAAGTAACTACTTACACCATGTAAACCAGCACGATCTACCAATGAGGAAATCGATTGCCAAAGATGCCGCCAGCAGGGGAAATTCGCGGGGCTCATCATGAAAAAAGGCCCTCATCGGGCCTTGTGGTGGGGACTCAGCGCGCGCTCGACCAGCCGCTACGCAATCCCTCCTCATCCAGAAAGGACCAGGCGAGGATCCGGCTCACCTTGTTGCCCTGCGCCATGTCGATCACCCGTACCTGACGCGCCCCCACCCGGCTCAACGCCTTTTTCGCCCCCGGCAGGTTCTCTTTTTTCGACACCAGCGAGCTGAACCAGAGGCACTGAGTAGCAAACTCCTTGCTCTGGGCAATCATGTTGGCCAGAAACGCCGCCTCACCCCCTTCGCACCAGAGCTCGGCCTTCTGGCCGCCGAAGTTGAGCACAGGGGCGCCTGTCACCTCCTTGCCCAGATTGCGCAGCTTGCGCTCCGTTCCCCTGCTTGCCTCCTCCAGCGACGCATGGAACGGCGGATTGCATAGCGTCAGGGCGAAGCGCTCCTTCGGCCCTATGATGCCGCGAAACACATGGTTGGGGTTACCCTGCAGGCGGCACTCAATCAGGTTGCCGAGTCCGTTGCTCTTGGCCAGCAGGGTGGCAGCCTTGACCGAGACCGGATCGATATCCGATCCCACAAAACGCCAGCCATATTCGCGGCAGCCGAGCAGCGGATAGATGCAGTTTGCCCCCACCCCGATATCCAGCACCCTCACCCCCTTGCCGGTAGGGAGCTGGCCTGCGCTCTCGGCCAGCAGGTCGGCCGCCCAGTGCAGGTAGTCCACCCGTCCCGGGATGGGTGGGCAGAGGTAACCGGCAGGCAAGTCCCAGTGGGCAATCCCGTAGTGATGGGCCAGCAGGGCGCGATTGAGGGTCTTCACTGCATCGGGATTGGAAAAATCGATGGTGCGGGTGCCGTAGTCATTGATAAAGACATGAGCGGCCAATTCGGGAGTTCGCAGGCAAAGCGCCTCAAAGTCGTAACCCGTCTGATGGCGATTACGGGAGTGAAGTCCGGATTTGCGGTCGCCCGACTTGGGGCCACCGGCTGATGGGATGCGGGGTTTCATGCTGAGCCTGCCGAAGAAAACGGGCCCACACTATAGTGATTTGACTCGGGAAAGTCTAAACGAGGGCAATAAAAAACCGGGCTATCGAGCCCGGTTCAAGTGAGGTTGGAAAAACAGTCCGTACTGCGAGCCGTTTGTCCAGCCTGACTCAGATATCGATCCGGCGAGCTTGCCAGAACTTGCTGCGCCAGTATTGGCTGTCCAGCTTGGAGCGGGTCACACCGGCTCGAGTCGAGGCGTGAATGAATTCGCCATTCCCGACATAGATACCAACGTGGTTGAGACGACGATTGATTTTGAAGAAGACCAGATCACCTTCGACCAGATCCTGCTTGGAAACGCGCGTCCCTTCGTGAACTTGAGAGCGGGTATCGCGGGGAAGTTCAATACCGACCGCATTGCGAAACACTTCACGGGCGAAGGCGGAACAATCGATACCACGTTCGGTTGTACCACCGTAGCGGTAAGGGGTACCGCGCCACTCTTTGTATACTGTCAGGATTTCATTCACATCGGGTGTCTGCGAAGCTTCCGGTTCAATAACGGGTTCCATCATGGAAACTTCGATCTTGCTCGCGACCTCGGGTTGGGGTGCCGAAGCACAACCCGCCATTCCGAGCGCGACCAGCAGTAGCATCAGGTAGCGCAATCCTTTATCCCCGCAAAATAGTAAATCTTGTTAAAATACGGCCCCAAAGGGCAATTTATAAGGCAACAGCACCCGACTATATCCAAGAATTCTATCGAGGCAAGTGAAAATCCCTATCAAGCTCACATTTTTGCAAGGAAATGCACGATTTTTCATAATTAATGTGATCATGCCCAAACAATATACAATCGCAAAAAGGACCTTTGGCCTCATAGATAACTGGCTTTTATCCCTGCTTCAGCACCTTTTTAAAGTGAAAAATCATGATCGAAACCGATCTTTTTTTGTTAAAACCAGCCAGGGTATGCCAGGCACTGCTTGCTCAATTGCCTGAATGGTTGTCAACCGATGAGCTGCATATCTGGCAAACCATGACCCATCCTGAACGGCGTCAGGAATATCTGGTGAGCCGCGCCCTGCTGCGCCAGCTGTTGTCCGAGAGGCTGCAACGCCCTGCCGCCAGCCTGCAATTTTGCAACGGCCCCCACGGCAAGCCCCGACTGCATGATGATGCTTGGCAGTTCAATCTGAGCCACAGTGGCAGCTGGCTGGTGTTGGCGCTCTGCCCGCAGGGGCAGCTTGGGGTGGATATCGAACTGGGCAAACGGCGGCATCACCCCCTCCCCCTGGCCCGCCGGTTTTATGCACAGAGTGAATATGAGTGGCTCTGCGCGCTGCCTGCTCCAGAGCAGGAGAGTGCCTTCTACCGGCTCTGGTCACGCAAGGAGGCGGTACTGAAAGCCCACGGTGGCGGCATAGCGGCGGGGCTGGAGAAGGTGCGGTTTCTCCCGGATGAAGGGTGGCGACTCGACAACCGGTTGGATGACACCCCTTATCAGGTACAGGATTGGCCCTTTGCCAGCGGCTGGCTCAGTCTCGCGGCGGCGGCAACCCCCGTGACCTTTTACCGGCTTGATGAGCGCTTGAATTACCAGTCACTCAACCCCATGTTACTCAACACCCTTTCTGAAGAGTCCAACTCATGATCGTCGACATTACTCCCCAGAATTTTCACGCTGAACTGATCGATGCCTCCATGAAGAAGCCGGTCGTAATCTATTTCCATGCTCCGCAGATGCCGGAGTGTCAGGGGATGACACCGCTGATCGAATCACTGGTTGGGCCCGCCAATGAGCAGGTCACCCTGGCCAAGGTGGATATGAACGATCCCCAGTTTCAACCGCTCGCCAGCCAGCTCGGCCTGCGCGCCCTACCCGCATTGGTGCTGTTCCATCAGGGTCGCCCTGACGAACAGGGGATCATCGAAGGGCCGCAGGATGAAGCCACCCTGCGCCAGTATTTCGCCGCCTTCACCCCCAAAGAAGAGGAAGAGTTGCTGGCCAAGGGGCAACAGGCACTGGCTGACGAGCAGCCCAGCATCGCCTATGCCCATCTGACCAAGGCACACCAGCTGGCCCCTGAACGTCACGACATCAGCCTGTGGCTCATTCAGGCCGCACTCGACCTCAACCTGCTGGATGAAGCGCAGGAGCGCCTCGGCACCATCCCGATGGTGGCACAGGAAAGTCACTTCCATACCCTGAGCTCACGACTGGCGCTGGCCCTGCAAGCGGCAGACAGCCCGGAACTGCGCGCGCTGGAAGCCCGTCATGCAGAACAGCCTGATGATTTTGGTCTGGCACAAGAACTTGCTGTGCAATACAACCAGGCCGGCCGTCAGGAAGAGGCATTGGAACTGCTGCTGGCGATCCTCAAACGGGACTTGGCATTCGGCGAAGCCAGAAAGACCTATCTCGATATTCTCGCCACTATGGGTAACACACCACAGGCGCAGAGCTACCGTCGCAAACTCTATAGTCTGCTCTACTGATCGGAATCGAACTGGCTGGTAATGATGGGGGAGTGCCGGGAGACCGGCATGACCTCATGGGTCAAGTACGAAGAAGGTACTGTGGGAATAGTGGAGATACTGTGAATTTCAGGCAAAAAAAAATGGCGCAAAACTGCGCCATTTTTTTCGCATGGATTACTTCTTGTAGGAAGTAGCCATGTTGTCGATGCGCTGGTTAGCACGCATAGCTTCTTGCTTGGCTTCGGCAACATCAGCAGCGATTTTGGACTGATCAGCACGAACTGCGCTAACATCTTGAGCCAGTTGGTCAACTTTGTTAGACAGATTCTGAACGGAAGTTTCCAGTTCGCTGGTGTTTGCACAACCGCCCAGCAGAGCGGACAGACCAACAACACCTACCAACAACAATTTTTTCATTTTTAAAGCTCCCTTGAACTCGCCAGACGTTTAGCAAGCGGCGTGATTATGGCACAAAAAAATCCTACTTTGCATAGTCCCCACCACAGATAAATGCATTAAAACCCTCATTTTTTTTTGAATGAACAGTTTTTGTCCAGATTCGTCTAAAAAATGAGTGTCGTGTGGTGGGGGCACGGACAAAGGTTAACCAAATTTTTGCCTTATTACAATTTCGTATGAGGCTCAGGCTGTACGTTCTGACAACAATTGACGATATTGCACCAGATCCTCGATGGTCAGCACCGGCATTTGGTGCTTGCGACCGAACGCAACCAGGTCTGGCAGACGCGCCATCGAGCCATCTTCTTTGGTCAATTCACACAACACACCAAACGGTTTGAGGCCAGCCAGCTGCATCAGATCGACCGTCGCTTCGGTATGACCACGGCGGGTAAGCACCCCACCGGTTCGCGCCCGCAGCGGGAAAACATGACCCGGGCGATGCAGATCACCCGGTTTGGCGCCGTCAGCGATAGCCGCGCGGATGGTGGTGATGCGATCAGCCGCCGAGACACCGGTCGTGACCCCCTGCGCCGCTTCGATGGTCACGGTAAAGGCGGTCTGGTAGTGGCTGGAGTTGGCCTCCACCATCATCGGCAGTTCGAGCTGGCGAACCCGCTCGTCGGGCAGGCAGAGGCAGACGATGCCGGAGCACTCGCGGATCATCATCGCCATCTGTTCATTGGTCATGGATTCGGCGGCGAAAATGAGGTCGCCCTCGTTCTCCCGATCTTCATCGTCGGCCACCAGCACGCCGCCTCCGGCACGCAAGGCAGACAGAGCCGCTTCGACACGGGCAACGGGATCACCGAATTCACTGAGTAGAGACTGATTCATGGTAAAACTCCTAAACAAGACAAGGACCAGAATCAGGGCATGGAAAGGCAGACAGAGACGGGCATGCAGCGGCCAGCCCACAAGGGCCAACACGGCAAGGTCTGTCTTATCCTCTTTCATCCGGACTATGACCGTCGGCTCCGGCATCTCACCGGATCTGCTGACCCCGACCCGGCAATCAGCCAAGTCGGGCGCTCGCGGGCTCCCCGAGTCAATCGGGATACCGCCGGTGGGGAATTGCACCCCGCCCTGAGAATAAGCGCAGACAGCCTAAAGAAAAACGGTTGCAGATACCAGCCAAAATCCCCCGCAGGCTGAAAAGCGTTTCAACATTGCGCCCGGGATCCCGCTCTGCGGCCCGCTCGCCAGCACGAAAGACCATGACTGGCGAATTTCTTTATGGCGCGGATCGGTTTATGGCATAGTTCCCGAAACAAAAAAACAGGGCCCGAAAAGAGAGCCTGAACAACGCTGCCGGCGCAGACAGCAGCGCCAACACCACAAACGGAAAATGACAGAGATGGAAAAGAAAATACTGCTCACGGATTGCCCGGATGCCAAAGGGCTCATCGCCAAGATCACCAACATCTGCTACAAGCACCAGCTCAACATCATCAAGAACGATGAGTTTGTGGATCACGAGAATGGCCGCTTCTTCATGCGTACCGAGCTGGAGGGACGCTTCAACGACGAGACCCTGCTGGCCGACCTCGATGATGCCCTGCCCACCGGTGCCCAGCGCCGTCTGGTCAAGGCGGGCAAGAAGCGCATCGTCATCCTGGTGACCAAAGAGACCCACTGCCTCGGCGATATTCTGATGAAGAACTACGCGGGCGCGCTGGATATGGATATCGTCGCGGTGATCGGCAACTACGACACCCTGGCCGAGCTCACCGGCAAGTTCGATATCCCGTTCCACACCGTCAGTCACGAGGGTCTGAGCCGGACAGAGCATGAGGAGCAGGTTCGCGCCATCATCGACAGCTATGAGCCTGACTATGTGATCCTGGCCAAGTACATGCGGGTGCTGACCCCGAGCTTCGTCGAGGCCTACCCGCGCAAGATCCTCAACATCCATCACTCCTTCCTACCCGCCTTCATCGGTGCCCGCCCCTACCGGCAGGCGTTTGATCGCGGCGTCAAGCTGATCGGCGCCACCGCCCACTTCGTGACCGACGATCTGGATGAAGGCCCCATCGTCGAACAGGACGTGATCCACGTCGGTCATGCCTTCAGTGCGGACGACATGGCCAAGGCGGGTCGGGATGTGGAGAAATCGGTGCTGAGCCGCGCGCTGGAGCTGGTACTGAACGAGCGGGTGTTCGTCTACGGCAACAAGACGGTGGTCTTCAAGTAATTCGCCCACACGGCCCATATGCAAACGCCAGAAACAACAACGGCTCCCGCGGGAGCCGTTGTTGTTTCTGCGCCGAGTGTCAGAGCGGCAGATCGTTTACCGTCACCGCGCCCTTCTCCAGCTTCAGCTCGGAGGTCAGCGCTTGCTTGTCGGCCTTCAGATAACCCATCTGGGTCAGCTGATCGAGCATGGGGGCCAGTTGCGGCACCGCCTTGCCCAGCTTGTCGCTGAGGCTGGCATGCAGCACGCCGGAGAGGGCCTGCATTCCCGCGTCGCTGTTGAACAGCTGCTCCAGCGAAGTGGAGGCCAGCTTCACGTCCCCCTTCATGGTCACCGCCTCACCGTTGAGCTTGGCGCTGAGATCGGCCAGTTCAAGGGTCGCGCCACGTTTGAGCATCTTGTCCAGCGCCTGCTGGATAGCGGCATCTTCAACTCCCTTGCCACCGGCGGCCTGCAGCCCCTGATACCCTTCCAGATCCAGACCGTTGAGGTTGAGCGCCAACTTGCTGTCGGTCACCGCCAGGGTGTCAGTCTCGTTCTCCAGATCCAGCTTGGCAATTTTCATCTGATAGCTGCTGGAGAGGGTCTGGGCATCATCACCGGTCAGCTGAGTCTCGGTAGTCATCCCCTGCAGGGCAACCTTGACGCTGTCAGGCAGTTGTACCGTGAGGGCCGAGAGGGTCATCTCGCTCTGGGGCGAGAGGAGCACACCGCTGATCTCGGCAATGTCGGCACTCCCTTTCAGATCGGCAAGCACCAAGTCCATCTTGCTCTGCTCTTCATGGACCGTCATCCCCTGCCAGGTCATGGTGAGGTGACCATTCCCCTCCAGATTGCCGTGGAACTCGCCGCTCAGGGGCAGGAAGCTGAACTCGTCCAGCCCCTGTTTTACCTTGAATTCATTGGCCCAGAAACGGCTGCTGTTACCCTGGGTCCAGAGACTGGTGACCGACTCCAGACCGAGTTCCCACTGCTCCATGCCCAGTGCGGTGAAAACCGGCGCTAGCGTGCCATTATGGGTATCGAGCAGGAGGTGGCTCTTGATGTAGAGCGGCAGGATCTGGCTCTTGACCACCAGTTGCAACTCGATGGACTGACTGCCCTCCAGCTCGCTGTCAATGGCAGCCAGCTCCTCCGGCGTCACCACGACCTTCAGGACCCCGTCACGGGTGAAGAGGCTGCTGCTACTCGGCTGCCACTGCATATCGATACCGGTCTCTTGCTCTACCTTGGCGATCTGCTCCGCCATGATGTTGTCGAAGCTGTTGCCCGTGTACCAACACGCAGCCAGACCACCACCTACCAGTGCCGCACCCACGGCGAGGGCCACTATCTTTTTCATATATCCATGTGTCTCCAGGGAGTTGTCACTGCACTCTACGGGGCGGACTCGGGGCTAGGCAAGTCCAATCAGATGGCGAGTCCACTTTCTTGCGGCTCGCCACAACATCACAGCAAGGGGCTGAAGAGATAGAAGATGTTCTCCATCGCCTTCTTGTACCAGGGGCGGGCCTGCCATTGGGCCAGGGTCATCGGGGTGGCTTCCGCCATATAGCCCTGTACCAGCCGGGTCATCTGGGCCACGAACGAGGGGTTATCCACCAGCAGGGTCACCTCGAAGTTGAGCCAGAGGCTGCGCCGATCCAGATTGACCGTCCCCACCAGCGCGAAGTCATCATCCACCAGCACGCTCTTGGTATGGAGCAGACCGGCATCGTAGCGGTAGATCTCCACCCCGGCCGCCAGCAGCTCCTCCATAAAGGCGTTGCAGGCGTAATTGGCCATGATGGAGTCGTTGCGTGCCGGCAACACCAGCTGCACCTGCACCCCGCGCGCCGCCGCCGAACTGAGTGCGGCCGCCAGCGGATCGTCGGGCACAAAGTAAGGGGTCGTCAGCACCAGATGGCTGCGCGCCTGATAGATGGCCAGCAGCAGGCTCTGCTGGATGCAGTCGCCGCCGACGAAGGGGCCGGACGGGATCAGCTGGGCGCGGTAGTTGGTCTGGGGCCAGGCTTCCGGCTCATGCTGCAGACTGTCGAGCAGCCGCTCGCCGGTCTCCATCTCCCAGTCCCAGACAAAGATCGACCACATCAGCGGCACCATGGGCCCCTGCACCCGGATCATGATGTCGACCCACTGGCCGACCCCGGCATCCTGCTTGAAAAAACGGGGATCCACCATGTTCATGGAGCCGGTATAGCCGACCTTGTCATCGATCACCACCAACTTGCGGTGCATTCGCAAATCCTGCCGCTGGAACGGAATGCGCCAGGCGCCGACCGGCAGCACCTCCACCAGCTTGACCCCCGCCTTGCGCAGCTTTTTCGGCCACCCGGAGCGGAAGAAGTGCTTGCTGCCCACCGAATCGAGCAACAAACGACAATCCACGCCGCACAGCGCGACTTCCATCAGTGCTTCACACACCTCGTCGGCATCACCGCCCGGATGCCAGATATAGAACTCCAGATAGCATGAGAGCGTCGAGCGGCGAATATCCTGAGCAATCTCATGCAGGATCTGGTCGGGTTGGCTGAGCAGAGTCATCCGGTTACCGGACAGCATCGGCATGGCCAACCGCCCCTGGATCAGATCGTGCAATGGTTGGGCCTTTTCCCCCACCTCGCAGCAATGCTGGGGGAAAAGGCGGGCCAACTGACGAATCCAGATAGCGTAAGGGCGATACATGGCCTGTGCCCGCTCGGCGCGGCGGCGCCCCAACTTGATTTCACCAAACAGCAAGTAAAAGCCGACGCCGGCAAACGGAATGGCGTAGATCAGCGCCAGCCAGGCCAGCGACACCCCGATGGGGCGGCGTTTCATCACTACCCGAAACGACACACCCGCGACGATAACGGTATGAAAAAGCAGTAGCAGCCAGCCCAGAAAGCGGGAGAACAGCAGGTGGAGATCATGTTCCAGACCGTTTAGCAACGGTAACTCCTTTTCATCAACAAACAGTGGTCGGCAGATCCTGCCAGTCAGGAATGGTATGCTGTAAGGCAAATCCATTCTATCAGGTTGCCCCCATGATTCTGCAATCCATGCTGCTCAGCCTGGCCATGCTAGGTCAAGGCTCATATGACATCAATGAGCAGCAGATCAATCAGTACCTGCAATCCCAGGTGCAAGTCGACAAACAGCTGGAGCTGCCCGGCATCATAAAGGCCCATGTGAAGCTGGAGCAGAGCGATGTCCAGATTGGCCGTCAACAGCCAGACACCGCCCGAGTCTATGGCAAGGGCAAGCTCAAGATCGCCCTGCCCGACAATACCGAATATGACGCCCGCCTGCAGATGACCTATGAGGCAAGACCCCGCTATGACAAGAGCCAGAGCGCGCTGTTTCTCGACAACATGAAACTGGTGGAGTACAAGCTGGAACCGGAGGCGGCAGAGAGAAAGTTCGGGCTGATGCTCAACATGCTGCTGCAGAGCATGGAGAAGCGTCTTGAGAGCAAACCGGTTTACCGACTGGATGACAAGGATCCGCAACAAGCCTGGCTGAAAGAAAACCTGCTGGGGCTGGAGCTGTCACCGGGCAAAATCCACCTGCTGACCAAACCCCGCTAAACCGCTCAATTCAGGAGGGGCTGGGTGGTATCCCGTACCAGCAGCTCCACCTGATAACCCTGCTGCTGCTGCCGCTCGTAGAGGGAGAAAAGTGACCCGCTCAATTGGTTGAGGGAGATATCGGCAAAACCGGCCTTGAGATAGAAGGGTTTCTCGAAAGGCAGTACCTGACAGACTACCGGTTTGTCCTCCAGACCGTGACAGGCGTGCTGCAACAGCCGTGAACCCAATCCCAGCGACTGGTAGTGAGGCAACAGACGAAAGCCGCACAGATGATAAAACTCCTCCTCGTCCCGCAACCGAACAGCCCCCACCAGCCAGTGAGCATCACGTACGACAAAGACCCGCTCTGCCAGATCCGGCACATAGTGGGAAAAAGTCGTCTCGTAATAATCCTTGATGAGAGAGAGATCGGCGTCACAGTACTCCTCGAAGATGAGTTCCCTCGCCAGCATTCCTGACACAAAAAAATTCCTTTATAATCAGTAGATAAGATAGATTGAAACTAACTAGCCAGACCAGCTTACACCAGCAAGATAGCATGCCTTTTATTAACAAAAAAGCGAGCATGCTGGAGCACTTCCCTAAGACGCTTATGACCATTGGCTACCGGAAAATTCCACCTTTTGGCGCCTCTCCTGGCCATACTCCGGCATCCCCCCGTCCCTCGGTCAAATCCCCCCTCCACTTCACAACTCCCTGTTTGTACGCTTGTTCTGCACTCGCCATGGTGCTTTACTCAACATGATGATCCAGGGAAGGAGTGTGACGGTTGAAAGCATGGATGCTGGCAGGCCAGATGGTGTTGATCCCCTTGAATGGATGGAGCCAGACGCCCCCTCCCGCGGAGGTGGTCTTCCTGACCGCAGCCCCCTCTCCCTTGCGCCCGGTCAATCATGCTGCGCCCGCCCCACAACCCGAAACCGCTCAAACGGCGGCAACCGCCGCTGGCGGCAAGAAGCAGATCCAGGTCTATAAATCGGTGCAGCAAAACGGGGTAGTACGTTACTCCGATATGGCGCCCGAACAGGGCCATTACGAACTGCTGCTGTTCAACGACTGCTTCGCCTGCGACCCCAAATCCAGCGTCAACTGGCAGACCACAGGACTGTTTCTCTATGACTATGCCAGCACCATCAAGGCAGCAGCAAAGACCTATCAGGTTGAGCCTGCACTGATCCGAGCGCTCATTCACGCCGAATCGGCTTTCAATCCACTGGCGGTCTCCCGCAAGGGGGCGATGGGGCTGACCCAGCTAATGCCTGCCACGGCGCGGGAGCTGGGGGTCGGCAATGCCCTGCTGGCGGAACAGAATATTTTCGGCGGGGTGAAATACCTAGCGGGACTGCTCAAGCAGTATGACGGCAACATTGCGCTGGCGACCGCGGCCTACAACGCCGGGGCGGGCGCCGTACAAAAACATGGCGGCATCCCACCCTATGCGGAAACGCGCGCTTATGTGGAGCGCGTCCAGTTGCTCCATCAGCGCTACAAAGAGATGCTGCAGGCCAAGGGACTCTGACGTTTGGCTTGGTGAGTTCTCTTATCTCACTCCTCCAGAAACAAAAAACACGCCCTCAGGCGTGTCGATACCACACTTTGTTTCGCAAATGATTACTTCTGCTCCGTCGCCACCAGGCGATAAGCCAGCGCACCCAGAATGGCACCGACAATCGGGGCAACCCAGAACAACCACAGCTGGCTGACCGCCCAGTCACCGACAAACAGCGCAACGCCGGTACTGCGGGCCGGGTTGACCGAGGTATTGGTCACCGGAATGCTCACCAGATGGATCAGGGTCAGGCACAGGCCGATGGCAACCGGAGCAAGCACAGCTGGCGCACGGCTGTCGGTAGCGCCCATGATGACGAACAGGAAGAAGCCGGTCATCACCACTTCACACACCAGTGCGGCAGTCAGACTGTAACCACCCGGAGAGTGCTCACCGTAGCCGTTGGAAGCAAAACCGGCAGAGAGATCAAACCCGGCCTGACCGCTGGCAATCACGTAAAGCACGGCAGCGGCGGCAATGCCACCCAGCACTTGCGCCACGATATAAGGCAGTACACCGGATGCCGGAAAACGACCACCCGCCCACAGACCGACGGTGACGGCCGGATTGAGGTGGCAACCGGAGATATGACCGATGGCAAATGCCATGGTCAGCACGGTCAGACCGAAGGCCAGCGATACGCCCAAGAGGCCGATCCCCACATGGGGGAAGGCTGCAGCCAGCACGGCACTGCCACAACCTCCCAATACCAGCCAGAAGGTTCCCAAAAACTCTGCTGCAACAGGTTTCACACTATGTCTCCCGATAAGATGAGATAAAAAGGCCCGCAAAGGGGCCATGCGTTAACACGCGCAGCATTATGGGAGCAGCAATAGCCGATGCGAACCCGGTTACCAGTCGCCAGAAAATGTGACTCAAGTCACAATTGGTTGATTAATAGAGATATTTGTCAGTAGCAAGCCACACAGAGGCTGTTGCCAACAAGGAGCCTCATGCGACAACTTGTGACTCCAAAGACCTGTTCTGTCTATTTGTTGAACAACAGTTCAGGGCCACACCAGCGGATCACTTGATCGGCGAAAATCGGCTAACCACCTGACCCTGATGCTCAATCCACTCCATAAACATGGCGACTGGACGGGCATAGACGGCGCCATCCTGTTCCGACTGATAGATCACCAGCTGCTCGCCTGTCTCGGTATGGCTGGCCAGGGTCAGCACCTGATAGTAACCTCCCTTGAAGTGACGATAGCGACCGGGTGTGAGTGCATGCATGGGATACCTCTGCAGATAGAACAGGACGGGAAAGGGGAAATATGCGCTGGCCAGTGCCAGTTGTATCAGCTTTTTCTCGTCGGAAATGACGATGAAGAGGCTTTTTTACACAAGCCAATCGTGCCAGAGAGCGTGAAGATTTCAACACAGTAGAGTAGCTTTGTTAATCACTCCCCCATCTTTCACTGGTGAACCTTGCCAAGCACAAACGATCGTGCTGAATTTAACCTTTTAATAACTCTGTTTTGGGGCTAAAAATCAGGAATTTCTACTAAAAAGAAGATTGTTCTAGCATTCAATTCTGTGAAGAATAGGGGAAAAGATATTTGATACTAAAAACCGCCTTTTTCGCTAACGCGTCCCTGTGGGGAAGGAATCACACTCATCATGTTCACAATCGACAAGTCGCACAAGCTCGACGATGTCTGCTATGACATCCGCGGCCCGGTGCATAAAGAGGCTCGCCGTCTCGAAGACGAAGGCCACCGTATTCTCAAGCTCAACATCGGCAACCCGGCCCCGTTCGGCTTTGATGCGCCGGAAGAGATCATCAAGGATGTGATCCTCAACATGCCGCTGAGCCAGGGCTACTGCGACTCCAAGGGGCTCTTCTCTGCCCGTAAAGCGGTGATGCAGTACTACCAGCAAAAAGGGATGCGCAAGGTCGATATCGACGACATCTACATCGGCAACGGCGCCAGCGAGCTGATCGTGATGGCGATGCAGGCGCTGCTCAACAATGGCGACGAGATGCTGGTACCCTCCCCCGACTACCCGCTCTGGACTGCTGCCGTCACTCTCTCCGGTGGCCATGCGGTGCACTATCGCTGCGACGAAGGGGCTGACTGGTATCCGGACCTCGACGACATCCGCGCCCGCATCACCCCGCGCACCCGCGGCCTAGTGCTGATCAACCCCAACAACCCGACCGGTGCTGTCTACGGCAGCGAGTTCCTGCTGGAGGTGATCGAGATCGCCCGCCAGCACAACCTCATCATCTTCGCCGACGAGATCTACGACAAGATCCTCTACGACGATATCTCCCACACCAGCGTCTGCACCCTGTGCGACGATGTGATGGTGGTGACCTTCAACGGCCTCTCCAAGGCCTACCGTGCCTGCGGCTTCCGTCAGGGCTGGATGGTCATCACCGGTCCCAAGGGCCGTGCCCGCGGTTATATCGAAGGGCTGGAGATGCTGGCCTCCATGCGGCTGTGTGCCAACGTGCCGATGCAGCACGCCATCCAGACTGCACTCGGCGGCTATCAGAGCATCAACGAGCTGATCCTGCCGGGCGGCCGCCTGCGCAAGCAGCGGGACAAGGCGTGGGAGCTCTTGAACGAGATCCCCGGGGTCTCCTGCGTCAAACCCAAGGGGGCGCTCTACATGTTCCCGCGCCTTGATCCCAAGGTGTATGACATCCGCGACGATCAGAAGATGGTGTTCGACCTGCTGCAACAGGAGAAGCTGCTGCTGGTACAGGGCACCGGCTTCAACTGGCCCGCGCCGGATCACTTCCGGCTGGTGTTTCTGCCCCGCGAAGAGGAGCTGGAGGATGCCATCGGCCGCCTCGCCCGCTTCCTCAAGGGCTACAAGCAGTAAGCAAAGCTCATGAAAAAGGCTCCCGCGGGAGCCTTTTTGTTATCTGTGGCTTTATCCGTGCCATCAGCCGTGCAGCAGGGCGCCGGCCACCAGCACCGCCATGGTGATGAGGGCTACGCCGATGATAAAGGGCAGCACCCAGCGCACGAAGCGATCGTAGGGGATCTTGGCGAGCGCCAGACCCGCCACCAGATGGGCGGCAGTGGGGGCAAACAGGTTGATCCAGCCGGAGGCGGACTGATAGGCCGTGATCACCAGATCCCGGGAGATACCGGAGAAGTCAGCCAGCGGCCCCATCAGCGGCATGGAGACGGTCGCCAGCCCCGAGGTGGAGGGGATGAAAAAACTCAGGATGATGTGCACCAGATAGGCCATCAGGATGAAGACCGATGAGGAGAGTCCGGTCACCAGCCCCTCGGCCCAGTGCAAAATGGTGTCGATGATGACGCCCTGCTCCATCACCACATAGATGCCGCGCGCCACCGCCACCACCAGCGCTACCCCGATGAGATCCCGAGCGCCGCTCAGGAAAGTCGCCACATAGTTGGACTCCGGCATCCGGTTGATCAGCGCAATCAGGATGGAGGCACTGAAGAACAGGGTCGAGAGCTCGTCAAACCACCAGCCAAAGGTGGGCAGCACGTCGATCCCCAAATCCGACCAGGGCACCACCGCGTAAATCATCAGCAGGAAGGTGCCGAAGAAGACCAGCATGGTGAGTTTCTGCTTGCCGGTGAAGGCGAGGTTGCCGCTCTTCATCTGGGAAAACTCGTCGTCATAGGCGATGTCGGCCAGCACGGAGCGGGACTTGTCCTGCTGCACCTGCTTGGCGTAGCGCATCACGAACCAGGAGGCGAAGATCACCAGCAGCAGCCACTGCACAACCCTAAGGCCAATCCCCTCACCGATGGGGATACCGGCAAAGCCCGAGGCGATACCGGTGGCAAACGGGTTGACGGTGGAGGCGAGCACCCCGACCCCGGAGCCGAGCAGGATAATCCCCGCCGCCACCATGCGATCGAAGCCCGCCGCCATCATCACCGGCACGATCAGCGCCCAGAAGGCTACCGTCTCCTCTGCCATGCCGAAGGTGGAGCCGCCGAGGGCAAACAGGGCGATCAACACAGGAATTAGCAACCGCTCACGCCCGGCAAAGCCACGCACAATGGCCCCAACCCCGGCATCCAGCGCACCGCTCTGCATGGTCACCGCGAGAAAACCGCCGATGATGAGCACGAACAGCGCCACATCGGCCGCCTTGTGAAAACCCTGGATGGGCGCCTTGAGCACCTCGAATACCCCTTGCGGGTGGGCGGGTAACTCGGTGTAGCTGCCGGGTACAGGCAACAGCCGCTCGTCGCCGCTGTAATCGGCCACGGCCGCTGCCGCAACCGGCTGCTGGGTCTTGGCGGTGACATAGTCATATTTGCCCGCTGGCAGCACCCAGGTCAGGGCGGCCATCAGCGCGATGATGATAAAAAGCAGGGTATAGACAGTGGGGAGTTGGCGCTTCTTGGGCGCCTCGTTTGGAGTGGTCATAGCTTCCGTTCCTCGGCAATGCCGTCTGTGATCCGATCAGCGCAAGACTAGCGGGTTTGATATGGGAAAAAGGTGATCGCAGATAATAAAATTCCGCAAATTAGCGGAATGTTTGCCAAAAAAACAGGGCCCCGCGGGGCCCTGTTTTCACTTGAGTCAGACTCAGAGCTCGACCACGTCGAATTTCACATCCGGATTTACATCCGCATCGTAATCGACCTCGTCCAGACCGAAACCGAACAGGCGCAGGAACTCCTGCTTGTAGCCGGTGTAATCAGTCAGCTCGGAAAGATTCTCGCTGGTGATGGATGGCCACAGGTCGCGGCAGGTCTGCTGTACGTCTTCGCGCAGTTCCCAGTCATCCATGCGGATGCGGGCCTGATCGTCCAGCGCCATGTCGGACGCGTAGAGACGGGTGCGCATCATGCGATCCACCTGCTCCATGCAGCCCTCGTGAATACCCTTCTCCTTCATGATCTTGAAGGCCATGGAGATATAGAGCGGCATCACCGGAATGGCGGAAGAGGCCTGGGTCACTACGGATTTCAGCACGGCCACGTGTGCGGTGCCGCCCTTGGCAGCCAGATCACCACGGATGGCGGCAGCGGCGCGGTCCAGATCTTCCTTGGCGCGGCCCAGGGTGCCATGCCAGTAGATTGGCCAGGTCAGATCAGTACCGATGTAGGAGTAAGCCACGGACTTGGCGCCATCAGCCAGCACGCCAGCATCGCGCAGGGCGGCCATCCACAGCTCCCAATCCTGACCGCCCATGACGGTGATGGTGTTCTGGATCTCTTCCTCATTCGCCGGCTCAACGGTGGCGGTGATGATCTGATCTTTGTTGGTATCGATGGCGGTGGTGGTGTAGACCTCACCGATCGGTTTCAGGGCAGAGCGCACCACTTCGCCGGTTTCCGGCATCTTGCGCACCGGAGAGGCCAGGGAGTAGACAACCAGATCAATCTGACCCAGATCCTGCTTGATAAGCTCGATCACCTTGGCGCGGCACTCGTTGGAGAAGGCATCGCCGTTGACGCTCTTGGCGTAGAGGCCCGCCTCTTTGGCTGCCTTGTCGAAGGCGGCAGAGTTGTACCAGCCAGCGGTACCGGTCTTGGACTCGGTGCCCGCTTTTTCAAAGAAGACGCCGAGGGTGGCGGCGCCGCTACCGAAGGCAGCCGCAATCCGGGAGGCCAGGCCATAACCGGTGGAAGCGCCGATCACCAGCACCTTCTTGGGACCATTCTCGATGGTGCCCTTGGCCTTGGTATAAGCGATCTGGCGACGAACATTGGCTTCACAACCGACCGGATGAGTGGTGGTGCAGATAAAGCCGCGAACCTTGGGTTTGATGATCATATGGGGTCTCGGATCCGTTTAATGGATGAAATCGGGGCATAAGATACCTCATCTTGCCGCGATAAGGTGCTCTGATGTGTTGAACTGCGGCAAAAATGGGCATCCGAAGGTGGCAATCATGGTCCATGCCATGGTGCCACCTCACGGCAACGAGCAGGCAATGCGGGTGATGTGGCCATCCTGCAGCTTATAGAAGGCATCTTGCGGCAACTCCTGTGACCAGATCGCCTCATAGTCGAGATCGGCATAGACGCCACGCAACATGGCACCAAGCAGACCGTGGGAGATAACGATGGCCCGCTCGGCGATGGCGGGATCCTGCAACCACTGGTGTGCCCGGCGCTGAATGCTCTCGAAGCTCTCGGCCCCCGGTGCCTGCAGATACCAGTCCCCCTTGCCGGTATCGAGCTCGGGGTGGGCAAGACGCAGCGCCGGGATCTGGCAGCTCTCCCACTCCCCCATGCCCAGCTCCATCAATCGGTCGTCCCAGACGATGCGCTCTGCCGCCAACCCCAGTTGCTCGCACACCAGCAGCGCAGTCTGGCGAGCACGGCCGAGCGG
The DNA here is from genome assembly GCF_049174415.1 of Aeromonas sp. 601039. NCBI lineage: Bacteria > Pseudomonadati > Pseudomonadota > Gammaproteobacteria > Aeromonadales > Aeromonadaceae > Aeromonas > Aeromonas sp. 601039. Next base: position 343,471 of record NZ_JAAKTL010000001.1, read on the forward strand.
ACTGGCGTAGACGGTCCAGCGGGCGGGATCTGCCAGTTCGGCAGCAAGGCGCCGCCCCATGGCGATGGCTTGTGCCTCGCCCTTGTCGGTCAGATCGGAGTTGCAACGCCCCTGCAGACGCTGCTCGGCATTGAAGCGGGTCTGGCCATGGCGCAGCAGATAGATGAGTCGAGACATGATTTCTCCAGCACGTTCAGAGAGATAGAAAAATAAAGGGGGAGATGATAGCAGATGAGCCCGAAGGATGGCCCAAACAGAGAGGCTAAAGCGGGCGTAAAAAACGGGTCAAGGCTGACCCGTTTGCTGCCAATTTGGCCAGAGTGTATCGGCTCAGCCCTTCTTGATCTCCCGCAGATAGCGGTAGATGGAGTGGACCGAAATGCCGAGCTGGCGCGCCGCAATCTGGGCACTGTCTTTTAGCTCGAAGATCCCCATGTCGTGCAGCTGGTTGACGATGACCCGGGTCTTCTGGGATGGGGGAACCGCCTCGTTGCCGCGCACCTCGGCACTGACGGTGTCGATGGTGCTGTTGAGCGCTTCGTCGATGTTGCGGGCGAACACCTCCGGGGTGGCATGGCTCTCGTGGGGATGCATGCACTCCGGCATCATGGTGCGCAGCACGGATTGCAACGGGGCATCCATGTCGCTGTTGATACAGAGCAACCCGATGGCCCTGTGCTCCCCGTTGCGGATCACGGTAGTAATGGAGCGCAGCGTCTTGCCGGTGGCACACTTGGTCATGTAGGGGCTGGAGATATCCTGCCCGCTCTTGAGCTTCATCATCGCCAGGTTGGTGATGGGGGCGCCGACACTGCGGCCGGTGATATGGCCGTTGGCAATCTTGACGATCGAGGGATTGCGCGCATCCAGACTGTGGAGCAGCACTTCGGTGTGCTGACCATACATGGCGGCGATGCCGTCCACAATGTTCTCCATCGACTTGAGGATCTCAAAATCGCTCGGACTCAACTCTTGCAGCTTCACAATGGGACCTTCTTGCAAGGGTTGCTGCCGGACAATGGACGCCGGGCAGCAACCAACAGGGACATCAGGCGGACATGATATCAATAATGGTGCTGTCTGTGGCAGACATGCCCTCCTTCACCATCTGGCCGACGTTGCGGATGGTCTGATCCACGTCACCGGCGACGATCCCCTGCCCCGACACCGAGTGGCTGTTGAGGGCCATCAGGAAGCCGCGCACCGCCGCACCGGAGGAGGTACTCACCTTCATGGCGCAGGAGGCTTTCGCCCCGTCACATACCATACCGGCACTGTCGCTCAGCACGTTCTGGATGGCGAAGCAGGATTGCTCGAAGCTGCCGCCTGCCAAATAAACCATGGCCATGGAGGCGGCCGCGCTGGTCACGGTATTGCCACAGAAGGCCGACAGCGGCGGATAGTGGGACTTGATATAGATGGCGCCCAGATGGCTCATGATGAGGGCGCGAGCCAGCTGCTCTTCGCTGGCCGCAAAGCGCTCGGCAATCACCATCACCGGAATGGTGGCGGCAATGCCCTGGTTGCCGCTGCCGAAGTTGCTCATGGCTGGCAGGGTCGCGCCCCCCATGCGAGCATCGGAGGCAGCCGCCGTCATCATCACGATGCGGTTCATCACATCCTCGCCGATGAGACCGGCATCGATGTTCTGCTGCATGGTGCGCCCGATCTCGAGACCATAGGGGTTGTTCATCCCCTCGGCGGAGAGCTTGCCGTTGAGTTCGGAGGCTTTGAGGATGAACCTGATCTGCTCGAACTCCACCTGGGTGGCGAACTCGTAGATGGCGGCGATGCTGATATCTACCCCATCGCAGATGGAACCGGTGGCACCGCCCTGGCTCTGATCAGCGGTGAAGGTCACCTCGCCATCGCGGCGCTGCTCGACGATGCGGGTATGACCACCGCAGAGGGTCACTTCGGCGCTGTGTTCTTCACCCTTGTCATCAGTGCCATAAACTGTCACGCGGCAGAAGATAAACTCGGGGGCGGCGGTGCGGCTCACCTGCACCTTGCCGGCATCGATCAGCTGCTGGGCACGATCCACCTGTGCTGGCTGGATCGCGGCCAGCACCTCCAGCCCGGCATCGGCGTTGCCGCCGATGGCACCGGCCGCGGCCGCAATGGCCAGACCGATCTTGCCGGTGCCCGGCACATAGACACCCATCGAGTTTTTATAGAGATTGTCCGACACCGCAACCTCGAGGCGACCGGGCTCACAGCCCAGTTGCCGGACGGCGACAGCCGCGGCATAGGCGGCGGCGATTGGCTCGGTACAACCCAGCGCTGGTTTGACAACCTGTTGAATAATCTGCAGATACTGCTGCCACGCTTGTTTCATCACTTGAACCTTTTTATCAGCATTAACGAGCGATATGGGCGATCGCTTCCACTTCAACCTTGACGCCCATCGGCAGATCCTTCACTGCGAAGCAGCTGCGCGCCGGACAATCTTTCTGGAAATAGGCTTTATAGACCTCGTTGAACGCGGCAAAATCGCTGATCTCGGCGAGGTAGCAGGTGGTTTTGAGCACGGTATCCAGCGAGCCGCCAGCGGCTTCCAGCACGGATTTCAGGTTTTCCAGTGACTGGCGGGTCTGGGCGGCAATGCCCCCTTCCACCACACCACCCTGCAGCTTGCAGACCGGCAACTGACCGGAGGTAAAGATAAGGTCGCCATAGGCAGTGCCGTGGCTGTAGGGACCGATAGCGTCAGGTGCCGCTGCTGCTGTGATGATGCGTTTCATATAGCCACTCCTGTTTGTGCAATTTTTTTTGCAATCATGAATCTCATTCTGTTCAACATTATTTGCTTTTTATTTTATCCATTCAACAAAAAGATACAAAAATGGCGTTTAAAGGCACCTTTCGGCCTCAATGTAAACCGTGATCACCATCCTGATTTGAACAAAAGTACTCTTATGGGCATTGTTTATGACAGTTTCATTCAACTATATTTGCGCCGCTTTCCCACATCCCTACAAAAAAGAAGGTTTTAATGGACGCGCATAGCACTACACTCGCCAGCCCCGTGATGGGCACGCTGGAATGGAAAGAAGCGGTTCGCTTCGACAGCACCGACTGGGGCTGGATCATCATGAGCATCGGCATGGCCATCGGCGCAGGGATCGTCTTCCTGCCGGTACAGGTGGGTCTGATGGGCTTGTGGGTCTTTCTGCTCTCGGCGGTGATCGGCTACCCCGCCATGTACATGTTCCAACGCCTCTTTATCAACACCCTGGCCACCTCGCCGGAGTGCAAGGATTACCCCAGCGTCATCACCGGCTACCTCGGCAAGAACTGGGGTGTACTGCTCGGCGCCCTCTACTTCGTGATGCTGGTGATCTGGGTCTTCGTCTACTCCACCGCCATCACCAATGACAGCGCCTCCTTCCTGCAGAGCTTCGGCGTCACCGACGGCCTGCTCTCGGAAAATCCCCTCTACGGTCTGGTGCTGATCTGTGGCTTGGTGGCACTGGCCTCGCGCGGCGAAAACCTGCTGTTCAAGATCTCCACCTTTATGGTGCTGACCAAGATCAGCGTGGTCGCAGTGCTCGGCCTTATGATGGTGGACAAGTGGGATGCGGCCAACATCACCGCCATGCCCGCCGCCGGTGACTGGATGAAGGATGCCATCATCATGCTGCCCTTTACCCTCACCTCCATCCTCTTTATCCAGAGCCTGAGTCCCATGGTGATCTCCTACCGCTCGCGGGAAAAGTCGCTGGAAGTGGCCCGCTACAAGGCGATGCGCGCCATGAATATCGCCTTCGGCATCCTGTTTGTGGTGGTGTTCTTCTACGCGGTCTCCTTCACTCTGGCCATGGGCCACGATCAGGCGGTCAAAGCCTCTGAAGAGAACATCTCCGCGCTGGCGATGGTAGCCCAGGGGATGCCCGGCCAGACCCTCAAGCTCCTGAGCCTCACCCTCAACATCTTCGCGGTGATGACCGCCTACTTCGGCGTCTATCTGGGCTTTCGTGAAGCCTGTCAGGGTCTGGCGATGAACCTGTTGCGCAGGGTGCTGCCGGAAAACCGCATCAACAAAGGATTGGTAGGCAAAGGCATCATGGTGTTTACCGTCATGCTCTCCTGGGGGGCCATCGTGCTCAACGCACCGGTACTGAGCTTCACCTCCATCTGCAGCCCCATCTTCGGCATGGTGGGTTGCCTCATCCCGGCCTATCTGGTCTATCAGGTACCGGCGCTGCACAAGTACAAGGGTACCTCCCTCTACATCATCATCGTCACTGGCCTACTGCTCTGTGTCTCGCCCTTCCTGGCGTTCAACTGATCGGTGTCCCCTTATCGACCGCGGGTCACCTTCGGGTGGCCCGTTTTCTATTGGCTCGGCTGACGGCGCCCCGCCCGGAAGTAAAAAGCCAAGGGGATCACAACTTGCAACCGGCCATCACCCAAGGGAGGCCGCTCGGAGTACTATTCAGGCAACACGACTCACGCCCGCACTCAGGTATCGAGGCTTAACATGAAATGGATTTTCAACCCCGCCATCCGGCTGGGCAATCAGCTCTCCTTCAAATACAAATTCCTGCTCTGGTCCTGCCTGATGCTGCTGCCACTGGCCTACAGCATGACCAATCTGCTGGGGCGGCTGCAAGATGACAACGTCCAGGCCAACCGCGAGCTGGCGGGAGTGGTCAATCTCACCCCCGTGCCCGCTATCGAGCAAGCCCTGCTCATCCATCGCAATCTGGTAACCCGTCACGCCTATGAAGCAGATCCGGTCGGTGATGATCAGGTCAAGGCAGCCGCACAAGCCGTTGATCAGAGCCTGCAAGCCTTTGCCGACACCCGCCAGAACAACCCCTCCTTTGAGGTGATCCAGCAGGGCTGGGCCGCCCTGCAGAGTGAAGCGGGCAAGCTGGAAGTGGAGCAGAGCAACCTGCGCCACGACAAGCTGCTGACCGAGGTGCGCCATCTCTACAAGCACATTACCGCCAGTAGCAGCCTGATCCAGGATCCGGCGCTCGGTACCTACTACATGGTGATCCTCGCCAGCGAGCGGTTGCCGCAGCTGCGCGACTTGCTGGCCCAAGTGCGGGATCGCGCCGCCACCATCGCCGATTTCGGCCTGTTTCAGGCAGAGGGCTACAGCGGCCTGCGTTTTCGTCTTGATCTTATCAGCGCCACCCTGCAAGAGCTGGAAGCAGACCTGACCCTGCTTTACCAGATTGAACCGGCCTACCGCGCCGAGCTGGGTCAGCAGACCGATGCTCTGATACAGCTGGTGCGTCAGGGGGTCGAGACCATGGAAAACAAGATGATGAAAGATCAGCTGGTGCAGCTCTCCACCAAGGAGGTGCAGGCACTGGGGGATAAGATGGACGAGGCTATCACCGCGCTGGCAGGCCAGGTACGCCAGCGGCTGGAGGCCGACCTGCATCAGCGGCTGACCGCCAACCAACGCCACTTCTGGTGGGTCACCGCGCCGCTGACCGCCAGCTTGCTGCTCTACCTCTACCTGATGATCGGCGCCTATCTATCCCTGCGCGACACCGTGGGTCGGGTGCGCGATATCGCCGCCCGGGTCAACGCCCAGGATCTCAGCCAGCATATCGAGATCGTTGGTCAGGACGAGCTGGCCGCCATCAGCCGGGATTACAACGTGACCCTGGAGACCCTGCGCACCCTGATGCTGCGAGTGCGTGAAAATGGTGTCACAGTAGTGGAGAGCGCCACCGAGATCGAAGCGCGCACCTGCCGCTCACAGGAGGTCATTGCCGATCAGCAAGGGGAGACCCATCAGGTCGCCACCGCCATCAAGGAGCTGGCTGCCACCTCACAAGACATGGCGGGCAACGCCCTGCAAGCGGCCCGCATGACCCAGGAGGCGCAGAACGTGGTCGGTCAGGGCGAGGATGTGGTGGAGCGCACCATCAAGGCCATCGATCATATCAACCGCGAGGTGCTGCGCACCGCCGACACCATAGGCCAACTGGAGCAGCAGTGCAGTCAGATTGGCGGCGTCATCAGCGTGATCCGTGGCATCGCCGAACAGACCAACCTGCTGGCCCTCAACGCCGCCATCGAAGCGGCCCGGGCCGGTGAGCAGGGTCGCGGCTTTGCGGTGGTGGCCGACGAGGTGCGGTCTCTTGCCAACCGCACCCAGGGGGCCACCGTCGAGATCCAGCAGATGATTGAACAGCTGCAATCCGGCGCCCGCGCCTCGGTCACCGCCATGTCGGCGGCCAGCCATGAAGCGCAGGAGGGGGTCGGGCTGGCGCAGGAGGCAAAACAGGCTTTCGGCGCCATCACCGAGAAGGTGGATCGAATGGTCGATACCAACGCCATCATCGCCAGCGCCATCGAGCAGCAGGGCGCCGTGGTCAACGAGATCGAACGCAACGTGGTGCGCATCTCCGATGGCAGTGACGAGGCGCTGCAAGTGGCCAACGCCGCCCGCGATGCCGCCCGCCAGATCCACCAGCTCACCGAACAGCTGCGCGCCATGGTACAGAGCTTCGTGCTGTAACAGAGCGCTGACAAGCCGGGCTCAACGTGAGCCCGGCATTATCCCGGTCTCGCCCCTGCCACAACATCTCGGTTGCTCGGATCATCCAGAAAATCTCTGCGACCCACTTGCCGGGCAGATGCCAACAAAGTAGTCTCGAACGAAAACAAAATGCGGCGTTCCCGACACGCACGGTCTGCGACGTCGAGGCAAGCAAGCCGCCTGCGAGCCACAGATTAAACACAGCGTCACGTCATTTATCACCCGCTTCAAGCGAGGATTTACCCATGGCCAGATACCAGTTTTTTACCATTCCGGCGTCCAATCGGCAGCAATACACCTTTATCGACATGGCATCACCGACTTTTCTGAGTGAAAAGGCGGCACTGCTGACCCAAGGATTCGAGGTGGAGGAGGACTTTATTGACGCGACCAGTCCACGGGAGGCCGTCGAGAAGTACCAATCCAATTTTCTCTACGTGGCGGATGAGATAGGCAAGTCTGATAGCAGCTATGCCGCAGCCGTCGCCATGCTGGAGATTGGCAAGGGGTTATTCGGTAATAAAACCCGCCTAGATTAGGTGCAGCGGTAAAGAGTGGTGGCCATCGTGGCAACGCGCCCGATGGCCATATGGCAAGACATCAATTCGGTAAGTCAGAAGCGCCCCAGCTGCTGGAGCATCTCGATCAGTTCCTCTTCGCTGCTCGGCTCATAGGCCAGCTGAAGGCTCGGCGCGGCGCCTCCCATCAGCATATAGACGTTGGTGCTGCAGTGGTCGTAGTGATACCACTTACCGTCGATACAGACGTCGGTATAGCATCTCGGGTCCCTTTTCAGTTCCATATGCACATCCTTTTGTTACATTCCATCAACATCACTCCTGACCGTAAAATAACCACCGAGGTTCACGCTTGATGCAGATCAAGGGAAACAGCTGAAAGGGACAGATATCTGCCAGATCTGTGGCATGCGGATGCCTTGAGCCCGCATCGGTTATCCGAATGAAGATGGGCCGAGTGCCCCGTCATATCGCCGGATGGCCCCCGGTAACAAAAACGGCGCCCGCAGGCGCCGTTTTTTCATTTTCCCTCAAAAGCGAGGGGCAAACAGAAGGCTTATTCGTCTTCCAGATAGGCGTAGCCTTGCAGGCCCAGCTCCAGCTCGTCGAGCAGGGCTTTGCGAGTGGCATCGTCCAGCGCCGGGTGAGCGGCGATCCGCTGGTAGTTTTCGCGGATCACGGACGGGTCGATGTTGACGTAACGCAGCAGCTGGTCGACGGTGTCGCCGCGCACCACGTTGCGAATGTCCATCTTGCCCTCTTCGTCCAGCCACACTTCCGCGCAGTGGGTGTCACCAAACAGGTTGTGCAGATCCCCCAGGATCTCCTGATAGGCACCGACCAGGAAGAAGCCGACGTGGCACTCTTCGTTCTCGCCGTAGACCGGCATCGGCAGGGTGCTCTCGACCCCCAGACCGTCGACATAGTGCTCGACCTGACCGTCGGAGTCACAGGTGATATCCATCAGGATACCGCGACGGCTAAGCGGACGATCGAGACCCGCCAGCGGCATCACCGGGAATACCTGACCGATACCCCAGGCATCCGGCAGGGACTGGAACAGAGAGAAGTTGGCAAAGCACTTGTCCGCAAGCTTTTCACTCAGTTCGTCAGCCAGCGCACGGTGGTTGCGGTTGACCGGGTTGAGCATCTCTTTGAGCGCCAGACAGGTGTTCTGGTGCAGCATCTCGGCCCAGGCACGCTGTTCAAGGTTCAAGAGGCCCATGGTGTACTGGGTATTCACGTCACCCAGATCGGCAACCGAGTCGTGGAAGATCTCCAGCAGGGAGGGATCTTCGCTGCGCAGATCCAGCCAGCCTTTCCACATGTTCTGCAGAATGGTCGGTGCATCTTCGTCCGGCGCGCTGATGTCGTTCATCTCCACCCCTTCGGCACCAATGATATTGGTGACCAGCACGGCGTGGTGGGCGGTCAGGGCACGGCCAGACTCGCTGATGATGGTCGGGTGCGGCAGATCGAACTCGCGGCAGACATCGCCGATGCCCCATACCACGTTGTTGGCGTACTCGGAGAGGCTGTAGTTGGCGGAGCAGTGGCTCTGGGAACGGGTTCCCTCGTAGTCCACCCCCAGGCCGCCACCGACGTCCACAACTTCGATGTTGGCACCGAGGCGACGCAGTTCAGCGTAGAAACGGCCGCACTCGCGTATGCCGCCCTGAATGTCGCGGATATTGGCGATCTGGGAGCCCAGATGGAAGTGCAGCAGTTGCAGGCAATCCAGCTTGCCCAGCCCGCGCAGACGTTCGATCAGCGCCAGGATCTGGGAGGCGGAGAGACCAAATTTGGACATGGAGCCACCGCTCGATTCCCACATGCCGGAGCCGGTGGAGGCGAGCTTGGCACGCACCCCGATGTTGGGCTTGATGTTGAGACGAGCTGACTCGTCCAGCACCATTTCCAGTTCGGAGGGCTTCTCCACCACGATGTAGACCTTGTGGCCCATCAGGTTGCCCAGGAGGGCGTGGCGGATATATTCGCGGTCTTTGTAACCGTTGCAGACGATCACCGAGCCTTGCTCATGGTGATGGGACAGCACGGCCAGCAGTTCCGGTTTGGAACCAGCTTCCAGGCCAAGCCGGGGCTTGTCGCTGTAGGACTGGCTGATGGTCTCGATGACACGACGCTGCTGGTTTACCTTGATCGGGTAAACGCAGAGGTAGTCCCCTTCATAGCCTGACTTCTCGATGGCCTGACCAAAGGCGTTGAACAGCGCATCGACCCGACTCTTGAGGATGTCGGGGAAGCGCAGCAACACGGGGGTGGTCAGCCCGGACTGACGCAACTGTTCGATGGCGTCAGAGAGCACAATATGCGCGTCAGGGCGTGATTTGTCGGGGGCGACGGTCACATGACCGGCGTCATTGATATTGAAAAAACCCGCACCCCAGTAGGGAACGTTGTAGACCTTCAAGGAGTCCTTGCTGGACCAGTTAGTCATGGGCTATGCCTCGCAAATGAGCGACCCAAAGTCGCCTTCGTTACCCTCAATCACATCCAGACCATCTAGTGCAGAGTACGGCGAGCGCTGCCATCACGAGACGCAGCCACCCAAACCAGCGCTTTGCACATCGCGGCAAGCCAGAGGCTGCCTGGTGGATCTTGGGGAAGTAACGAGTCTTGATGTGGGGCTGGTGGCTTTACATCAAGCTCAACGGTATGCGGTGCCACTATGCCGTGGCGCCGCGGTACTTTGATGACAGACGACATCAGCCACGCCGTCAGTTCATCATTCGGCAGCGATCCCGACAGAAGGAGAGGGTTCCAAGGAAGAGAAGCGAAGGCGCCAGCACGCATGCGTGTTGATAGACGACAACAACCACAGCCCACCTCATCGTCAGTGACCGCCCATGACAAGGGAAGATGATGAGCCGGTGGCCCACTCGGTCAAATGAAGGATGAGAGTCTGTTGTTCTCCCTGATACCGGAGCCTAACCGGTATTAAAGAAACCATTCCCCAGCAGTGTCTGTCGTTTCTGCGTGCCTCGCCCTATAGGCGTATGATCGGTCGGGTTTCTGGCGGCTCTGCCTGCTTCAGGGTTGCCCTTGGATCGGCGCGGAGTGTACACACTTACCGCGGGCAGTGACAATAAAAAATAGTGTTCAAAATCCCCTTTTAATAAGTCGATCAAATCTTGCTGGCGGGCAGGCGGGCTCTGGGATGGCGCAGGTTATGCGACAGCCCGGTTTCCCCTTGAAAAGTGTGTGAAAACGCCATGATTGGGCTGACGCCTTGCTGTGCGGTCGCTGAGGGGAATTTGGCCGCCACCGCCAGCGCCTAAATATCGCAATAAATGCCACATTTATGCGATCTCCCTCCCGGACGTTGCCCCGCGCGCCGCACATTCGCCGCTCTTCCCTTGCGTCAAAAAATGGGAAAAACCTGCGCTGACGCAATGAGTGCCCCGCACGGATTGGCCACAATGACCGCTCACAATCGGTTAGAGGCTGACTAATGGATACCCTGCTTGAGCGTTTTCTGCGTTACGTAACTTTTCATACCCGCTCCGATGAGACCAATCCAGCCTGCCCCAGCAGCGAAGGCCAGCTGATCTTTGCCCGTGCCCTGCAAGAAGAGATGAAGGCGCTGGGGCTGACCCAGGTCACTCTGGATGAGCACGGCTACCTCACCGGTTGCCTGCCAGGCAACCAGCCGGACGCCCCCGCCATCGGCCTGATTGCCCACATGGACACCGCCGACTACGAGGCGGAGCACGTAGTACCGCAAATCATCGAAAACTATCAGGGCGGCGACATCTGCCTTGGCAAGGGTGACGAGGTGCTCGCCATCCGTGACTACCGCTTCCTGAAAAACTATCTGGGTCAGGATCTCATCACCACCGACGGCACCACCCTGCTGGGCGCTGACGACAAGGCAGGCATTGCCGAAATCCTTACCGCCATCGACCACCTGCAGGCCCACCCCGAGATCCCACGTGGCGATATCTGGGTCGGCTTTACTCCGGATGAGGAGATCGGCCGCGGCGCCAACCTGTTCCCGCTGGAGAGATTCCCGGCCAAGTGGGCCTATACCGTGGATGGCGGCGAACTGGGCGAGCTGGAGTATGAAAACTTCAACGCTGCCAGCGCCACGGTGCGTTTTATCGGCAACAACGTCCACCCCGGCACCGCAAAGGGAAACATGATCAATAGCCAGACCCTGGCCGCCCGCTTCCACGCAGCCATGCCTGCCGAGCAGACCCCGGAGTGCACCGACGGGTATGAGGGCTTCTTCCATCTGGCCCAGATGAGCGGTACCGTGGAAGAGAGCACCCTGCACTACATCATCCGTGACTTCGACGACGAACATTTCGCCGCGCGCAAGGCCGAGATGCAGAGCCGGGTGGCCGCCCTGCAGGCCGAATATCCCAAGGCCCGCATCGAGCTGACCTTGACCGACAGCTATCGCAACATGCGCAGCCAGATTGAGCCGCACATGCATATCGTCAAGCTGGCCAAGGCCGCCATGGAGGCCGCCGACGTGGTGCCGAAGATCAAGCCCATTCGCGGCGGTACCGATGGCGCCCGCCTCTCCTTTATGGGTCTGCCCTGCCCCAACCTCTTCACCGGTGGCCACAACTTCCACGGCAAGCACGAGTTCATCCCGCTGCAATCCATGGAGAAATCGGTCGCCACCCTGGTGGAGCTGGTGCGCCTCACCGCAGCCTGGCGCGGCTAATCGATTACCATGACAACCAAGGGGGGAGCCGGTTAACCGGCGCCCCCCTTGCTATCTGGCCATCACCCATCAAGAAAGGGAAACCGGGGAGGGTCGCTCAGGAGCAACTGGCCGCCGCTGCCATCAAACTGTCATCCCGCTGACATGTCGCGGGAACAGTGTCACATCATGCTGGGAGCAACGGATCGCCGGAGCCCCCCAGATGTTCACTATCGATACCCTGCTGACCCAGCACTTCCCCCGCCTGCTTGGCTATCCCCTGCTTACCCCGTTGTTCAAGCGGCTGCTGGGCTGGCTGCTCAACGAGCAGGCTTTTGCCGCCTTTGCCTCCCGCTACCCGCACCTGCGCGGCCTCGACTTTGTCGAGCAGGCGCTGACCCAGCTCGATTTCGACTATCGGGTCAGCGAGGCGCAACTGGAGCATATTCCCGCCAGCGGCCGGGTCATTCTTGTCGCCAACCACCCCATCGGCTCGCTGGACGGACTGGCGCTGCTACAACTGCTCGGTCGCATTCGCCCCGATGTGAAGATCGTCGCCAACCAGCTGCTGGCCCAACTCGCGCCGCTGCGCCCTCTGCTATTGCCGGTAGACAATATGGAGGGCAAGACCGATCGACAGGCCATCCTCGCCATGAACGAACACCTCGCCCATGAAGGGGCACTGGTGATCTTCCCCGCAGGCGAAGTCTCGCGGCTTGGCCTCAAGGGGGTGAAAGATGGCCCCTGGCAGGCAGGCTTTATCAAGCTGGCCCAGCGCACCCGCACCCCGCTGGTGCCCATCCATCTGGGAGGGCGCAACAGCCTCTGGTTCTATCTCGCCTCCTGGCTCAACAAGCCCGCCTCCGCCCTATTGCTGGTGCGCCAGCTGTTTCGCCAGCAGGGGCAGACCCTGCCGGTGACCATAGGAGCGCGCATTCCGCTCGGCAGTTTTCAGGAGCTGCCCGCCAAGACGGCGGCGCGGCTGGTGCGCAACCACCTCTACCGGATTGGCCGTGGCAAGGCGGGACGGCTGCAGACCGAGGCCCCCATCGCCCTGCCGGGGGATCGCCGCCAACTCAAACAGGCCATCGAAAGCTGCGAACAGCTCGGCACCACCCCGGATGGTCAGGGGATCTACCTCTACCGCCGCCACGAACTGAGCCACTCGGTGATCCTGCGCGAGCTGGGGCGACTGCGGGAGATCGCCTTTCGCGCAGTGGGGGAAGGGTCTGGCAAGCGGCGGGATCTCGATGGTTTTGACAACGACTATCACCACCTGATCCTCTGGGATCCGGCCCGACTCGACATTATCGGCGCCTACCGCTTTGCCCCGGTGGCGGAGCTGCTGGCCAGCAAGGGGAAGGATGGCCTCTACAGCCACACCCTGTTCGGCTTTGAGGATAAGTTGCTGCCCCGGCTGGAGCAGGCTATCGAGCTTGGCCGCAGCTTTATCCAGCCCGCCTACTGGGGCAAGCGGGGGCTCGATTATCTCTGGTTCGGCATCGGTGCCTATCTGGCCCGCTATCCCCGCTACCGCTACCTGTTTGGCCCGGTGTCGCTCTCCGGCAGCCTGCCGCCGGCGGCCAAGGATCTGCTGGTGAGCTTCTACCGCCAGCACTTTGCCCCCGAGCTGGCGCTGGCCCCCTCCCGCCGTCCCTACCCCGAGACGCAGCCTCTGTTCGAAGGGGTGGATTACGGCGCCGATCTCAAAGCACTCAAGGCCCGTCTCGACAATCTGGGCTGCGCCATCCCCACCCTCTACAAGCAGTACTCCGAGCTGTGCGAGCCGGGCGGGGTGCAATTTATGGACTTTGGTATCGACCCCGACTTCAACCACTGCATCGATGGCCTGGTGTGGGTCGATGTGAGCCGCATCAAGCCCCACAAGCGGGCCCGCTATATCGGCAGTCATCTGGCCGAGCCGCGCTCATAGCCCTGCAGGCGCCAGGCAAACAGCCAAAGGCAAAAAAGGAGAGAGAGGCCATCGCCTCCCTCTCCTTTCGCTCTCATGCTCAGCACCTTTTCGAGGCGCTCGGCCCATCTGGCGTTACTCGGCCGCCTTGCGATCCGAGTGGCCGAGATCCCGCTCAGGGGCGATAACATCGCGCACCCGCTGCTTGATCTCCTTGGCCTCGGGGAAGCCGTCATCGACCACCCGATCCCACACCTGCACCCCGTTCACCAGAATGCGGAACTCCCCCTTGCAGGCCGGCACCAGCGCCACCTCCCCCAGATCGCTGTCAAAGGTGGAAAGCAGCTCCTGCGCCAGCCAGGCGGCGCGCAGCATCCAGCGACAGAGGGTGCAGTAGCGGATTTCGATGCGGGGTTTGCTGATCAGGGTTTCAGACTCGGTCATGAGTGACTCCATAAAAAAGCGGCCAATGGCGGGAAGTGGCGTACCGCCACCCAATGGCCAATCCCGGTTCGGTCAAATCAGTGCTGATCAACCCCATGAAAATCGGCCAGCCAATGGCGGGCAATGGTACGCATCGCCGATTCTGGCAGCTCGAACAGGCCGGGAGCAAGAGGGCCTGCCGCCAGCATCCGGATCCCTTCCATGATCTCCGCCAGCACCAGATAGACATATTCGCCAATCACGGCGCCATGGACGAAGTTGACCGCCTCACCCCGGTTGAGCAGGTAGATCTGGGTACCATCCGGCCGGTTGAGGGCCAGCACATGGGGGCACACCTCTTCGCTCGGCCACGGCAACTGGGCCAGCGAGAAGGCAAACTCGTCATCGGCCGAGGTGACCGAGGCGACCATGGTGCCGGGGCGCAGCGCCTGCAGATCCGCCAAATCCAGCGAGCCGTTGCCGGTAGAGCAGATCACCAGCTCGGCGCGGCTCAACGCCTCGGCCTTGGTGATCAAGCGAAAACCGTGAGAGAGCGCTTCGACCTGTCGCAGCACATCGGTCTCCACCAGCCCGAGATGGAGGTTGCGACAGCGCAGGTCGCGGGCGATGCTGCGCCCCACCTTGCCATAGCCAAACAGCACGGCTTCGCAGACGTTGAAAGTACGGTTGAGGTTACGAGCCAGCGACTCCGCGGAGTAGACCACGCTCAAACCAATCTGGATATCCTCGGCCTGCTTGAGGGGGCTGCGCGCCACCGACACCACCGGGGTCGCCAGCACCTCCTGCTCATAGCGTTGATGGCCGTTCTCGGTCATCTCCACCACCCCGAGGAAACGGGGCCCGAAGTATTCACTCAAGATCACCTGGGTTTTGGCAAAGTAACCGCCAATATCGAGGATCAGCAACCGCTCGTGGGGGGCCACCAGCGGCGCAATCTGCTGGATGATGCTGTCGGGATCATTGGTCCAGCGCCGGTTGAGGGGCAGCACCGGATAGTGTTGTGATACCCACTCCAGGGTCGGGCCATGTACCGATTTCGGTTTGGGTAAAATCGCGCCAATCCGCCCAATCTGACCGAGGGCATCGATAAAATGGGGGCGATCGGGAAGCAGGTGAGTGACCAGCAGAATGCAGAGACCGTCGATACGTCCCTGTCCGGTGAAATGGCGAAAAAACAGATGCTCAGATCCTTGACTGCGCAACTGTGGCCTCCTTATGTGCCGCAAAGCAGGCAAACAGAACCCGGCACGGCCGGGTTCTGTGTGTGTCCAAATAAAATGAAAATCCTTTTTATCTGAAACACATATGGGGCTCAATCATTATCTACCAAGAGTATGAGCGAGTATGCAAAAATGACTGTAATTGCCTGTTTTTCATGCAAAAATCAGTACAAAGAAGCAGCAGGCCAGACCCACCATAGGCTGAGCCCGGTTCCCGCGGCAGCGAGCAAGATCAACCCACCCCAACGCACTGGCCAGGGTTTGTCACGCAACGCCCACTCCAGCAGCGGCAGCAACCAGACCGGCAGCAACACCACCAGCGGCACCTCCACATATTGCCAGGCCAGCATCTGGACGAAGGCGAGGGCCAGCGCCAGACCGGCGGGTGCTACCTTGATGCCAACAAAGGTGGCAAGCAGGGCGCGAAAACCGGCAAAGGCTGCCAAGGCACCTGCCAGCTGGGCAATCAGCAGGCTGCCATCGATGCCGATCACCAGCGCCAGCCAGATAAAACCGAGGGCAAACCCGAGCCCCTCGCGGCTGTCACCGCGCAAGGTGCTCCAGCCAAACCAGAGGATGGCGGGCAGCAGTGCCAGCCAGATCCCGGGCTCGCTCGCCAGTACCGAGGCCAGCCCCTGCCACCACACCAGCGCACTGAACACCGCAAAGAGCAGCAGTGAACCGCGCAGATCGTTCACCTGAGCCGCAATGGCGGGCACCAGCAGGGTCAGCGGCAGCCACTGCCACGCCTTGGCCGGAATACCATAGAGACCGCCGAGCAATGAGCCCACCAGCCAGAGCGCCAGCGCGCCCCACAGATAACCCAGTCGCGGCCAGCGCCACGATAGCAAAGCGGCTCCCAGAGGAGCCGCCAGGGTTTGCAGCAGAAGTTCCGCGCCCATTACTTGCGCACGCCTTCGACAAACAGGTTGATGTTCATCTCGTCCGGAATGCCGGGCAGCATGTAGCTCACGCCAAAGTCACTGCGCTTGATGGTGGTGGAGGCGTTGAAGCCGCTGCGGTAGCCGCCCCAGGGATCCTTGCCCTCACCGATCTTGACCAGATCGAAGGCCACTTCCTTGGAGACACCGTGCAGAGTCAGGGTCCCTTTCAGCACGCCTTTATCCTTGGTGCCCTCGTAAGCGGAGCTGACGAAGGTCATCTTGGGATACTGCTTCACGTCGAGGAAGTCCGGACTGCGCAGGTGCTTGTCGCGGGCCTCGTGATTGGAGTCGACGCTGGCGGCATCCACTTCAAAGCTCGCCTTGGCGGCCGCCGGGTTGGCGTCATCCATGCTGAAGGTGCCGCTGAAGGTGTTGAAGCGACCCACCAGCTCGGAGAAGCCCAGGTGACCCACCTTGAACTGCACCGTGGTGTGCGCCGCATCCACATCGTAATCCGCCGCCATCAGAGGGGTAACCATAAACAGGCAGGAGGCCAGCAGAGCCTTGGTCATTTTCATCCGTTCTTTCCTTCATCTTGGGGTTCACATCAGTGGTTAAAATGCTAACCTCGTTCTGAAGATGAATAATCAGTGATTTATTAAATTCATTATTTACTGAGGATGGAAAATGGACCAGATCGCCGCCATGCGTACCTTTATCAAGGTGGTGGAGTGCCAGAGCTTTACCAAGGCCGCCAACCAGCTCGGCATCTCGGTCGCCATGGCCTCCAAGCTAATGCAGCAGCTGGAGGAGTCCCTCGCCACCCGGCTGCTGTCGCGCACCACCCGTCAGGTCAATCCCACCGAAGCGGGCCAGTTCTACTACCAGCGCTCCCTCGCCCTGCTGGCGGAGTTGGAAGAGACCCACAGCCAGCTGACCCACCACAACCAGCAGCCGAACGGTACCCTCAAGCTCTCGGTGCCGATGGATTTTGGCTATCTGCACCTCTCCCCCGCCCTGCCGCTGTTTCGCCAGCGCTTTCCCGACCTCAAACTCGATATCGAGTACAGCGACCGGCGGGTAGCACTGGTGGAAGAGGGGTTCGATCTGGCGCTGCGGATCGGCCACCTCAGCGACTCCTCGCTGGTGGCGCGCCAGCTTGCCACCATTCGGGTCGAGCTTTGCGCCAGCCCCGCCTATCTGGCACGCAAGGGCAGACCGGGAAAACCCGAGGATCTCAAGCAGCACGACTGTCTGATCTACACCCTGACCCAGCCGGAGTGGCACTTCAAACGGGGAAGCGAGCAGCAGAGCATCCGGCCACAGGGGCCGCTGCGGGCCAACAACGGGGTGGCGCTGACCCGCGCCGCTTGTGATGATCAGGGCATCATATTGCAGCCCACCTTTATCGTGGGGGAGGCCCTGCGGTCAGGGCAACTGGTCAGCCTGCTGCCAGAGTGGGACAAGGGAGAGGTGGGACTTTATGCGGTCTATCCGCACCGCCGCTTCGTCTCGGCCAAGGTGCGCTGCTTTATCGAGTTCGTGCAGGAGCGCTATCTCGCCCCGCAACAGTGGGATAAGCCGTGATGATTGCCAGAGCAGAGGATACGGCCTGCTGGTCCGGCTTGAAACCTAGCGCTGGCCAGGTGCGGCGGTGGATGCGGCAACAGGAGTGAGCTTGGCTAGCAGACGCTCCTGCTCGAGACTCAACTGCCAGCGTGGCAGTCGGGTGCGGATCACCGACAACTGCTGCTCACTGAGAGCATAGGGGAGCGCCACTTCAATCTCGGGGCAGTCAAACATGGTGGCCAGCTGCAGGATCAAAATGAGGTTTGCCTCGTCTGTCTTGTGCTTGTTGACCCGTTTGCGGATCTCGTGGCGCAGCTGGGTTTCGGGGTCCTGGGTCATCGCCTGCCAGCCGAAACCGAACAACGGCACCAGCGCGCTGACAATCCCCAGCGCCGTCATCGGCTGCTTGGGGGGATGATAGAGTGCGTTGAGATCCAGCAGAACAGGATTCTGACGAACCTCATCATCACCAAATAAAATCGTTTTCGTCATTGGATTACCCGTTATATTCCACTAGACTGCGCCGCATATTTTACCCCGATATGCCAACGAGGTGCTGATGCTAAGCGATATCGAGATCTCCCGCCAGTCCCCCCGTCTCTCAATCCACGCGCTGGCCGAACGCCTCGCCATCCCCCAGCACCTGCTCAGCCCTCATGGCCACTACAAAGGCAAGCTCAGCCTCGACCTGCTCAAGTCTCAGCCCAAGCAGAGCGGCAAGCTGGTACTAGTGAGCGCCATCACCCCGACCCCGCTCGGTGAAGGGAAAACGGTGACTACCCTTGGCCTCTCCATGGGGCTCAACCATATCGGCCAGCCCAGCATCGCCACTATCCGCCAGCCGAGCCTCGGGCCGGTATTCGGGGTCAAGGGAGGGGCCGCTGGTGGCGGCCACGCCCAGGTGGTGCCGATGGAGGAGATGAACCTCCACCTCACCGGCGATTTTCACGCCCTGACGGCGGCCCACAATCTGGCGGCGGCAGCCCTCGATGCCCGCCTGTTCCACGAACAGAAACTGGATGCCGAGTTCACCGCCAAAACCGGCCTGCCGCGGCTCGATATCGATGCCGATAACATTCTCTGGCCACGCACCCTCGACATGAATGACCGCGCCCTGCGCCACCTCACGATTGGACAGGGGGGCGCTGCCGATGGTGTAGAACGCAGCGATCGCTTCGTCATTACCGCCGCCTCCGAGCTGATGGCCATTCTGGCGCTGGCGAGCGATCTGAAAGACCTGCGCCAGCGCATCGGCCGCATCCAGCTGGCCCGCGATATTCACGGCAAGCCCATTACCGCCGAACAGTTGGAAGTAGCGGGCGCCATGACGGTGCTGCTGAAAGATGCGCTGCAACCGACCCTGATGCAGACCACCGAGCAGACACCAGTGCTGGTACACGCCGGCCCCTTTGCCAACATCGCCCACGGCAACTCCTCGGTGATCGCCGATCGCATCGCTCTTGGCCTGACCGACTATGTAGTAACCGAAGCAGGTTTTGGCTCCGACATGGGGCTTGAGAAATTCTTCAACATCAAGAGCCGCCAATCCGGTATTACCCCCGCCTGCGTGGTGCTGGTAGCCACGGTGCGCGGTCTCAAGGCCAACAGCGGTCTGCTCGATATCCGTCCGGGCCAGCCGCTACCAGCCAGCCTGCAGGGGGAAGATCTGCCGACCCTCAAGCAGGGCTGCGCCAACCTCGCCTGGCATATCCGGAACGCCCGCCGCTACGGGGTGCCGGTGGTGGTCGCCATCAACCGCTTCCCCACCGACAGCGAGGCCGAACTGGCGCTGCTGGCCCATGAAGCGCAGCAAGCCGGTGCCTGTGGCGCGGCCATCTCCAACGCCTTCACCCAAGGTGGTGCCGGTGCCAGCGAGCTGGCCCGCGCCGTGGTCACCGCCTGCGAGCAACCAGGTAAGGTGAAACTGCTCTACCCCGACGAGGCGAGCCTCGACGCCAAGCTGGCGACCCTGGTGGAGTGCGGCTACGGCGGTCGCGGGGTGCAGATCTCCGATAAAGCCCGCCAGCAGCTGGCCCAACTCTCCGCCGAAGGGTGGGATCACTTGCCCATCTGCGTAGCCAAGACGCCGCTCTCCATCAGCCACGACCCAGCCCTCAAAGGGGTACCGACCGATTTCGAGGTGCCCATCGACGAGCTGAAGCTCTGCGCCGGTGCCGGGTTCGTCTATGCGCTGGCGGGCCCCATCATGACCATGCCGGGGCTGGGCAGTCTGCCTGCCTATCGCCATATCGATATCGATGAGAACGGCGAGATAGTCGGCCTGAGCTGAGCCCTTCCACAACGCCAGAAACAACAAGGCCCCGCCAATTGCGGGGCCTTCTGTTATCCATGCATCAACCCTTAGAGGGTGAAGCGCTGGGTCATATGGTGCAGGGTGTTGGCCAGCTTGCTCAGCTCGACGCAAGCCTGGGCGATCTGATGAGCGCCCTGGGCATTCTCGTCAGCGGCATTGTGAATGTTGACGATGCTGCGGTTGAGCTCTTCGGTCACCGCGTTCTGCTCTTCGGTGGCGGTGGCGATCAGAGTGTTCATGTCGGTGATGCGCACCACGGCACCGTTGATGGTCTCGATACTGGTACCGGCATCCCGCGCCAGACCGACACTCTCCTGCATCTGGTGACGACTCAGCTGCATGGCGTTGCCCGCCTCAGCGGCGCGACTCTGCAACAGCTCGATCATCTTGCTGATCTCGGCGGTGGAGTCCTGGGTACGCTGGGCCAATGAACGCACTTCATCCGCAACGACCGCAAAACCACGACCCTGCTCACCGGCACGGGCCGCTTCGATGGCAGCGTTAAGGGCCAGCAGGTTGGTCTGACCGGCGATATCGCGGATCACATCCAGTACCACGCTGATGTTGGCGCTGTCGGCCTCCAGCTGCTGCACCACTGTGCCCGCCTGTTCAATCTTGACCGACACCTCTTCGATGCTGGTAATCGAGCTGCGCACCACTTCGCTGCCGGCAGCAGAGGTGCGGGAGGCATCCTTGGCGGCGCTCATGGCATCCGTGGTGTTGCGGGCCACTTCGTTGACGGTGGACTGCATCTCGTTCATGGCGGTCGCCACCTGGGAGACTTCGTTCTGCTGGATAGCCATGCCGCTGGCGGACTGGCTGGAGATGGCGCTCACCTCCTCCACTGCGCTGCTGAGTTGGCTCACGGAGCCGGCGATCTCGCTCACCAGATCGGAGAGGGAGCCCTGCATCCGGTTGATGGCGGAGCCCAGCTGACCCAGTTCATCGCGGTTGAAGCGGCTGTCACGGATCCACTGCTGCAGTTCGCCCTGACCCAGATCGCCATTGGCAATACGCTGGGCCTGACGGGCCAGCATGATCAGCGGGTCGCGGATCTGGCGGGTCAGTACCACGGAGAGCACCACCACAAGGATCAGACCAATCACCAGCGCGATGGTGACACTCAGATTGGCGGATTGATAAGAGTCGACAATGTCACTGCGGGATTCAGACGCATAACCATGGTTAATCTGGATCAGGGAGGCCACTGACTTGCTCAGCGCGGTGTAAAGGGGAACCCCCTCCTCAAGGAAGATGCGTTGGGCTTCGGCAAGCTGATCGCTGTCTTGCAGCTGTGTGACTCGCTGGTGCAGGGCGACGTAACGATCCCAGTCAGATTTCACCGTATCGAAGGTACGGCGCTCCGCCACATCCTCAGGCCAGATCGTCTTGTCATGGGCAATCAGCTGCTGCGCGATCGAGTTAAGCTGTTGACTGGCAATATTCCGATATTCAGCCCTTTTCAGCGGCTCGGCGGCCACCACGAAATAACCCAGCTCATAACGACGCAACTCACCGAGAGAATCCCCGATCGCGCTGGTGCGATTGACCGCTGGCAAGATGCTGTCGGTAAACCGGATGGCAACATCATTCATGTTGCCAAACTGGACAAGGGCAAAACCGCCGATAAAGGCGACCATCAAACCGAGCACGGCAAAGCCGGCGGTGAGTTTTTTACCTATGGTCATGGTACTGGTATTCATGGGATATCCTGGTGGTCGTTAAATTCGTAGCACTCGTCCGGTTCACGCCCTCCTGACATGAACTATCTGGCCACCTGTTCAGTGGCGCACCATCCAACCTTGATGAATATCTCTGAATTCCATGAGGGGCAGCGAGAGCCGTGAGGGGGCGCTAGAGTAACCGGATCGTGGCGGTTCGGAAAGAGTCTGTCCGGTTACTTTTTGTAAGGTGAAAGCGAGGTTTTTTTCGTGTTCGATTAAATATATCGCTCAGATGAATAAATCGAAAAAATGCATAACGTTTGCATAGGGCAAGCCACGCGGGCCAAGCAGTGGCAGACCGCCACTCTCATCCTGAACCAATGAAAAACGCCAGCAATGGCAGCTGGCGTCTCGTTTATTCAGCATGGCGGTTACAAAACAACCGCCATCTTATCCGCGCAGGCCACCGAGAAATTCGGCCCGGGTATCGGGCTGGGTCTTGAACACCCCGCCGAGGGAGGTGGTGGTGGTGTAGGAGGTGGAGTCCATCACCCCCCGCGCCTTGACGCAGTAGTGGGTCGCCTTGATGCTGATAGCCACGTCCTTGGTACCGAGCAGGGTCTGCAGCGCCAGCAGGATCTGCTGGGTCAGCCGCTCCTGCACCTGGGGACGACGGGCGAAGAACTGCACGATGCGGTTGATTTTCGACAGGCCAATCACCTTGCCGCGAGGGATATAGGCCACATGGGCCATGCCATCGATGGTGACGAAGTGGTGTTCGCAGGTGCTGGTGAGGCTGATGTCCCGCACCATGATCATCTCGTCCACCTGCATCTTGTTCTCGATCACCGTCACCTTGGGGAAGGTGGAATAATCGAGGCCGGAGAAGATCTCGTTGACGTACATCTTGGCGATGCGGTGCGGTGTCTCGGCCAGACTGTCATCGGCCAAATCCAGCCCCAGTGTCTCCATGATGGAGCGCATATGGCCTTCGATCTTCTCCCGCTTCTGCTGACTGTTCAGCTCGTTGGCAACCAGGGGGGTTTCCAGTCCCTGGGCTTCGAGGGCAGCCCTGACCAGCAAGGCTTCCGGACTTAAGGTTGTCATTGTCTTTTCTCCCACGCTCAGGGACTGAGGGCTGCTCAAGGAGCATCCCCCTATGTTATGGCGGCGCACAGGGCCGACGGTATCGCTGTAATGGTAGCCACACAGGATGTGACGGCCATCTGTTATGGCGGCATAGTAAACGGCCATTGCCGCCAAGATTCAAGTCAACTTGTGCGTCACCTCATACTTTATGGCCATCTACCCCCGTTTTTGCGCCGATTACCCCGAGATTCCCTCGAGATAACCTGCCCATCCCCGGGGAATTTTGTGATAATCCCGCCTTCAATCATAGAAAGAGGTCATGACGATGGGATTTGATACCAGCGGACTACTCCCCTTAAGCGATGCCCTGCAAGGGATGCTGGAACAACTTGCCTGCTGCTGCGACACCGAGCAGTTGCCCCTGCCTGATGCCCTTGGCCGGGTACTGGCCTGTGATATCGCCTCCCCACTCGCCGTGCCCCCCTTCGACAACTCTGCCATGGACGGTTATGCCGTACGCCTTGCGGATCTCGCCAGCGGCACCCCGCTCATCATGGCGGGCAAAGCGTTTGCCGGTCAGCCCTATCAGGGTGAATGGCCCGCTGGCCACTGCGTGCGTATCATGACAGGTGCTCCGGTACCGGCTGGTACGGATGCAGTGGTGATGCAGGAAGAAACGCAGGCCGACGGCGATCGGATCACTTTTCTGGCACAACCCGAACCGGGCCAGAATATCCGCCGCGCCGGCAGCGATATCGGCAAGGACGCCTGCGTGCTGCCAGCCGGTACTCGCCTCACCCCGCGCGAAATGCCACTGCTGGCCTCCCTCGGCGTGGCTACCGTCACGGTGCGTCGCCCGCTGAAAGTGGCCATCTTCAGCACCGGTGATGAGCTCAAACCGGTTGGTACCCCGCTCGCCCACGGCGATATCTATGACTCCAACCGCTATGGCGTACGGGCCATGCTGGCGCGCATGGGCTGCGACTGCCTCGACCTTGGCATCATCCCGGACGATCCCGCCCAGCTGCGCGCCGCCTTTATCCGCGCCGACGAAGAGGCCGATGTACTCATCACCACCGGCGGCGTCTCGGTGGGGGAAGCGGACTTCACCAAACAACTGCTGGACGAGCTCGGCGAGATTGGCTTCTGGAAGCTGGCCATCAAGCCGGGCAAGCCGTTTGCTTTTGGCCGTCTGCCCCGCGCCTGGTTCTTCGGCCTGCCGGGCAACCCCGTCTCCGCCATGGTCACCTTCGATCAGCTGGTGCAACCGGCGCTGGCCAAGCTGGCGGGCCAGCACTTCGAGCGCCCGCTCCAGCTGCAAGCCATTGCGGCCGAGCCACTCAAAAAGAGCCCGGGCCGACTCGACTTCCAGCGCGGCATCCTGAGTCAGGGACCGAACGGCATCGAGGTGCGCAGCACCGGCTCGCAGGACTCCGCCGTGTTCAGCTCCCTGTCGCAAGCCAACTGCTACATAGTTCTTGAACGGGAACGGGGCCGCGTCGCCGTGGGCGAGACGGTCACCGTGGAGCCATTCGGGGGATTGCTGCTGTGAGCGAGATCCTGAGCGACGCCGAACTGCTGCGCTACAACCGCCAGATCATCCTCAAGTCCTTCGATTTCGAGGGGCAGGAGGCGCTCAAGCAGGCCAGGGTGCTGGTGATCGGCGCCGGTGGCCTTGGTTGCGCCGCCAGCCAGTATCTGGCGGTGGCCGGGGTTGGCCAACTCACCTTGGTCGATTTCGACAAGGTGGAGCTCTCCAACCTGCAGCGTCAGGTGCTGCACAACGATGAGCGCATCGGTCACTACAAAGTAGACTCTGCCGCCCAGTCGCTGCGCGCGCTCAATCCCTGGCTCAAGGTGGAGACCCACGCGGCCGTGGCCGACGAGGCGCTGCTCGATACCCTGTTGCCCCAACACCAGCTGGTATTGGATTGCACTGACAACCTGGCCATTCGCGACCTGCTCAACCAAAAGGCACGCCAGCACAAGGTGCAGCTGGTCAGCGGCGCCGCCATCCGGCTGGAGGGGCAGCTCTGCAGCTTCACCTGGCAGGAAGATGAACCCTGCTACGCCTGCCTCAGCGCCCTGTTTGGCGAGCAGGCCCTCACCTGCGTCGAAGCCGGTGTACTCGCCCCCGTGGTGGGTCTGGTGGGCAGCCTGCAAGCACTGGAAGCTATCAAGCTCTTGGCAGGCATGGGCAAAAGCTACAGCGGCCGCCTGCTGATGATCGACGGCCTGAGCGGCACCTTCCGCGAGATGAAGCTGCCCAAGCGCCCCGACTGCCCCGTCTGCTCCCATCCTTGACGCAAACTGATCAAAAAAGCCGAACCCTGTGGTTCGGCTTTTTGGTACCTGCACCTAACAACCCCTTCCTCAATGGGTCGTGAGGATCCGTTGCAACAGGTGATTAAAGCCCGAGGGGTCTTCCGCAGGCCAGGCGTGGTGGCCGTTGGGGGTGTGGATGGTGGCGTTGGGCAAGGCGGCAAACTGCTCTACCCGTTTGGCCAGCGGCAGGTAGTCATGACTGGTGGAGATGATGGCCACCGGCTGCCAGATGGCGCCGAGCCGGGCGCGTACCGACCAGCCGGGTAGCGCCTCCAGCAGCGCCTTGTAAACCTTCTTTTTGTTGCGCACGAAACGCAGCCGGAAGGTGTGGCGCACCTGCGCCAGATCCGGGCCCGGGAAGAGCTCGCGTCCCAGCCACCAAGCGAGCGGACGCATGCCAAACCAGCGCAGCCACTTGAGGCGCTGGGCGTAACGCTCCTGCTCTTTGGGGCTCTCCAGCAGAAACTCGCTAAAACCGTTGACCAGCACCAGCCCCTGCACCTTGTGCGGCAGTTGCAGCGCCAGCTCCAGCGCTACCATGGCACCCAGCGACAATCCCACGACCCAGGCGGGTTCCGGCTGTGCATCGAGCCAGTTCACCACATCGGCTGCCAAAGTCGCCACATCGAACGGCCCCTCCTGCATGCTCTGGCCGTGGCCGCGCAAGTCCAGCGCCACCACCCGGTAGTGTTCGGAAAACCGTTCGATCTGCGCCTGCCAGTCGAGGCTGGAGGAGCCCAGCCCATGCAGTAGCAACAGCAAGGGGCCCTCCCCCGCGCTGCGCAGGGCAAGACCGTTGAATTTCATCACCTGATTGCGGCGCATCAGTGTATTGCCTCTCGACTCATCACCTGAACCATCTCTTGTTGTTATGTCACCCGTGGTTATCCTGCCACGGCACGGCGCCCAATCAGCCTTCGCTGACCAGACTCACCGCCTTGATATAAGCGTAGAGCTGCTGCTCCGGCGCCAGCGCCAGCCGCCTGGCGGAGCGGCTGGTGATCCGGGCCAGCAGTATCTGCTGACCCAGCGCCAACTGCAACAGGGTCTGGCCGGGGCGCACCTCGCGCACCGCCAGCAGACGGGTGACGAGACAGTTGGAGAGACTGGAGTGCTCGATGGGGGTGGTAGCGATCACCACATCGCGCCCCGCCACCTTGATCTGCAAGGGACCGCTCTCGTCCGGCACATGGGTCATGGTGACCCGCAGCTGCTGCTCACCGAGTTGCAGGGTCGCCATCTGCTCGTCGTCATCATAGTGGGCCAAGGTGGCATTCAGCATCACCCCGGCATCGTCGCGACTGGCAAGCGAAAGGTCGGTGCGGGCGAAGATTTCGCTCGGCCTGCCTTGTGCCTCGACCCTGCCACTTTCCAGCAGCACCAGCTGATCGCAGAGCAGGCTCACCTCCTCCATGGCGTGACTGACGAAGATCATCTGGATGCCGCTCTCCTGCTGCAACCCCTTGAGCACATGGGCCTGATGGATGCGGCTGCGCCGATCCAGCGCCGAGAAAGGCTCATCGAGCAGCAGCAGATCAGGCTCGGCCAGCAGCGCCCGCCCCAATGCCACCCGCTGGCGTTGACCGCCAGAGAGGGCATGGGCAGGCTGCCCCAGCAGATCGGCAAAACCGAGCCGAGCCGCCAGCGCTTCGGGCTGCCAGCGCCCTCGCCCCTTGCGGGCCGCCAGTTGCAGATTGCCAAGCACCGTCAGATGGGGGAAGAGGCGTGAGTCCTGAAACACCAGCCCGATCCGGCGCGCTTCGGGCAGCAGTTGAGCATACTCCCGATCGCGCCACAGCAAGCGATCCCCGTTTTGGCGATCGAGCCCGGCGATGATGCGCAGCAATGTGCTCTTGCCACAGCCCGAGGGGCCGAACAGGCCGAGGATCCCCCCCAGCTCGAGGGTCAGTGCGCAGTCGAGGGTAAAAGGGCCAAACTCGCGCCAGGCATGGAGGTTCAGGACATGGCGGTGCGGCACGTTCACTGACGGCATAGTGGCGGGCTGGTTCATCCAAACACTCTCCGCTGTCTACGCTGCAACACCCCGTAGACCAGCACCAGCATTACCAGCGAGAAGGCCATCAGGCCGCCCGCCAGAATATGGGCGTTCTGGTAGTCCATCGCCTCCACATGATCAAACAGGGCGATGGAGAGCACCTGGGTTTCGCCGGGGATATTGCCGCCAATCATCAACACCACGCCAAACTCCCCCAGGGTATGGGCAAAGCCCAGCGCCGCCGCCATCACAAAGCTCGGCAGGGTCATCGGCAAGATGATGTGGAAGAAGCGTTCCAGCGGGCCGAGCCCCAAAGTAGCGGCGGCCTCCAATTCCTTGTTGCCCATGTTGACGAAGGCGGAGGTGAGCGGCTGCACTACGAACGGCAGCGAATAGAGGATGGAGGCAAACAGCAGGCCGAGAAAGCTGAAGGCGAGCGGGGCACCAAAGGTGTCGCGCCACCAGGCGCCGAAGCCATATTCGGGGGAGAAGGCGAGCAGCAGATAAAAACCCAGCACTGTGGGGGGCAGCACCAACGGCAGTGCCACCAGCGCCTCCACCAGCGGCCGCAGCCGGTTCTGACTGCGCGACAGCCACCAGGCCAGCGGCGGTGCCAGCAACAGCAAAATCGCTGTGGTGCAGGCCGCAAGCTTCAGGGTGAGCCAGACCGCCAGCAGATCCCCTTCACTCATTGCCGACCTCCCGGTTGATAAATGCCCCCAACAGCATGGTATCCATCCTTATTGCAAAGAGTGGCCGACCCGAAGGCCGACCACTCAGGGTATCGCATCAGGCCCATCCCCTTATTGGGGCAAGGCATAACCCGCTGCCTTGATCTGCGCCTGACCCGGCCCCTTGAGCCAGGCCACCAGCGCCTCGACCGCGGCGCCTTTCTTCAATACCAGCCCCTGCTGCTCGATGGGGGGATAGAAGCTCGCAGGCACAGCCCAGGCTTCGCCAGTCTTGCCCGCCTCAACCAGATTGGCCCAGGCGACAAAGCCCAGTTCAGCATTGCCGGTGTCGACAAATTGCCAGGTCTGGCCGATGTTGGCGCCGGTCAGCAGCCGGTACTGCTTGGGATCGATCTTGAGATGGGTGAGGGTCGCCATGGCAGCAGCACCATAGGGGGCGGTACGGGCATTGGCGATGGCGAGGTTGCCTTTCCAGCTACGCAGGGTCGCCTCGTCAGGGGCCGGCCCTCCCTTCTTCCAGAGCCCCAGCTGGCCGATGGCGTAGGTGAAGCGCTCACTCCCCTTGCCCTCTTTTTCCAGCTTCTCGGGGGTCGCCGCATCGGCGGAGAGGAAGAGATCGAACGGTGCGCCGTGACTGATCTGGGTGTAGAGCACTCCGGTGGCGGCAGACGAGATGGCCAGGGTGTGGCCGGTCTTGGCGGTGAACTCCTTGCCGATACGATCTATGGTGCCCTTGAAGTTGGCCGCCACGGCCACTTTCACTTCATCGGCCTGCACGACACCGGTATGCAAGGTGGCGGCGCAGACTCCTACGATGACAACAGATAACAGCGGTTTCATTCCCTTTCTCCTGATGGGGCCCGCACATCCGCGCCCCTTGGCGGGGCCGTGGTTCCCGTTGAACCTGCGCCCCTCGTGATGAACAGGTCAGGCTTGCCAGCGGGCAGCGGCCGCGTTGTCGCTCTCCTTGGCCTCGACCCAGCGTTGCACACCCTCGGCGGTCAGCTCTTTTTTCCAGAACGGCGCCCGGGTTTTCAAGAAATCCATGATGAAGTGACAGGCGTCAAAGGCGGCGTCGCGGTGGGCACTGCTCACCGCCACCAGCACGATCTGATCGCCAAGCCACAGCTCGCCGATACGATGAATGAGGGTACACTCCTGCAGCGGCCAGCGGCGGCGGGCCTCCTGCACGATATCGGCCAGCGCCTTCTCGGTCATACCGGGGTAATGCTCGAGGGCAAGCCCCTTCACCTCCTCCCCCTGATTGAAGTCGCGCACCTTGCCAACAAAAGTGACGATGGCGCCACTGTCGGCGCGGGTGGCGAGGCGGGCATATTCGTCCGCCAGCGAGAAATCCTCACGCTGCACCAGAATGCGGTCTGTAATGGCTACGTCGTTCATGGCTCAGCCTCCGGTCGTTACTGGAGAGAAAGTGAAGAAGGCCACTTCGTCACCACCGCACAGCTCAGTGGTGCGATCCACGGTCATTATCTCGCTCATCCTTAACCTCCGGTCACCGGCGGGAAGAAGGCCACCTCATCGCCATCGTTGATGGGGGTATCGAGGGGCACCAGGGTCTGATTGACCGCGACCAAGAGCTTGCCTGCTTCCAGCGCCAGCGCCCACTTGTCGCCGCGTTCACAGAGCGCCGCACGCAGTTGTTCGGCGGTGGCATAGTCGCAGGGCAGGCTCAGCTCATCGCAGGCCACCAGCTCTCTTACTTGCGCAAAAAACAGTACCTTGATCATGCTTGCTCCCCGCTATTTGACCCCAGCTGAAAATGGCCGGACTTGCCGCCCTTTTTCTCTACCAGCCGCACCTGTTCGATCACCATGTCCTTTTGCACCGCCTTGCACATGTCGTAGATGGTCAGCGCCGCTACCGACGCGGCGGTCAGCGCTTCCATCTCGACACCAGTCTTGCCGGAGAGCTTGCAGAGGGTGCGGATATGCACCTTTTGCTGCTCGGGCAGCGGCACTATCTCCACCTCGACTTTGGTCAAGGCCAGCGGATGGCAGAGTGGGATAAGATCGGAGGTCTTCTT
Source organism: Aeromonas sp. 601039 (assembly GCF_049174415.1). Classification (NCBI taxonomy): domain Bacteria; kingdom Pseudomonadati; phylum Pseudomonadota; class Gammaproteobacteria; order Aeromonadales; family Aeromonadaceae; genus Aeromonas; species Aeromonas sp. 601039. The sequence continues at coordinate 373,328 of NZ_JAAKTL010000001.1, forward strand.
GGCGGCCATGATGCCGGCGATGCGGGCGGTAGCGAACACGTCACCCTTGTGGTGCTGGCCGTTCAGGATCAGCGCCAGCGTCTCGGGGGTCATGGCAACAAACGCCTCGGCACGGGCTTCGCGCTCGGTCACCTGCTTGTCGGTCACATCCACCATATGGGCTTCACCGCTCTGGTTCAGATGCGTCAGGTTGGGCTGGGTCTGCTTGGGATCGGTCTGGTTCATCGTTTGCTCTCAGAGGTGGGAGACAAAGTTGCACGGCTTGGTGCGGGCATCGAGCTGATCGCGGATCAGTTGCTCCCAACCCAGCTGGCAAGCGCCGGTGGAGCCGGGCAGACAGCAGATCAGGGTGCGATTGGCGAGTCCCGCCAGCGCACGGCTCTGCATGGCGGAGCCTTTAATCTCGGCAAAAGAGAGTTGACGGAACATCTCGCCAAAACCCTGTACGGTGCGCTCGAACAGCACACCGACCGCTTCCGGTACCCGGTTCTGTTCATTGAAGCCGGTACCGCCGTTAATCAGTACCACCTGCACCCCCTCATCGGCGATCCACTCGCTCACCTGGGCGCGGATGCGAAACAGGTTGTCGGGGCAGAGCGCCCGATCGGCCAGCTGATGGCCCGCGTCGGTAAGGGCCGAGACCAGATAGTCGCCCGAGCTGTCATCGGCGGCGGTGCGGCTGTCGGAAACCGTCAGCACGGCGATCTTGAGGGGAATAAATGCGTTGTGTTTCTGTCCCATCGGGCAGCTCCTTGTGGCTATGGGCCGTCAACGAGGCAGGAAGAGAAGGGGTATGAGAGGCCAGCTGTCAGGGCGCAAAAACTGATGCAGACAGAGGTGACCAACTTGCTCAAGCGTGTGACGGCGGGCTGATTCTATCAAAGGTTTCACGAGATATGGGATTTAAAAGACACACAAATCTGATGCTTGTCCCATATATGAACAAAACGCAGGCCGGGCAAACCCGGCCTGTCGTCGCAGGATCAGAATCCTTTCACCCCGGTCATGTCGGGCAGCTGGTGAGCAATCCCCTTGTGACAGTCGATGCAGGTACTTTCACCACTGGCCAGATTGGTAGAGTGCATCTTTGCGGCACGCTGCCCCTGCAGGGAGAAGTCCATGTACTCGAAGTTGTGGCAGTTGCGGCACTCGCGCGAATCGGTCTCTTTCATCCGCTGCCACTCTCGCTCCGCCATCTCGCGCCGGTGCGACTCGAACTTCTCACGGGTATCCACCTTGCCGGTGATCATGCCCCACAGCTCCTTGGAGGCCTGCACCTTGCGGATGATCTTGTAGGTCCACTCGTGCGGTACGTGGCAATCCGGGCAGCTGGCCCGCACGCCGGAGCGGTTGGCGTAGTGGATGGTGTCGCGGTACTCCTCGAACACGTTGTCCTTCATCTCGTGACAGCTGGTGCAGAAGGCCTCGGTGTTGGATGCTTCCATGGCGGTGTTGAAGCCACCCCAGAAAATCACGCCACCGAAGAAGCCCATCAGCAGGATGACCCAGAGAGCCGCCTTCGATGGTGACTTGAAGGTGGTCCACAGACGCTGGATAAAGCCGGGTAATTTCATCTATGGATTCCTCAGTTCAGCGCTTCAACCGGTTTAAAGGTATTTTCCACCAGCGGCTTGGCATCCGCTTGCGGTACATGGCACTGCAGGCAGAAGTAGCGACGCGGCGACACTTCACCCAGGGTCAGGCCGTCGCGGGTCTCGAAGTGAGTCGGACTGATCTTGGGGGCCTTCATGGCGCTGGCATTCTTGAAGCTGTGGCAAGCCAGGCACTTGTTGACCTTGGTATCCACCTCATAGTTGCGAATGTCGTGGGGGATCAGCGGCGGCTGATGCATGTACTGGCGATCGTAGGGCGCGCCATCCTTACGGAAGTTTTTCAGGGGTGCGGCGGTGGCATCGGTCACCAGATCGGTGGCGCCACGCTCGGACTTGAGGCCACCGGTACTGTTGGTGATCTCGGGGGCCGCTGCCATCAAGGATCCCGCCATCAGGCAGGCCAGCATTGCTCCAATCAGCTTTTTCATTATTTGTTCTCCGACGTTTTTTCTGCCTTGACGGCAAAACCTACAGTGATTTCAAAAACTTGTTCCGCGCAGACATCGATGCAGCGGCCACAGTTGGTACACTCCTGAGCCGCAATCAAGGGCCCGTGACCGCGCTTGGCACCGTGAACAGGCCCGCGCAGGATGGGACGCTCCGGGCAAACCGCATAACAATCCATGCAGTTGTTGCACCGCTCGCGCCCCTTGGCAGAAATCTTGATAAACCCGACCCGGTTGACCAGGGCATAGAAGGCCCCCACCGGACAGAGATGACCGCACCAGCCCCGCTCAACCACGAAAAGATCGAACAGGAATAGCGCCACCAGCAGGGCCCAGCCAGCCCCCATGCCAAACAGCAGACCGCGCATGGCGAGCGACACCGGATTGACCAACTCCCACGCCATCACCCCGGCCACCGCTGGCACCACCAGCACCATGGCCAGCAGCCAGTAGCGGGTCGCACGGCTGAACTGGCCATTTCCCTTGAGGCCAAGTCGCCCCCTGAGCCAGGCTGCTGCATCCGTGATAAGGTTGACCGGACAGACCCAGGAGCAGAACACCCGCCCCCCCACCAGCCAGTAACCGGCCAGCACAATGGCAGCCCCCAGCCAGAGGGTGGTGATGGGCCAGTGGCCCGCCGCCAGCGACTGCAACAGCGTAAGGGGATCGGTCAGCGGCATTGTTTCCAGCAACAGCGAGCTGGAGAGGTTGCCCTTGAGGATCCAGACACCCGCCAGCGGCCCCAGCAAAAACAGCCCGAGCACACTGAACTGACTCAGCCGACGCAACAGTAGGAAGCGGTGGGAACGCCACCACCCCAGCTTGATGCGAGCCTCTTCCCCCGGATAACGACTCATAACCCCTCCGGTTTGCGGGTGGGCAGGGTGAGTCTGTCGCCGATGAGCGACTTGTTCCCCGCCTTGGCCTTCTCTTCCCAGCCGAGCCGGTAGTGATGACCCAGCTCACCTTTGGCAAGCTGGCGTGGCACCACCTTGATGGCGGCCTCCTCCAGCACGCAGGCATGCTCGCACTTGCCACAGCCGGTACAGACATCGCTGTGTACCGTGGGCAGGAACATGGCATGCTTGCCGGTGCGCTGGTTATGCTGCAGCTCAAGAGTGATCGCCTTGTCAATCAGCGGGCAGACCCGATAACAGACATCGCAGCGCAGACCCAGATAGTTGAGACAGGTCTCGTGATCGATGAGCACTGCCACCCCCATCCGGGCCTGATCGATGTCGGTCATCTGCTGATCCAGCGCCCCGCTCGGACAGGCCACCACACAAGGGATGTCATCACACATCTCGCAGGGCACGGCACGCGCCTTGAAATAAGGGGTACCGGTGGTCACAGGGTCAAACAGCCGGGCGAGCTTGAGGGTGTCGTAGGGGCACGCCTCGACGCAGAGCCCACAGCGCACGCAGGCGCTGAGGAACTCTGCTTCATCGAGAGCGGCGGGCGGACGCAGCGCCTGGGCAGGCACAGCTTGCGCCTGCTGGCGGGCCACGCCACCGAGCCCCGCGCCAAGCAGGCCCACACCGCAGGCCCCCTTGGCCATGTCGGCCAGAAACTGGCGACGACTACGACTCATCTCGTACTCCCCCGCCTTAAGCCTTCATCACCTTGACGGCGCACTTCTTGTAATCGGTCTCTTTCGAGAGCGGATCGGTGGCGTCCAGGGTCAGCTTGTTGACCAGCTGGCTGGCATCAAAGAAGGGCATGAAGACCAGTCCTTTCGGCGGACGGTTGCGACCACGGGTCTCGACACGGGTCTTCACCTCGCCACGGCGGGAAGAGACGATCACCTCTTCACCACGGCGCACGCCGCGAGCCTTGGCATCGTCCGGGTGCATGAAGAGCACCGCATCCGGGAAGGCGCGATAAAGCTCGGGCACCCGACGGGTCATGGTGCCGGTGTGCCAGTGCTCCAGCACGCGGCCGGTGGAGAGCCACAGATCGTACTCTTTATCCGGCGACTCGGCGGCGGGCTCGAACGGCAGGGCGAAGATGACCGCCTTGCCATCTGGCTTGCCATAAAAACGCACCCCCTCGCCCGCTTTCACATAGGGGTCGAACCCTTCACGGTAGCGCCACAGGGTCTCTTTGCCATCTACCACAGGCCAGCGCAGACCGCGCGCTTCGTGGTACTGATCGAACGGTGCCAGATCGTGACCGTGGCCACGACCGAAGGTGGCGTACTCCTCGAACAAGCCCTTCTGGACGTAGAAACCGAAGTGCTCGGCTTCGTCGTTCAGCATCCCCTTGCTCTGCTCTTTCGGGAACTGGTTGACCTGACCGTTGGCATAGAGCACGTCAAACAGGGTTTTGCCCTTTACTTCCGGCATCTTGGCAATCAGCTCAGCCGGCCACACTTCCTCGACTTTGAAGCGCTTGGAGAACTCCATCAACTGCCACAAGTCGGACTTGGCCCCTTCCGGCGCTTTTACCTGCTGGTGCCAGAACTGGGTGCGGCGCTCGGCGTTGCCATAGGCCCCCTCTTTCTCCACCCACATGGCGGTGGGCAGGATGAGGTCCGCTGCCTGGGCAGTGACGGTCGGGTACGGGTCGGAGACCACGATAAAGTTGCGCGGATCGCGATAGCCAGGCAGGCGATCGGTATTCATGTTGGGGCCGGCCTGCATGTTGTTGTTACACATCACCCAGTAGGCGTTGAGCTTGCCGTCCTTGAGCATGCGATCCTGCAGCACAGCGTGGAAACCCACCTTGTCGGGAATGGTCCCTTCCGGCAGTTTCCAGATCTGCTCGGCAATGGCGCGGTGTTTGGGCTCGGTCACCACCATGTCGGCAGGCAGACGGTGGGCAAAGGTACCCACTTCACGCGCGGTGCCACAGGCAGAGGGCTGGCCGGTCAGTGAGAAAGGACCATTACCCGGCTCGGAGATCTTGCCGGTCAGCAGGTGGATGTTGTAGCAGAGGTTGTTGGCCCAGACGCCACGGGTATGCTGGTTGAAGCCCATGGTCCAGTAAGAGACCACCTTCTTGCCCGGATCGGCATAGAGCTTGGCCAGCTTTTCCAGCTTCTCTTTGGAGACGCCGGAGAGCTTGGAGACCGACTCCACATCGTAATCCGCCACGAACTTGGCAAACTCCTCGAAGGTCATCGGAGTGGCATCGCCGCTGTCCGGGTTCTTCGCTTTCTGCTGCAGCGGATCGGTCGGGCGCAGGCCGTAACCGATGTCGGTGGCCCCCTTCTTGAACACTGTGTGCTTGTTGACGAAGTCCCAGTTCACCTTGTCATTCTGGATGATGTAGTTGGCGACATAGTTGAGGATCGCCAGATCGGTCTGCGGGGTGAACACCATGCCGTTGTCCGCCAGCTCGAAGCTGCGGTGCTCGAAGGTCGAGAGCACGTGCACCTGCACATCCGGGTTGGAGAGACGGCGATCGGACATCCGCGACCAGAGGATGGGGTGCATCTCGGCCATGTTAGAGCCCCACAGCACGAACGCATCGGCCTGCTCGATATCGTCGTAACAGCCCATCGGCTCATCCATACCGAAGGTACGCATGAAGCCAACGACCGCAGAGGCCATGCAGTGACGGGCATTGGGGTCAATGTTGTTGGAGCGGAAACCGGCCTTCATCAGCTTGGCGGCAGCATAGCCTTCCCAGACGGTCCACTGGCCGGAGCCGAACATGCCGACGGCGGTCGGCCCCTTCTCTTTCAGGGTCGCCTTGAACTTCTCGGCCATGATGTCGAACGCCTGATCCCAGCTGATGGGGGCGAAGTCGCCATCCTTGTCGAACTGGCCGTTCTTCATCCGCAGCATCGGCTGGGTCAGGCGATCCTGGCCGTACATGATCTTGGAGAGGAAGTAGCCCTTGATGCAGTTGAGGCCACGGTTGACCGGCGCATCGGGGTCGCCCTGAGTCGCCACGACCCGACCATCCTGAGAGCCCACCAGCACGGAGCAGCCGGTACCGCAGAAGCGGCAGGGAGCCTTATCCCAATGGATGGCAGTCTTGTCGGTACTGGTGATGAGATTGGCTGCCAGCGTGGGGGCACTGACACCGGCCACGGCAGCGGCAGCTGCCACCGCGTTGGCCTTCATAAAGTCGCGTCGACTCAGCTTCATGGCATATCCTCACATTGCTTATCGCGTAATAGTTGTCGAATCTGTCGAACGGGAGCCAGCCATCAGCGGCAGAGGGCACGCCCGGCATCCCATCACTCTTTTCAGTGACCGCCCAGTTCATCGAACTGGTGGTAAATCAGGGCGGCAGAGAGCACACCCGGCATCGCCTGTATCGCATCAATGGCCGCCATGATCGGCCGCTGGCTCGGACCTTCCAGGGTCACGACCAGCTTGCCCTCGTCACTGACGGCGTGGATCTCGGCCCCTTCAAGGGCGCCAATCTGCTCGGCGAGCTGATGGCGCAAGGGGGGCTGGGTCAGCACCACCAGACTCGATACATGGAACTCCTGATCCATTGTGGCTTCTGTGTCACACGGCTTCTGACTCATTCTGACTCCTGCTTGAGGGTGGACTGGCTCGTAACACCGGATGGGGCGGCTCGCCCATCGACCTTGATGCTGCCAACCGGACAATCCTGCACGCAGGCGCCGCAGCCATTACAGCGATCCGGCTCGACCGTCGGGGTGGGCACACGCCCCAGCACCGGAATAAAGCGAATGGCATTGGGCTCGCAGCTGTCCTGACAGCGCTGGCAAAACACCTGACCATTGGCCAGACAGTTGGCCTCGATATGGGCCTTGTAGTGCCAGGGGGACTCGCTGGTCGGGCGAAACAGCGGCACCTTGCAGACCGTGACGCACTCGGTGCAGAAGGTGCATTCGCCACGCTGGAAATCGACCACCGGAAAACCGCCCTCGCCATTCACCAGGATCTGCTCCGGACAGGCGGCCAGACAGTCCCCGCAGCGGGTACAGTCGGCGACAAATGCCGACCAGTTGACTGACCAGGGCAACTGCACCGGCGGTTCGGCGGTTCTCAGCCGCCCCCGGAACAGGCCGCGGCGGGCAAGATCGATCTCATCCGGCATGTTGACTCCTGTTCTGGTGAAAAAGGGGACAGTGCGAGTCCATGATTGGCATTCTTGATACCAATTATAAGAGTGGGTGTATATTGCGGCCCTGACAAGGTAAGGGATATACCACCAGGGAGATAAACAGGGGGGATTCTTGCGCCAGATCAAAGCCTTGCAGCGCAATAAAAATGGAGGTATCGGTTAAAATACCTCCATGTGAGGATTGCTATTTAATCGTTGGCGATTTTTTGCGGTTATCCGCCGATCGAGGCGAGATGAGGGGTGATACCGGCATTGCCCTCATGGAGACGATGGGTAGCACTCTTGCCCGCCAGTGCCGCGCGAATGCGCTGTTGCAGCTCATCAGATTGCCCATCTGCGCCGAGCAGATCCCGCAAGTCGATGCCGTTGTCGCCAAACAGGCACAGATGCAGCTTCCCCAGCGAGGAGACCCGCAGCCGGTTGCAACCGGCACAGAAATCCTTGCTGTAGGGCATGATGAGCCCCACCCCACCTTGCGAATCGGGGTGCATAAAGACCTGCGCCGGACCGTCATCCGTGCCCCGCAACTGCTGCACCCAGCCGCTCTCCAGCAAGCGCTGTTTGATCTGTTCGCCGCTGACATGGTGGTCACGAAACAGGGTATCCATCTCGCCGGTCTGCATCAGCTCGATAAAGCGCAGCTCGATGGGCTTGTGTCTGATCCAGCCCAGAAAGGCATCGAGCTGGTAGTCGTTGAGCCCCTTGAGCAGCACAGCATTGATCTTCACCGATTTGAAACCGGCGGCCAGTGCTGCTTCGATCCCCTCCATCACTTCGGCCAGCTTGTTCTCACCGGTGATCTGGTGAAACTGGCGCGGGTCGAGACTGTCGACACTGACATTCAGCGCGTTGAGTCCGGCATCAAACCACTCCTGGGCCCGCTCCTTGAGGCGATAGCCGTTGGTGGTCATGGCGACCTTCTCGATACCCGGGGTGGTGGCAATCACCTTGACGATCTCGGTGAAATCGCGACGCAGGGAGGGCTCGCCCCCCGTGATGCGCACCTTGCGGGTGCCCATGGCGGCAAAACCGCTGACCACGCGGCGGATCTCGTCAATCGAGAGAAAGGGTTGACGCCCCGCTTTGTGGCCTTCCGGGGGGCGATAACCGTCAGGCAAACAATAGGTGCAACGGAAATTGCACACATCGGTCACCGACAGACGCAAATAGTAAAAACGACGGGAAAAACCATCTTCAAGTGGCAACATAAACACCTTTCCAAATACGGGAGGCCAGGGCATTTCTTTCCTGACCCTTACAGCTCGAACGTCGGCTGACGGCTGGTTTTCCCCTATCGCTAGGACTTAGGCAAAACCGCTCGGAGTTCATCTAGTTTTTCGATGCTAACACAAGTTGGAGTACACTCCCACGCATCTTGCGGGGTCCTTATCACTATTCAGAGGTGCGCATCAGTATGGGAAAACGGTTCAGGGTCCATTCGGTCAGCAGTGCCATTGGCCGCGCCATGGTGTTGATCCTCTTCATGGCCAGCCTGATCGCGCTGGTCGCCATGGTCACCCTCTTCTACTCGGTACCCGATGCCAAGGCGATCAACCTCTCCGGTTCGCTGCGGATGCAGGCCTACCGGATGGCCTATGAAATCGAGCGGGGCGACAGCGTGTTGGGGCGCCTCTCCCAGTTTGAAGAGACCCTGCACGCCGAAGAGCTGCAGGAGACCCAGCGCTGGATCACGCCTGCCTCCCTGCGTCGCACCTATGGCGAGGTGCTCGGCCAGTGGCAGGTGATGCGCCAGCACATCGAGGATCGCACTCCCAGACGGTACACCGATAACACCGAGCAGTTTGTGGCGGCCATCGACAATTTCGTCAATCAGATGCAGTACCACGTGGAATTCAAGGTGCGGATGCTGGCGCTTGCGGAGGGGCTCGGCCTGCTGGCCATCATCACCATCGCCTGGTTTACTGTGCGCTTCACCCGCCAGCAGGTGGTCGCCCCCCTCAACCAGCTGGTCTACTGTGCCCGCCAGATCCAGCGGCAGGATTTCGATCTTAAGCTGCCCGCCCACGGCGAAAACGAGCTGGGGGAGCTGTCGCGCGCCTTCGTCACCATGGCCGATGAGCTGGGCAAACTCTATCGGGAGCTGGAGAACAAGGTGGAAGAGAAAACCGCCAAGCTGCAACAGGCCAACGACACCCTCTCGTTTCTCTACTCGACCGCCCAGAAGCTGCACGCTGCCCCGCTCAGCACCCGTACCCTCATCAAACTGCTGGACCGCGCCGCCGCCCACCAGCATATCGACCACATCCGGCTGACCCGCTTCGAGCACAACGCCATGCCGGTCTACATCTCGGGGCGCACCGGCTGGCCCGGCGATCTCGATGCGGTCGCAAGCTTTTATCTGCAGATGGATGAGCAGGAGTTCGGCCGCCTCGACATCATCAGCCAGCACCCCATCGATGAGCGGTTGATTAAAAACTTCACCATGCTGCTGGCCCAGGTGCTGCACAAAGACCAGACCCTGCTGCAACAGCAGCGACTGCTGCTGATGGAGGAGCGGGCGGTGATCGCCCGGGAGCTGCACGACTCGCTGGCGCAGGCCCTCTCCTACCTCAAGATCCAGTCCACCCTGCTCAAACGCTCTTACGCCAAGGGGCAGCATGACAAGGCACAGGAGGCGATGCAGCAGATCGACGAGGGACTTAGCAATGCCTATACCCAGTTGCGCGAACTGCTCGGTACCTTCCGTCTCACCATTGGCGATGCCAATCTGGGGGAAGCGATCCGCGTCATGCTTGATCAACTGCAGCCTCAGACCCAGGCCGAAATCCGGTTCCATTACGGACTGGCCGACAACGACCTGGAGGCGGGCCAGCATATCCACATTTTGCAGCTGATCCGTGAGGCAGTGCTCAATGCCATCAAACATGCCAACGCACAAGTGATTGATGTTAGCTGTGAGACCCTCGCCAGTGGTAACATTGAGGTTCAGATTTCAGATGACGGTGTCGGGATCGGACTCGCCAGCTCGGCGATCAACCATTACGGTTTGAGCATCATGAACGAGCGCGCCAGCAAACTGCACGGTCTGCTGACCATCAACGAGCAGCAACCACAAGGCACCTGCGTGCATCTGACCTTTCCCACCAGTCTAGCGAGAGACGCCTGATGGACGAGATGAAATACACAGTTCTGGTCGTAGATGACCATCCCCTCATGCGCAAAGGGATTGTGCAGTTGCTGGCTCTGGAAGAGAACATGGAGGTGACCGGTGAAGCCTCCAACGGCACAGATGCCGTGGCGCTGGCCAAAGAATCAGAGCCGGATCTGATCCTGCTCGACCTCAACATGAAGGGGCTCTCCGGCCTCGATACCCTCAAAGCGCTGCGGGCCGAAGAGATCACCTCCCGGGTAGTGATCCTCACCGTCTCCGATGCCCGTCAAGATGTGGTGGCCCTGCTCAAGGCGGGTGCCGATGGCTACCTGCTCAAGGATACCGAGCCTGATCTGCTGCTGGCCCAGCTGGCCGACGTGATGACCGGTAAGCAGATCCTGAGCGAACCGCTACGCCCCTATCTCGAAAACATCTACGAGCTGGATCACCTGCAGCAGAAGCTGGAAAGCTTAACGCGTCGCGAAATGCAAATCCTGCGCGAAATTGCAAAAGGCCTCTCCAACAAACAGGTCGCCTCGGTACTCCATATCTCCGAGGGAACGGTCAAGGTTCACGTGAAGAGCCTGCTGAAGAAACTCGAGGCGCAAAGCCGCGTGGAAGCGGCTGTCATGTATCTGGAGCAGCGCAACTAAGCGCCCTCAACCGCCCGAAAAGCCACCCTCCGGTGGCTTTTTTCATTCTCTGGCACAGTCGCTGCATTGTCATATTCAGCAACTACTCAATGGAGGATGGAACATGAAACTACAACCTTTGGCACTGTTCCCCTTGCCTTCCCACATACTGCCGGGCGGCAAGCTTCCTCTGCGTCTGTTCGAGCCACGCCACCTGCAGATGCTCAAGGAGTCATTCATCAACGATCAGGGCTTTGGCATCGTGATGGAAGAGTCGACCACCTCGGGACAATCCGGCCGCATTCTGCCGGTGGGCACCCGGGTCAAGGTGACTGACTTCTACAGCCTTAATGATGGCCTGCTGGGAGTGACGGTGCTGGGACTGGAGCGCTTCTGCATCCACGAGATGGAAACAGACGAGATGGGCCTGCGCCGGGCCAAGGTGGAGATGCTGCCCAACTGGCCGAGCACCCACTCAGATTTCAACGACAAGCTGCTGGTCAATCGCCTGAGGGAAGTGTTCGAGCAGTATCCAGAGCTTGATGAGCTCTATCCGGACAAGCGCTTTGAAGATGCCGCCTGGCTCTGCCAACGCTGGCTCGAGATATTGCCGATGCCAATTTATGAAAAGCAGATGCTGATTGCCAAACAAAACAGCGAAGCAGCCCGTAAATTCCTGCATCGCCTGATTTCACAATGACAAAAACAGCGTTGCAAAATGCAATTATTCCAACAATGAAAATGTGAAATTCGCATTTTGCGAGTAAGTAGGAACGCAAAACGCCATAACAAGAGAGAGCCGCTGCGCTAAACGGCCAAAATTGAACACAAAAGAGTCCCATAAAAGTTGGCACAGATTTTTCATATAGATTGATACAACCCGATTTATCCCGTGCTCTCTTCAGTATTTGCTGAAGAACTGGTCAACCCACAAAGTTGACCATTTTTTTTATCCGCGCGTCGGCAACCGCTGACCAAAGTGACGCTGCAAACACTCTCTCAACCGTGACAAGGTGATAGGCTTGGCGAGAAAGTCATCCATCCCCTGCGCCAGACAGCAGGCCTTATCCTCCGCCATCGCATTGGCTGTCAGGGCGACGATAGGCATGGTGCATCCCAACTCACGCAAGCGCCGGGTGGCTTCCAGTCCGTCCATCAGGGGCATCCGCATATCCATCAGGATCAGATCCGGGAGCTGCTCATCCACCTGTGCCAGCGCCTCCAGACCATTGGCTGCCAGCCGTACCTTGCCCACCAGTTTTTGCAGCATCAGCGACACCACCAACTGATTCACCGGGCTGTCCTCCACCACCAGCACATCCAGTGGCAGCAGTGCCGAAGCCCCCTCCTCCCGCTGCGGCTGGCTATGGCAGGGTAGCGCCATGCCGGGCAGTTCGAACCAGAAACAGCTTCCCTTGCCCGGCTCGCTCTTCAGGTGGATCTCTCCCCCCATAAGCGTCACCAGACGCTTGCTGATGGCAAGACCGAGACCTGTACCGGAAAAACGCCGGGTGGCCGAGTTGTCGACCTGGGAGAAGGGTTCAAACAGCAGCGCCTGATCCGCATCAGCGATCCCGATCCCGGTGTCGGAGACCGAGATCAGCAGCTTCTCATCCTGCCAACCCAGGTGCAGTGTCACCTGCCCCTGCTCGGTAAATTTGAGAGCGTTGTCCAGCAGATTGCCCATCACCTGTGACAAACGCATCGGATCCCCCTGCAACTCCCGAGGAACCGACTCATCGACCCGATAAACCAGCGCGATCCCCTTGGCGGTCGCGCGAGCTTGCAGCGGCTCGACCAGAGATTGGCAAAGCTGGACGGGTTGCAGGGTCTCGCAGTGAAACACCAGGGTTTGCGACTCGATTTTCGAAAAATCGAGCACGTCGTCGATGATGGTTTGCAGCAATCTGGCCGAGTGGGTGGCATGGCGCAGCAGGCTCTGTTGCTCCGGCGCCAGCTCGGCATGCTGCACCAGATCGAGCATCCCCAACACCGCATTCATGGGCGAACGGATCTCGTGGGTCATCATGGCCAGAAACTGGGACTTGGCACGGTTGGCCGCTTCAGCCTCATCCCGTGCCCGCGCCAGCTCCTCTTCCCGGCGGATCTGGTTGCTGATATCCCGGGCAGTGCCACGATAACCGATAAACTGGCCATCATGGTCAAAGCAGGGCTCGGCGCTCACCTCCATCCAGCAGGGGCCGTGTTGCAGCGCAACCTGCATCCGCACCCCTCGCACCGGCTGGCGCAGCTCCAAAAGCTGCAGGTATTTCTGGGCATCGCAGCTCTGCTTGTTGCAGACGTAGTCATAGAGGGTCGGCCGGGTCGCCTGCGGGGTCATCTCATCCAGATAACCCGGCTCTGAGGCGTAACTAAGGCGATGCTCGGCATCTGTCTCCCAGAACCAGTCCGAAGCCATGGCGGCGAAGCTGCGAAAACGGCGTTCGCTGGCCTGCAACGCTTCGGTTTTTACCGCAACCTGCTCCTGCAAGCGGGCCCGATAGGTGATGTTGACCAGCGCCTGGGCGATGAGCGGACGGCAACGCTCCATGGCGGCCTTGCTGGTGAGATCGAAGGTGCCCGCCCGAGCGTGGCGGCAGATGAGGGTGGCGGTAAAACCGGGGGCCTGCAGCCCGGTCAGCATCACGCTGGCCCAGCCCGGCTCACTCGCCAGCGGCGCCAGCTCAGGCAACTGGAACGGGTCATAGATCACCAACGTCTCTCCGGCAATGGCACGAGCAAAGGCCGGGGTCATCAACCAGCTGCGACCGCACTGTTCCGGCTCGGTACTGAGGTGGGTGATGCCCTGTTCCCCACTCCAGGCCACCACATCCGCGTGCTCAAAGCCGATAAAGGGTTTGAGCACCTGGATAAGGCTCTCCAGCACCTGCTCCAGCGTCTTGGCATCGGCGAGGGTGGCAACGCCCCCCAGCAGAGTCTGGGACTCGTGACGATACTTGGCCTCGCGCTCGCGGCAACGCATAAGGTCGACCAGCGTGGTCTGCAATTTGTCGCCGAGGGCTTCCAGTTCACTGTTGCCAATCATCTTGTTGCCTGCTCTGTTATGTTCTGCCGACTCAACGGGTCAGGAAAATCACGCTCGATACCATCAGGTTGCCGTGGGCCAGCTCGCCATTGGGCAGCCGCCCCTGCTCGCCGAAGGTAAAGGGGGTGATAAAGGGGATCTTGCCGAGGCGAGCCTGGCTCTGCTCGACAAATTGGCACAACATATCACCTAGCGCCAAACGACAACCAGCACAAAAGATGATGAGCGCGCCGATAGGCTGCAATTCCACGTCGACCCCATACCCTGGCTCGATACGCATGGCATTGAGGCTGCGCTGCAGCAACCCTTCCTGACTGCTGTACATCAACAGCAGACGCTCCCCTTGCACCACATCGGTAAAGAGCCGCAGCCCGCCCTGTTCGGTCACCGCTTCGGGATGGGAGAGTTTGTAGTAAGGAATGCCATCCAGTGCTCCCACCTGACGAGCCAGCGGGGTGAGCGTGGTCTCGCGCAAAATAGCCCCCACCGGCCAGGGCTGCTCGCGCCCGCACCAGCGGGCATAGACCTCGGCAGCAGGCTGGTGATCGATGGTGAGTACCTCCCGCCCATTGCAGGCTGTGATCTCGCCGCTGAATTCGGCAGGCACATAACCGGAGTGAAACTGAAAAGCCAGCTGGCAATCGGGATAGAGCACCGCCAGACCGATGCCATCCTGAGCCACCGCCTCATCCCAGCAGAGCTGCCAGTCACCGCTGACACTGTTATCTGCCGCGGACCCACCGACCACCGGCACCGAGGCACCGAGTTCTGCCTCGATTCCGGCCAGCAGCCCCTCCTCCTTGCCGGGACTGGCATGAAACAGGATCAGCTGGGGCAGCTCGCCCGGTCGACCACAATCGCTCATGGCTCGGCGCAGCAACTGCCGCACATCCACCCCGTCACCGCTGGCACCGGCTACCCCGAATGCCCCTTTCTCATCGTACAGGGCAGCAACGGCCAGCCCATATCCGTCTCGGGCGTGGTGTCCCATCTCGGTCATGACGCCACCGCAAGAGCTGCACCCAAGCAGGCGGGTCGTCGGGAACTGGCGTTTGAGCGCGTCGCGCAGTATCGCCCCCTCATGGGCTTGGGTAAAATAGAGTAACAGCAGGGAGGGGGCCTGATCGGCATGGTGGCGCAGCTGCGCGCAGATATCTTGGGCCGCCAGCGATGAATTCTGGGCGAGGGAGTGAACGGTCAGAAATTTCAACACCATCTCCTTGTTTTATCGAATGGCAGCCTCAAGCAAAAATCATACCTTTATCAAACAATTATCTCGCTTCGCTTGCTAACATAGCGGTCAACTGAGACCAATGACAGGACGCCCATATGTGGCAAAAAAACATCAATGACTTCGATCGGGTCGTTGCCATCGGTGGTGGCCACGGCATGGGACGAGTGCTTTCGTCCCTCTCGTTTCTCGGTCAACGGCTCACCGGCATCGTCACCACCACAGATGATGGCGGCTCGACCGGACGCCTGCGCAAGAGTCAGGAGTGCATCGCCTGGGGCGATCTGCGCAACTGCCTGAACCAGCTGGTGACCGATCCCAGCATCGGCAGCCTGTTGTTCGAATACCGCTTCGCCGGCAAAGGCGAGCTGGCGGGTCACAACCTTGGCAACCTGATGCTGCTGGCGCTCGATAATCTCTGTGTCCGTCCTCTTGATGCTATCAAGCTGATCAGTGACATGCTCAAAATCGAGTCACAATTGCTACCCATGTCTGAATTTCCCACCGATCTCTGCGCCCATATGGAGTGTGGCACCCAGATCCTGGGAGAGGTATCCATCGATCAACTGACAACACCGCCCCTCTCCCTCGGCCTGATGCCGGAGGTGCAAGCGACTCGGGAAGCGGTGCTGGCACTGCAGCAGGCGGACATGATCATTCTTGGGCCGGGCAGTTTTCTCACCTCCATCATGCCGCCACTGCTGCTGGCCGAGCTCGCCCAGGCCATCAACGAGAGCAGCGCCATGCTGGTTTTCATCTGCAATCTGGTGGCGGAAAACGGCCCTGCCAGTCAGCTGGACCTGATGAGTCAGTGTCGCTGGCTGGAGTCCCGGGTCGGTCAGGGTCGGCTGGATGCCATCCTGGCCCCACAAGGCGCGGGTGATGCGGGGGACTGGCAAGGGCGTGTGATCGAAGCCGAGCTGGGCGAGCTTGAGCTGCCCCATCGACACGATCGGTTGAAGCTGAAACTGGCGCTGGACCGAATAATCCAGCAACTGCTCAACCAGCGTTAGGCAACGGTCACGGCGCCCCGGCATCCCTGCATTGCGCCGTTACTGATAATCGGCAAGAAACGCGAGCACCTGAGGCAAGGAGGCCTCCAGCAGTTGCAACTGGCGCTCTGCCTCGGCCACATCCGCCTGCTTGCTGGCCATCTCCAGCGCCATCACCTGCTGATAGCTCGGCATGGCGCCGTAGCTGCCACAGGATGATTTCATGCTGTGCGCCACCCGAGCCAGCGCCTCCCACTCCCCCTGCTCATAGAGGGGTCTGAGCTGACTCAGCTGCTCGCCCACCTCTTCAATAAAGACTGCGATGACCACGGGCAGCATATCCGGACCGATATCCTCTGCCAGCTGCTGCAACACCTTGCGATCCACCCACTCCATGCGAGGCTCCTCCTGAACGGTATTCAAACAGACCATACTATAGATAGTTTTCGATGTCGTGGCTCACGACCAGGCTGTGATGAAGCACCCGATTGGATGGCTCAGGGAATAAAGTGGCAAAAAATGTGATCAGTATCGAAATAGCGATGCTGAAACGCCCGTCAAGACAACAACTTGATTGCCACAAATTAACAATTGATCAACACTCAATGCCGTCAGAGTGATGATGCTCAGCAACACCTCTCATCCCTTTTGCCTTTTATGGCTGCTGCGAAGAACCAGGGTAGGTATCTACCCTGGTATTTTTTTATCTTGCTCAAGCGCGACCTGGTTGGTCGCCACCCGCTCCCCCATGCGAAACAGATTGAATTCGCCGGGCGCCATTTTGACCCAATTCTCATTGCCGGTCAGCGGACGGGTGGTGATCAGGGTCACCACATCGTTGGGGGTGGTCTCGCTTTGAAAGTCGATCACCACCTCCTCATCCAGCAAACTCGCCTCGCCAAAGGGTGCACAGCGAGTCAGCCAGTGCAGGTTGTTGCTGCAGTAGCTCATCACATACTCCCCGTCCGAGAGCAGCATGTTGAATACCCCAAGCCCCCTGAGCTCATCACACAAGGTGGCCATATAGCGAAACATGGCGGGAAAGTTTGCAGGACGCTTGGGGTACTTCTGCTCCAACCGGTCGAGCAGCCAGCAGAAGGCGTGTTCGCTGTCGGTATCCCCTACCGGACGGTGGCGACCGGTTGGCAGCTTCTTGTAACCGGTCAGCTGACCGTTGTGGGCGAAGGTCCAGTAACGGCCCCACAGCTCACGGGTAAAGGGGTGGGTATTTTCCAGTGACACGCAGCCACGGTTGGCCTGCCGAATGTGGCTGACCACGGCGCAGCTCTTGATGGGCAGCGCCTGTACCAGTCTGGCGATGGGAGATTGGGCGCTGGGCTCGGGATCCTTGAAGGTGCGAAAGCCCTTCCC
Source organism: Aeromonas sp. 601039 (assembly GCF_049174415.1). Taxonomy (NCBI): domain Bacteria; kingdom Pseudomonadati; phylum Pseudomonadota; class Gammaproteobacteria; order Aeromonadales; family Aeromonadaceae; genus Aeromonas; species Aeromonas sp. 601039. The sequence continues at coordinate 390,823 of NZ_JAAKTL010000001.1, forward strand.
TTCGTAAAAGGTGATCCCCCAGCCATCCTTGTGGGGCCCGGTCTTGCCGCCGCGCAGCATCAACCCGGTAAAGCTGAAGCAGATATCGGTCGGCACATTGGCACTCATGCCGAGCAGTTCGCACATATCCGGCAGACTCCTTTCATGATTTGGCTTGTGTCATGTTCGACCAGCACGCTGGTTCGACAGACAGCAGGGGAAGGCGCAATCCCTTCCCCTGTGACTGGCAACAACCGGCCGATGGCGAACCATGCTACCGGCGTTGCCCTTGTCTGGTAGTGACAGCCTGATTACTTGGCCATCTCTTTTTCGACCAGCTGGATCAGGATGTGGATCACCTTGATGTGCACTTCCTGAATACGGTCGGCATAGCCAAAGTGCGGAACCCGGATCTCGACATCCGCCAGACCTGCCATCTTGCCGCCATCCTTGCCGGTCAGGGCGATCACTTTCATCCCCTTGGCGCGAGCAGCCTCGATGGCTTTCAGGATATTGCCGGAGTTGCCGCTGGTGGAGATACCAAGCAGCACGTCGCCACGGCGGCCGACCGCTTCTACGTAACGGGAGAAGACATAGTCATAGCCAAAGTCGTTGGAGACGCAGGAGAGGTGGCTCGGATCGGAGATGGCGATACCGGCGTAACCCGGGCGGTTCTCGCGGTAACGACCGGTCAGCTCTTCGGCAAAATGCATGGCATCGCAGTGGGAGCCGCCATTGCCGCAGGAGAGCACCTTGCCCTCTTCTTTGAAAGAGTCAGCCAGCAGTTTGGCGGCCGCTTCGATGTTTTTCAGGTTCTGCTCATCAGCCAGGAAGGCCTGCAGCACGCTGGCAGCTTCGGTCAGTTCATTGCGGATCAATTCTTGGTACATGATGTCTCTTCCACTGTTTTTAGTGTGCGTGTAGATCGCGGCTATTCTCGCACAAGCGAATCGCACAGTCGCCCCCCTGCGAGCCACAGCCCTGGCGGCGCGTGAGCGTTATGGGGATCACAGAGAGAAGGTAATGAAGATGTAAACAGCTTGATAACTTTGTGCGTATGAATTACAACAGGGGCCATATCCAACAGGTCAGACCTCTGGATCAGTTACACCACGTTGGCACATTTATACACGCAAGGAGCAAGCAATGACGACGACCCTCACTCTGCTCGGGGTGATCCTGGTTATCGGAGCCTTGGCCTATCGCCGGGCATCCCTGTTCATCTCCACCCTGGTCACCGGCGCCGCCCTGGTGCTTGGCGCCATCTATGGTCATGTGCCCTTGCTGGTATGGGCGCTGTTCGCGGTGATCGCCATCCCGCTCAATCTGGTGGAATTTCGCCGCAATCAAATAACCAAGCCGCTGTTCAAGATCTACAAATCGATCATGCCGGAGATGTCCCGCACCGAGAAAGAGGCGATTGAAGCGGGCACCACCTGGTGGGAAGCCGATCTGTTCGCGGGCAACCCGGACTGGAAAAAGCTGCACGCTATCCCGGTCAGCACCCTCTCTGCCGAAGAGCAGGCCTTTATGGATGGTCCGGTCGAGGAAGTGTGCCGCATGGTGAGTGACTGGGAAGTGACCCACGAGCGCGCGGATCTCTCCCCCGAGGTGTGGCAATACCTGAAGGACAACAAGTTCTTCGCCATGATCATCAAGAAGAAATATGGCGGTCTGGAGTTCTCTGCCTACGCCCAGTCCTGCGTCCTGCAAAAGCTGTGCGGTGCCAGCGCCGTGCTCGCCTCCACCGTCGGCGTGCCCAACTCGCTGGGCCCGGGCGAACTGCTGCAGCACTATGGCACTGACGAGCAGAAAGATTACTACCTGCCCCGCCTGGCGGTCGGCAAAGAGATCCCCTGCTTCGCCCTGACCAGCCCGGAAGCGGGTTCTGATGCCGGTTCCATCCCCGACTTCGGTATCGTCTGCAAGGGCGAGTGGGAAGGCAAAGAGGTGCTCGGTATGCGCCTCACCTGGAACAAGCGCTACATCACGCTCGCCCCCATTGCTACCGTGCTGGGTCTGGCCTTCAAACTGCGTGACCCCGAGCACCTGCTGGGTGAAGAGGAAGAGCTCGGCATCACCTGCGCCCTCATTCCCACTCACATCAAGGGGGTCGGCATTGGCCGTCGCCACTTCCCGCTCAACGTGCCGTTCCAGAACGGCCCGACCCAGGGCAAGGATGTGTTCGTCCCGCTCGATTTCATCATCGGTGGCCCGGCCATGGCCGGTCAGGGCTGGCGTATGCTGGTCGAGTGTCTGTCGGTCGGTCGCGGCATCACCTTGCCCTCCAACAGTACCGGTGGCGTCAAGATGCTGGCCCTGGCGAGCGGCGCATATAGCCGCATCCGTCGCCAGTTCAAGCTGCCCATCGGCAAGATGGAAGGGATTGAAGAGCCGCTGGCCCGCATCGGTGGCAACGCCTACATCATGGGCGCCGCAGCCAACCTGACCGTGACCGGTATCGACCTTGGCGAGAAGCCCTCGGTCATCTCCGCCATCGTCAAATACCACCTCACCGACCGTGCCCAGAAGTGCATCATCGATGCCATGGATATCCACGGCGGCAAGGCCATCTGCATGGGCCCCAACAACTATCTGGCCCGTGGCTATCAGGGTGCGCCCATCGCCGTTACGGTGGAAGGGGCCAATATCCTGACCCGCAGCATGATCATCTATGGTCAGGGCGCTATCCGCTGCCACCCGTATGTACTGCCGGAGATGCTGGCCGCCAGCCATCCCGACAAGGAGCAGGCGCTGAAAGATTTCGACAAGGCGGTATTCAGCCACGTCGGCTTTGCCATCAGCAACCTGGTACGCAGCTTCTGGCTCGGTATCACCGGCGCCCGCTTTGCCGCGGCACCGTACAAGGATCAGACCAAGGGCTACTACCAGCAGCTCTCCCGCCTCTCGGCCAACCTGGCGTTCCTGTCAGACATGGCGATGGGCACTCTGGGTGGCGAGCTCAAACGCAAGGAGCGGGTCTCCGCCCGTCTTGGCGACGTGCTGAGCCAGCTCTATCTGGCCTCCAGCGCCCTCAAGCGCTATCAGGATGAGGGACGCCAGCAGGCCGACCTGCCGCTGCTGCACTGGGCACTGCAAGATGCCATGTTCAAGGCACAAGAGGCGATCGACGAGCTGCTGCGCAACTTCCCGAACCGCTGGATTGGGCTTGCCCTGCGCGCCGTGGTGCTGCCGCTGGGTCGTGACCTGAACCGTCCGTGCGACAAGCTGGACCAACAGGTTGCCCGTCTGCTGCAAACCCCGAGCGAGACCCGCAGCCGCCTGGCCAAGGGGCAATATCTGACCCGCGAAGAGGGCAACCCCTTCGGTCTGCTGGAGCAGGCGCTCGATGACGTGCTGGCCGCCGAGCCGCTGTTCGAGAAAGTCTGCAAGAGCGATGGTATCAAGCGTCCCTTCATGGCGCTGGACAAGGTGGCCGACATCGGCCTGGCCGCTGGCGTACTGACCCAGAGCGAAGCCGAGCTGCTGCGCCGCGCCGAGGTAAGTCGCCTGCGCACCATCAACGTCGATGATTTTGACCCCATAGATCTGGTGGCCAACAAGAAGCTGTTTGAAGCCTCCGCTTACCATCACGCGGCCTGATAACCAGCTATCGACAACGCCTCCCTTGTGGAGGCGTTTTTTATGGACGCTCACCACTATTCACGGCCCGAACAGCCACCACTTGCACTCACAGCTCCCCCGACCAGCTGCGGGCCCCGTGTGGTCAGCCAGGAAAAAAGGCACAATAGCCGACAAATCGAATCACCAAGGAAGCCAAGATGACCCTTGAGCACCTGATCCTGTGGCGCCGCGACCTGCACCGTCTGCCGGAAGCGGCCTGGAAAGAGTTTCGTACCACCAGCCTGATTGCCCACCATCTGAATGAACTTGGCTATCACATCCTGCTCGGCGACAAACTGCTGGCAAGCAATCTGATGATGGGCCGTGATGTGGATGTGGCGGCCGAGAAGGCCCGTGCCCGCCGTCAGGGAGCCCATCCCGACTGGCTGGAGCGGATCGGTGATGTCACTGGCCTGATGGGAGAGCTGGATACCGGCCGTCCCGGTCCGACCCTGGCCTTTCGCTTCGATATCGATGCGGTGGAGGTGGAAGAGTCCGACGCCGAACAACACCAGCCGCAGCAAGAGGGTTTTGCCTCCCACAACAAGGGGTGGATGCACGCCTGCGCTCACGATGGCCACACCGCCATCGGCATGGGGCTGGCCAGCAGCCTGATGGCGATGAAGGAGCAACTGTGCGGCCGCATCAAGCTCTTCTTCCAGCCCGCCGAAGAGGGGTGCCGCGGTGGCAAGGCGCTGGCTGCCGGTGGCGCACTCGATGACGTGGATGCCCTGCTTTCGCTCCATATCGGTATTCACGCTGGCAGCGGCGAGCTGGTGATCAACCCCACCGAGTTTCTCTGCTCCACCAAGTTCGACGTCCACTTTATGGGCACCGCCGCCCATGCAGGGCTCGAGCCCAACGCTGGCAGCAATGCGCTGGCAGCCGCCTGCATGGCCACCACCGCCATGCTCGGCATTCCCCGCCACCGTGACGGCATGACCCGCATCAACGTCGGCCAGCTTCACGCTGGCAGCGGCCGCAACGTCATCCCCGATCATGCCGAGCTGCGCGGTGAGACCCGCGGCGCCGACAGCGCGCTCAACGACTACATGTTCAGTCAGGTACAGCGCATCGTCGAAGGTACCGCCCTCGCCCACGGTGTCACCTACCGCATCATCAAGCAGGGTGAGGCCATTGCCCTCGACAACAGTCCGGCGCTGCAAGCCGAGCTGGCGGCGCTGGCCCGCAAGCAGGGGCTCGCCACCATCCAGACTCGCCGCTTTGGCGCCAGTGAAGATGCCGGTTTTCTGATGGAGCGGGTGCAAAAGCAGGGGGGCGAAGCGGCTTACCTCATCCTGGGGGCCGATCTGGCGGCGCCGCACCATCACAACGAATTCGATTTCGATGAGCGGGTGATGCAAAGCGGGGTCGAGCTGCTGGCTGCTTGGGCCCGTGCACGACTGGGTGTGGCAGAAGCAGCCCTCTCTTGATATCCCCTCGGCAAGCTCACCGGCTAACGGGATCAAAAAAAGGCGCCTCGGCGCCTTTTTTCTGCAAGAAAGACCTGAGCGCTACTCGCGGTGCTTGCGATGCACATCGGGGCGACCACCGGTCACGCTATCGGCTCTCCCCTCCTCTTTGGCCTTCTCGGCCCGCTTTTTGCGCATCTCGCGGGGATCGGCGATGAGCGGGCGGTAGATCTCGATACGATCGCCGTCGTGCAGCGGCTCGCTCCCTTTCACCGGGCGGCTGTAGATACCGAACTTGTTGACCGCCAGATCGATCTCGGGGTGTTTTTGTACGATGCCGGACTGCTCGATGGCCGCCAGCACGCAGGTCTCGGGCGCAACCCGCAGGGCAATCACCGTCTGCTGCTGCGGCAAGGCATAGACAACCTCGATATTGAGCTGGTCAGACACCGTAGACCTCCTTCGCCCGGTTGGAGAAGGCGGAGACCATGGAGCTCACCAGATCGCGGAACACCTGACCAAATGCCACCTCGATAAGCTTGGAGGTAAACTCGAAATCGAGATCAAACTCCACCTTGCAGGCGTCGACATCGAGCGGGGTAAAGGTCCACCAGCCCGCCAGCTTGCGGAACGGGCCATCCACCAGCTCCATCCTGATCTGACGGTTCACATCCAGCTGATTGCGGGTAGTAAAGGTCTTGGCAATCCCCGCCTTGGCCACATCGACTGACGCCATCATGTAGTCATCGCCAGCCTCGTGGACACGGCTGCCAACACAGCCGGGCAAAAACTGCGGATAGGCATCCACATCGTTAACCAACTTGAACATCTGTTCTGCACTGAACATCACCAGGGCACTGCGCGTAATTCGGGGCATGGCTTTTCCTCATCCAATCGGCGCGATTTTATCACCATGTTTGGGGTTGTGGAGGTAAAACCTCAGCCAAACCGCTCAGAAAGCCACCACTTGACCTGCTGCGCGTTTTACAGCCGCCCCTGCCTACGTATAATACGAGCCTCCTAGTCATTGCCGGAAATCGCCCGTCATGAGCAAAAAAAACAGTAAAAACAAAGCCGGGTCCAGCACCATTGCACTCAACAGAACCGCGCGCCACGAATACTTCATCGAAGAGAAGATCGAAGCGGGTCTGTCCCTGCAAGGGTGGGAAGTCAAATCCCTGCGGGCGGGCAAGGCCAACATCAGCGAAGCCTATGTCATCTTCCGCGATGGCGAGGCCTATCTGTTCGGCTCCAGCTTCCTGCCACTGCAAGCGGCCTCCAGCCACGTGGTATGTGACCCGACCCGCACCCGCAAACTGCTGCTGAGCCGTCGTGAACTCGACAAGCTCGAAAGCCTGATCGCCCGTCAGGGCTACACCATAGTTCCCCTCGCCCTCTACTGGAAACAGTGCTGGGTCAAGGTCGAGATCGGCCTGGTGAAGGGCAAGAAAGAGCACGACAAGCGCGAAGATACCAAGGCTCGCGAGTGGGATCGGGAAAAAGCTCGAATCATGAAGAACAAGCATCGCGGCTAACCAGCTACTGCCAGGATCAGGACGTCAGTTCACCTTCCCCCGGCGCAGCTGGCTCTTCAGGCTCAGCTGCGTACAATAAATCGGCAAACAGACTGGCTGCCAGAGGGAATGGGTATCAACGCCTTGCTATGACAGCATTTTTGCGTACAATCGCAATTAACAACTTGGGGCTGATTCTGGATTCGACAAGATTCACGAAACCCAAGGTGCATGCCGAGGTGCGGTAGGCCTCGTTAATAAACCGCAAAAAAATAGTCGCAAACGACGAAAACTACGCACTAGCAGCTTAATAACCTGCATAGAGCCCTTCTACCCTAGCTTGCCTGTGTCCTAGGGAATCGGAAGGTCATCCTTCACAGGATCGTGTGGAAGTCCTGCTCGGGGCGGAAGCATTAAAACCAATCGAGCTAGTCAATTCGTGGCGTGTCTCTCCGCAGCGGGTTGGCGAATGTAAAGAGTGACTAAGCATGTAGTGCCAAGGATGTAGTAATTTTGGACGGGGGTTCAAATCCCCCCAGCTCCACCAAATACCGGTCCAACAGTGACCAACGAAGTCCAAGAAACCCGCATAGCATAAGGCTTTGCGGGTTTTTTGTTGTCTTACGCTGTCCAATGGGGTGCGTTGCCATCCAGCCCTTTTAGGCATATCGTTAGGCATATCGTTTTGTATGCCTTCCGGAGCGTATGCCTATGCCTCGTATCACCCGTCCCTTATCCCCAACCGAGATCAAAGCAGCGAAGCCCAAAGAGAAGGAATACACCCTCTGCGACGGGGCTGGTCTGGAGCTCGTCATCAAGCCTAATGGCTCCAAGTTGTGGCGCCTGCGTTACTACCGCCCCCTAACTAAACAGAGAAACATGATCAGCTTTGGTTCCTGGCCGGAGATGTCGTTGGCTGAAGCGAGAGAGAAACGCTCCGAAGCCAAATCTCTGTTACTGCAAAGCATTGATCCCCAGCATCACCGTGATGAGCAAGCATCCGCCGCATTATCACAGAGCGAGCACACCTTTGAAGCCGTCGCCAAGCGCTGGTTTGATGTTAAGCGTCCTTCCGTCACCCCGGCCTATGCCGAGGATCTCTGGCGTTCGCTCGAAATGTATCTGTTCCCCGAGTTTGGCACTGTGCCTGTTATGGAGATCAAGGCTCAGAGAGCGATCAAGATCATCGAGCCCATCGCCGCTGCTGGTAAACTCGAAACTGTGCGTCGTCTCACCCAGCGGGTGAACGAGATCATGACCTTCGCCGTCAACTCTGGTCTGATCGATGCCAACCCTTGCTCGGGGATAAGCAAGGTCTTTCAGCGGCCAGCCAAACAGCACATGCCCAGCATCAACCCCAACCAGTTGCCAGAACTGATGAACCGGCTTTCCAAGGCCAGCATCAATTTGCAGACCCGCTGCCTTATCGAATGGAGCCTGCATACCTTGGCTCGCCCCAGCGAGGCGGCCGGAGCCCGGTGGGCAGAGATCGATATGGAAAAGAAACTCTGGCGGATCCCACCAGAGAGAATGAAGAAGCGCAGAGGTCATGACGTGCCCTTGACGCCACAAACACTTGCCTACCTAGACCTCATGCGGCCAATCAGCGGTCATCGTGAATTTATCTTCCCAGGACTACGAAATCCCAAGACACATACCAACGAACAGACAGCCAATGCCGCTTTGAAACGGATGGGATATGAAGGGACCTTAGTCGCTCACGGCCTGCGAGCCTTGGGCAGCACGACCCTTAATGAGAGAGGATTTGATCGAGACGTCATTGAGGCCGCTTTGGCGCACTCTGACAAAGATGAAGTTCGTAGCGCATACAATCGCACGGATTATCTGGAACGCCGCCGAGAAATGATGGTCTGGTGGTCAGAGCATATTGATGCAGCAGCGAAAACTGGCTCTGCACTGACCTGGTTGCCATCCACAAAAGCAGGTTGAGCATAATTCGGTGAGGTCTCGCAGGAAGTCCTCACCGCCCAATTGCGCGGGTGTGTCCTGAAATGACTGCCCTTTGGCTCTAACCTAAAGAAAAAGAATTAATTGTGAACATTACCTTATCCGTTCACTACGCCCGTAATTACGTCCACCTTCTACTTTCGAACGCAATTTAAAGAAATACCCGATCCTCTCCAAGAATTTATAAAATTTCTCATTGTGCAGAACTGCATCTCTGCGATCAAATCGATACTCTGCGTCAGGAGGGAAATGCACCAAAGATGCATAATCAGGGTATGCAAGCCTCAATGCTCTGCACCAAGCTTTACGGATACGCGTAGCCATGTTATCCGCATCAAAACTAGAGTAATCACCAAGATAACCGTAGTCATCTCGGTTAAATAGTAGCACCACGTGATAATGAGGGTACTGGCTTGTTACTTGCTCCTTTACCCAGATATAACCCAAGAAGAATCGTTTACCAGTCTGACCCTTACGGTGACGTAACGCCTGTATCTGGCTTTTTAGTGAAGCAAAAAAGCGCGTAATAACCTCTTCCTCTTCTACCTCCGGTGGAAAGCTTGTCGGCATGTCCGGATCATCCATAACTGGTATATGAGGGAAACGCAGATCAACGCGTACAGCAAATACTCGTGGATGTTTATTCAAAAAGTTTGTGATCACCTCCACGGATGTTTTCAACTGCTCAGAGGATATTTCACCATGCTTGGCCTCAGCCACAACTCGCAAGTTTTTTAGCTCGTTGGGCATTAAGTAATACCCAGCTTCAAATTTCATATATGCTCCTATTGTTCGAATGGAATATCCATGCCTTGGGGTTAGTGCACTAATCGTCATTAATGAGAGCTGCTACGTAAAATTTTACAGCCAACTGATACTTTGCTCTCTTATCAACCTACTGGGTTGATATACCAACCTGCATTTAGCACTCTGTGCTTTGCACATGCTGCACTATGCCGATGTATACGGCTAATAGCTTGTATCTGACGTACAAGCCTGATGTATATCTGATTGGTGTACACTTCGTGTATATATCACATGTTCTCGTTGGTATACTCGTTGATACACTCTGATGGTGTATCACTCTCTCCCTCGATATATCTCCTACACCCTCTACCTTGGTATACACCTTGGTGTATATATTACTATTACCGAACTTAGCGACCTCCTAAATCACCGGGAAACATGTGATTATTTTAAATAAAACCACAGTAATACCGGTTATTAAGGAAAGAAGTTACTCTGAACTTAGCTTGTCCTCTGCTCTCTGGTTGGAGCCATAAAATTGCTCAGGCTATTGCAAAGTGACCGTTATAGATACAGCTAGAGCTAGATCCTTATTTTCAGCTTAAATCCCGGTCACGATGCCGTTATTCTGGCTGGTGTGGACAAACCAAGTTCTTTTGATTTTATAAACTTGGACCTTCCCCTTCATCTGCAGGCGCTCCAGCGTTCGAGTCAGACGCTGACTATCCCGGAGTCGATTCGGGCCATGCTGGCGAATATAATTCTTAGGGATAGTTTTATTATTAAAGCGGCGATGGTTTGCTTGCAGCCAGGTTTCCAATTTCACTTCATCTTCCATCTCTTCTGGCAAAGCATCATCAGCCATCAGGTGAATAAATGAATCCAGATAGTAACTAGCCAACTGAATCGCCGCGTGCATAGTGTGCTCAGATATGACCACATTACCCGTTACAAACGCCTCCAGCACACCCGCAATTCTGGCCACATGTTCGAGCTGTTTGGAGGCATAGTCACGATATTCACGCAATGAGCCCGTTTGGCCGCACATCAGTTCAATCCGGTTGTACTCGGCATGCCACTTGGCTGCCGCCTCAGGTGACAGTGTCAGACAAGTACGCACATCATCTTCTTCCCGACGTTGAAATGATTGATTCAAAAGCTCCAGGACTCGCGCATGGAACCATTCCAAATGTTTGCCAGAAACGGGGGGCGGCAAAACTTGTTGCGGACCGTGGAGCCGTGCGCCAATGGTTGATGTCGGCTGGCACAGCAGTGTTCTGGCAAAGAAACCAGAGGCCCGTGCATGTCGTCCCTGGCGGTTGACATACTCCTTGAACAAGCCGGGTTGCACCATCAACATAGCCCCAAAGCGGGCATCTTCGATACGAAACGTATCGCCGGTTGCACGGTCCACTTCAATCGGCTGGGCGCTCCACAGCGAGTTCAGGAGCGGCGTATCGTGGAGCAGTTCGCCATTGAGGATGCTGCCCGCTTCATCCGAGAGCAGAACCAAAGAGGGCCAGCCTTTACCCAACGCCAGCTTTACCGCCGCTCGGGTTGCATCGCTGACCAGCAGGCGCTTACGCAGTGGTGCTATCGGTTGACGGCCCAAACACTCTGCCAAGCGCTGTTCACTCTCTGTCTTGGCCCCCCCTTTGACCACCTCTCGCTGGAACGCCTTCTCCAATGTTTTTTGTTCGCTCTGCCACAGACGCATCGCGATATTGTATCGCTGCTTATCCTCCTGATACTGCTTCTCCAACACTCCTTCGAGGTCACGAACAGGCTTCATCAGCATCTTGTCTACCGTGGACTTGCGCTCCCCGGATTCAGCCAGCACCACCTGATACAACGACATTGGAATGCGCAATCCAGCCTTGGGAGAGACGTCATACAAGTCCTGACAGGATTGTGCCATCCCACCGAGCAACGAGGTGGCAATCAAGTCCGCTGATGCCTGGGTTTCCTGCTGGACATAACGAATGATCTTTTGTAATTCCTCAGGCATTACGTAGACAGGGAACACAGGTACAGGCTTTGTCCCAACATTCTGCGAAAGGGGGATTTTCGGCGTAATGGGTGCTACAGGTTGAAGAGAGTGGTAATAATTCATCATGCTTGGTCCTTGAGTACAGGGATCGGATTAGCTTGGGGGCGTGCGGCGATCCAAGCCATGACTTCGTTCAAACTCCAGCCCACTGAGGCTGCTCCGAGTTTGATGGGTCTGGGAAAACTCGGATCAAAGCGCTTGGACTTGGGGTTGAGGCGATCGTAGACAGTGGCCCGGCTAAGTGCGATCAGTTGGAGCAGCTCTTTAAGCCTGATAATCCTGTCACAGACTTCGGGCTTAGGTGCTGCACATTTATCTTTGGTACTCACCAACATCTTCTTTGGCTCTCCTATACAGGCCTGTGAATTGATGAAGTCAGAATAATTTTTCGCAACGCCTTTAGACACGAGGATCTGGTGGGGTACCAGATCCTCGTGTCTAAAAGTAATCATTTCATTTTTTAGGCCAAAGCGATCACATTCCCTGTGTCTTGCACAGATGTCCATGACTGGTTGTTTTTTGTTCAGCCATGTAATGCCACATCCTCTGGTGAGGCTCCTTATTTCGAGCACCTACCTAAACGCGCACATTCTAGATATCCAATGGTGGATATATTTGGTATTTTAGGACTAATTAATATTTTTTCATCAGAGGAGTTAAGTGTGAAAATTGTGGATACTATTAATGCATCTCAGTACCAGCATATACTCATTAATGTGTTAGACAGACTAGTCGATTTTTATATCACTCTATATGTCGCAAGGAAGAGCGATCATGAAGTAGTTTCTGTGCTTACCGCCATCAGAAATGGTACCGAAAGCTACCTTGTTGATTCGGGATTTACTCAGAAAGATCTAATTGATATAAATGCTGTTGACGAAGCCTTGGACATTTTCCAAGTTAACTATTCTTATAGCCGCCCTATATCTAAAAAACTGATCAATGCGAACCCTAGGCTAGACGCCATCAACAAAAAATTCGCAAGATATATGTATGAAATAAACTCTGGAAATTCAGTTGAGTTAGTTGAAGATGAACTAGTCATTCATAAACTTCAATCTGAACAACAATCTATCATGAAAGCTTTTATTTCTTCCCTTAAAGAATATCACCCGAGCCTTCACCTAATCAGAATTGTTGACATCGTTAATGCGCCTAAAATAGAAAAGTTAATCCCCCTCATTAATAACGTTATTCAATCATGGAAAGAGCTCAACCATATTGGCAATGATAATAAAAAACATGATGATGAATGTATTGTTGAGGCAGCTATCGATAACATAATCAAACTCGCAGCCTTCTACCCTGAACGTCTCTATCCTGGGTTGCGCTATGCATTCCCTCAATACGAAGATGCAGAGAGTTACGATAGCCTTGCCATTTCGTTTAGCCATAAAACATCCACAAAAGATATGCAAAGCGCACTAAATGATATCAATTTTCAATTTGAAAAATTCAAGATGTACTACCATAATCACGAAATTAATTTCATCGATAACATTCGCCTTGAAAGATTAAAGCCATTCATATCCAAACCTGTTAGGGATAATGAATACATAAAGCAATTAAATAGCATTGAGGGTACATTCCATGCTTTATTTGCATGGGAGAGGTGCCATTTAGATGGTTTATCTAAAGCAGGCGCGATTAATGAAGCTCACCTTTTACTCAATGAATCCAGAGACCTAACCATTCCGGCTGAAGATTATAAAAGAAAAGTAAGAGAAAGATTCAAAACCATCGAAGGTTACATTAAAGATAAAGAATCTTACATACACTCCTTAACCTAAGCGTTGAGATCAGCAAGGTTTAAAATCCAACATTCAAGAGTTTTTTAAACCTTGTCTGATACAGAGTCTACGTAGACTTCTACGCAGAAATATTACACCTACCCCAAGCCTACTCCTCATTGCTAATCCGCTACTAGTAGCAACTGTAGCGAATGATTTTACATGTCTAACACCTTGCTTTTTCTTTCTTAGTGTGACAGCACACCTTTATTAAGACTGCCACATCCAAAAAAATTCACACCTATATTCCCATCTTGATTTAACCAATGAATGGGATTTTAAACATGGCACACTTGATAGACACCATGGCCTACACCGGCCAAACCCCTTGGCATGGGCTTGGTAATATATTGCCCCCGAAACAATCTCTCGATATCTGGCTGCAGGCAGCCGGGATGAATTGGACTATTGAGCAGAGTGACGTAATGTTTAACGTCGCCTCCGATGCACTCCATATTCGTCCTTATTCAGACAGCAAGGTTTTGTACCGCTCTGATAATCTGGAACCTCTGTCGGTTGTTTCACGGAGATATAATGTGGTCCAGCCTCATGAGGTGCTGCACTTTTATCAAGACTTGGTAGAAGTAGGCGGCTTTGAGTTGGAAACTGCAGGTTCGCTCAAGGGCGGCCGCAAATTATGGGCGCTGGCTAAAACAGGTCAAGATATGAAGCTGAAAGGTGGCGACAGGGTAAAATCATACCTACTGCTTGCCACCAGTTGTGATGGTACGCTGTGCACTACAGCACAATTTACCTCGCTACGAGTTGTCTGTAATAACACATTGCAAATAGCATTGCGGGATAATACTGGGGCGATCAAGGTTCCCCACTCAACCCAATTTAATGCTGCTGCCGTCAAAGAAGCATTAGGCCTTGGCATGGCAAATTGGGATCGTTTCCAGCAAGAGATGGCGGCGTTGAGCAATCGTCCAATATCCCCAGTAGAAGCCCTTAATTTCTTCGGTGAGCTACTCAATGATCCGGCTGGCGATGATGAGAATATTATTCTCAGTCGTCCCGCTCAAAAACTGCACGAGCTGTATATGGGCGCAGGCATGGGTTCAGAGCTTGCCAGTTCCCGCAATACCGCCTGGGGGCTGGTTAATGCAGTCACCGAATACGTGGATCACCACCGCCGTGCTCGTAGCCAAGATCACCGGCTCGATTCCGCCTGGTTTGGTCAGGGCGCCCAACTCAAATCCCAAGCCTTGAATCAAGCTCTCACCCTGCTGCAGTAATTCCGTTTCCCCATTCAAACCGCATAACGACCTCACCCGGACTGGCGCAAGCCAATCCGGGCGTAGCCATTTATGCCGTCAACAAGGAATAGTCATGAAAGCAAAAGCCAAATATGGCCAAGCCCTGCGGCTAGCCTCTACTACCCAGTTAACCCGCGAGCAGTGGCTCGCTATCCGTAAACTCGGCATTGGTTCCTCCGATGCCGCCGTCGCAGTGGGGCTCTCCCCCTACAAATGCCCGCTCAGCCTCTGGCTGGAGAAGACCGGTCGCAAGGAGCCGGAGGATATCTCACACAAGGAAGCCGTGCTGTGGGGCATTGAGCTGGAGCCTGTGTTAGCGCAGGTCTATGCCAAACGCACCGGCTTTCGTGTGCGACGGGTCAATGCTGTGCTGCAACACCCCGAGCAACCCTTCATGCTCGCCAACCTCGATCGGGAGGTAGTCGGCCATCCCGATGGGCCGGGCATTCTGGAGATCAAGACCGCCAGCTATCACAGCGCCCCCCAGTGGGAGGAAGGTGTGCCGGTGGCTTATCAGTGTCAGGTACTGCATCAATTAGCGGTTACCGGCCATGCCTGGGCTGAGGTGGCAGTGCTGATCGGCGGCCAGGATTTTCGGATTTACCGCATCGAGCGCGATGAGGAGAAGATCCAGGATCTCACCGAGCGGGAAGCGCAGTTCTGGCAGATGGTGCAACAAGACCAGCAGCCCGATCCTGACGGCTCCAGCGATGCCGCCAATGCCCTGAGCTGGCTCTTTCCCCGCGATGATGGTCAGACGCTGGATCTCTCGGATTCTCCCGAGTTTAACCAGCTGTTTGGGGAGCTACTGCGCTTACGTCAGCAAAAGGAAGCTGTCGAGCTGCAGGAGTCACAACTCAAACAGCGGCTGCAAGCGACCTTAGGTGAAGCCACTGCCGGGCTGTTTGCCAACGGCAAGATCACTTGGAAGCGCAGCAAAGACCGGCTAGCACCGGATCTCGAAAAGCTCGGTCAGGATCATCCCGACCTGCTCACCCGTTACGTCAAACCGGTGCCCGGCGTGCGCCGTTTCACCATTCAACCCTTGAGGCAAACACCATGATCAAAGGACTGGCGATTACCCCGCCCGTGATCGGGCGGATCTGCATCGGCAAGCTGGTGCAAAAACAGGATAAGTGGGTACCGGAGAAAGACGACAGCTTCACCCTCACCACCCAGGTACAGCAAAAGGGGGGATGGTTGCTCCATCCCCTGCATCAACACTACTCATCGCAAAAGAGTGGCCAAGGTCAGGAGCAAACCAAGATCCGCGCCATTCCAGTGCGGGTGCTGTTCAACGACAGCGACTTGAATCTGCGGGCGGAATACAGCGCCTTTGACCGGCAAACCGGCAGGCCGCTCTGTGTCGGGAATGGGGAGGTGGCGAGACGTGTGGGGGCGCAAGGCATGGAGGAGGTCAGCTGCCCTGGACCAGAGCGCTGCGCCTTTGCAGGGCAACAGGGCTGCAAGCTGTACGGACGACTGAACCTGTTTGTGGAGGGGCAAGGGGATGAGCTGGGTAGCTTTATCTTCCGCACCACCGGCTACAACTCGGTGCGCACTCTGGCTGCTCGGCTGAAGTACCTGGAGGCTTTGAGCGGGGGCCATACCCGCTATCTGCCGCTCACCCTACGGTTGCGGGCCAAGAGCACCACCCAGTCTTACCGCACACCGGTCTACTACGTGGATTTGACGCTACGGGAAGAGACCAACCTGACTGAGGCAGTCAGGCTGGCACAGGAGGCGGCCCAGCGTGACCAAGAAGCAGGCTTGGCAATCGAGCAGATGGAGCAGGCTGCTCGCGAGTTGCTGCGTAACGGCCAGTTTGAAGATATAGATGAGGAGGTGCCGATGCTGTTGGAGGAGTTCTATCCCGAAACCAACAGCGACGAGACGGCGAATGGTAACACTGGTGTGGAGGCGACTACTTCGCATGCCGCACCGCAAAGCCAAGCAACCAGAACACCGCAGAGGCCACAACCAAGAAGGAGTCCGCTCACCAACAAATTGGGGAAAGGGGACCCATCCCCTCCCCAGTGAATGGTGGATGATCAGCGGGGACGCGCCAACCGCTCCACCAACCGCTCTACCGTTTCCAGCAACAGAGTTCGGTCAGCATCATCAAGCCGGGCCAGTTGCTGGCTCAGCACAATGCCCTGCTCGGTCGGGCGGTTACTGGTTTCGCGCAGGAAATCCGCCAGCTCACAGCCGAACAGTTGAGCGAGCTCCGCCAGCCGCACCACGGTCGGCACCACAATTCCTCGCTCCATTCGAGAGACGGCTTCCATCCCGATACTGAGGTGTTCAGCCACCTGCTCCTGGGTAAACCCGGCCTGGTTACGCTGACGCCCAATCGCCTTACCCACACTCTTGGCTAACTGCTCAAGGTTGATATCTGTCATGGGTCCTCCAGTCAACGTTATGGTTGACCATGGACCCATTGACGATAAGGACTCAAAAGATAAACTAACGATTCAATGAGTCCACTCAACAGCAATTTTGCAGATTTGACAGAGATGTGAGGCCCTCGGCCAATAAACCATCTTGACCAACTCGCAACAGGAGGGCTCCATAAGACACTTTTACTACACAACCAGGAAACAACTCATGGAAAGACTGACTTATGACGATCTGGCGACTGACAAGCTGGCTTCACTGATCCGTGCACGAAAATCCTTTGAGGTCGTGGGGCTATCGGGGCGTATGAGCGCAACCGTTATGAAACTTGAAAATACCATAGAAATAAATGGGTTGAGATGCCGGATCTATACCAAGGGCCGGATAGCAGCGGTAGGGGCCAGCGTCTTTGGCGGTATTACCGGTCTGGCCGGGATCGCATCTGCCGTCACTATCGCGGCACATAATCTCGCCACTTACAGTCCAGACTATGAAATCGTCAAGCACTTGGCGGATAACACCCTCACCGTGCTTTACAAAAAATAACCACGTTAATGGCTCATCGAAATCCTTGAGCCTTTAGGAGTCACAGGGATGAACAAATTCATCATTACCTCAACAGCACTGCTGCTGTGCGGCAACGTCCTGGCCTATGGCGAGGCTGGACGCTGGAGCAGTGGCTGGGGTCAGGGCACCAGCGAATACACGGCGGTGGTCAACGAACAGAACCATCTCTATATCGCCTGTAATGACACCCGCAAAGTCAGCATGACGGCCACCGTGCAGGGCAAGGAGTATGGCTCTTATGCTGGGCAGGCTTTCTCCATCATCGTCGATGGCAGCCAATACGATGCGCCCTATGAGACAGAATCCCGTGTCGGTGAGAACAATTTCTTCGACATGTGGGGCAAGCTACGCAAGGCCAAGTCGATCCGCATTTTAACGGCTGACGGCAAGCAACTCGCACTGCCAACCAAAGAGGTCGCATCTGTACTGCCCGCCACTAATACGCCCGAGTTTGACTGCTTGATGTGGGACCAATAGGTCACACCCATTCCCATCCAAGAGGAGGCATTTGCCTCCTCTTTTCATTTCTGCCATTCACCCACCTGTGAAGGAGACACACTATGCCCCCCTGTATTCCTCCCGAATGCGAGCCGTTCGACCAGCAAGGCTTTTGGCGCAAGCTCTGCGCCTTTGCCAAGCGTGCCGGTCGGCCCTTTATTGAAACCTGCCTGTTGCTCTACTACACCAGCCAGAAGGATGACCTGCCGCTCTGGGCCAAGCTGCTGATCTACAGCGCGTTGGCCTACTTTATCTCGCCCATCGATGCGATCCCGGATGTGCTGCCTATGGGGCTCACCGATGACATCGCGGTGCTAAGTGCGGCACTCGCCAGTATTACCGCCTTTATTGACACCCAGATCCGTGCCCGTGTGGCCAGAAAAATGCGCGAGCTGTTCGGCCAAGATTAAACCCCACAAGGAGTACACCATGACTATTCCCTTTTTCCGGGACGGCTTTACCCTGCCCGTTGACCAAGCATTGCTGGTTCTCCTCGACCAAGAAATAGCTAAAACCGAGCTCAATATTGAGCGCTTAACCCAACTGACCTTCAACTTTCGCAATCCCGGCTACAGCGCCGAGCAAGGCGGCGTGCACCCGGTCGAGATCCGCTTGATCCGTGGGCTCGATGGCTGGCTGTTCGATTACGTCACCGACTTCAGCTACCAGGGGCAGGGCCAAGATGCTGAGCTCTGCAAGGAGCTCGATTTCAACTTCCTCGATGGGGAACACATCATGTTGGGCTGGGGGCCACTGCGACTGGCCGAAGCGCGGGAGTTGTTCGATATCTGGCAAAGCAACTTCATTGCCTACTGTCGGTTGGAATGTTTCAGCATCACGGTCGCAGGGGATTAGGAGGACACGATGAGCCAAGAATTAGCGCTCTCCCACTACTCACGCCAATGGCTGGGACGAGTCGCCACAAGCGCCAAGCTAACCCCCACTCGCAGTGGTCAGCGTTGGCTGCTACACCTGACCCCGGATAGTCCACACATCCGCACAGTCACCCTGCAGGTCCGTTGGTCTGGCGTGCAGTGGCAGTTGCTCACCCTCACCAATGCGGAGGACTCGCACACCATGAACCAACCGAGAGATGAGATCTGCATCGACCCCGAACGTCGCTGTT
The DNA here is from genome assembly GCF_049174415.1 of Aeromonas sp. 601039. Lineage (NCBI taxonomy): Bacteria > Pseudomonadati > Pseudomonadota > Gammaproteobacteria > Aeromonadales > Aeromonadaceae > Aeromonas > Aeromonas sp. 601039. Next base: position 409,754 of record NZ_JAAKTL010000001.1, read on the forward strand.
TCTGGCATTGCCAGGCAGGGCCAGTCCCGCTCACCGAGCAACCTCGCGTACTGGCCAACTTTCTGGCCGACCTGCAACGCATCTGCATCCATCGCGGCTATGTGGTGGAAAGTGACCGCATCCCAGACAAGGAGAGCGAAGATGATTAACGCCGTGATCGCCATCGAGCTGGAGGCTTACCTTGAGCACAATGGTCAATTTGAAGTGGTGCATGAACAGGGCCTGCAGGTGGACGGTTACGCCCTCTACCTGCGCTATGAAAACGAACAGGGCGACGCCCTGGCGCAATGGCTGTGCGATCACCCTGACCACAGCTGGCTAACCCAGCTAGGCGCCCTGCTAGCGACCAGTTACCACATTCCGCTGCACGACTACACCACTCACACACTGGCGGCCTGAACACCGCCAACCAAGCCTGCGGTCACGCCCCATTCAGTAACCCATTAACCAACTACTTCGCCTACCCTGCCGCACCCCACGTGGTGGGGCGATAGCGTATGGAGCACCATCATGTTGCATCACAAACTGATCGCCGGGGAGATCCCCGGCACCTATCGGGTAACCGACCTTGTCACCGACGACGACCTGCTCACCATCGCCCAAGCAGTTGCCCGTCAGAAACTGGCCAAGGGAGAAGCTATTACTGATAAACACGTGGCCCATCAAGCCCTGCAAGGGCTGCTGCAAACACGGGATCGCGAAGTTTTTGCGGCACTGTTCCTCGATAACCAACACCGGATACTGGCCTACGAGGAGCTGTTCCTTGGCACCCTGTCCGCTGCAACCGTCTACCCCCGCGATGTCGTCAAGCGGGCACTGCACCACAATGCCGCCGCCCTGATGCTGGTGCATAACCACCCGTCGGGATACCCGGAACCCAGCCGGGCAGATATCGAGATCACCCAGCGATTGCAAAGCGCATTGGCACTGGTCGATATCCGCACTCTGGATCATTTAGTGGTTGCAACAGAGGGAATTGTGTCGCTTGCGGAGAGAGGATGCTTGGGTTAATCACTCTCGCTGTGGTTCCATTACCATTTTTGCTAAACTGTGCCGCTTAATTTCTACCAGAACGTCCGACGATGAAACTGTTAAACACCTACGATGACAAAGATGAAGCCGAAGAAGCGCTGACCAAACTCCTTGGTGAAAAACGCCTGGCCAGTGAACGAGATAGCACTGTGGTCATCTACAACCTGTTCGGCCAACCTACCTGGGGCAACTTCCATCGTCTTGGCATGTTTAACTTGCCGGAGCTGCAGATGATGCTGGAGCAGCGCAAAGCCGGACATACCATTGATCAGGCCCGACACCGCGAAATATTAAGCATGCTGCGCTATGCGGCACAATCCTTCGAACTGACCATTCCCGAGCATTGGCTGTAAATAATGCCGGGAATCCGGCTTTATTTTTTGGTTCTGTCAGCTTACCGGAATTGCATAACTGACCAAGAAATAGACACCTACTTGTTTGGCACTTTCTTAAGGAAGGTGCTAACAAGTCACTTGGCACAAAAACACACCATTCTAAATTATTGATATTAAATGGCTAAACTTTTTAGTTTTGGCACATAGGGTACTTATTCGCACCTTCCTTAGATCTGGTTCGAGTGTTCGAGATATCCCCTGCGGGTAATTTCGACATTGAAAACGGCTGGTAGGTGATGGTGTTGATTTGATGACAACACAACCACAGTCCCAGCCGTTTTTGCATTTAGTTCACGCTAAGGTGCGAAGAACTTATGTTTTACTCTTCAAATTCAGCATTACCAAACTTGAGCATGCTGCAGTTTTCTTTAATGGCTCGCTGTAAGTTTGCATCAAACCCTTTCTCAGAGCGGGCATTGATCTCGATGGAGATCTCCACCTCAACACCATATTGGCTGGCAAAATTTTGCACCACCTCGTCCATGATATTGGCAAATTCCATTTTGGCTCTGATGGCATCAAGCCGCACAGAACCATAAAACCGGTTTTTTTGGCTCTCTGTGGCGGTCGGTTTGGGACTCACTGAATCTGTGCCAGAACCTGTGCCTGTCCCCTCGTCCTCTCCGTCATCTGGTTCGCGCTCACCAGTCCCATCGCCGCCGTCTTTACCCGGAACAAGCCGCTTACGCTCTTCTTCATCACGCTTGTCACGGGCTTCCTGTTCCAGTTTGGCTCGATAGCACTGTGCAGCATCCTGGCTAATCAGCAGGCTGTGCTCATCCAGAAACACAGTGGATGATTTGCCAAAAGCAAACCCTTCAAAGCGATCGTCACGCAGACCAGACGCAAAAGCGAAGAAATCTTGACTCTGGATGGCCTCTTCAATGGTACGACGCAAGACTAGGTCATTGACCAAACGAGGCATATAGAGGTACTGACAGGCATCCTGCCATACCTTCAATGCACTGACTGATTCCACACCGTTGGCAAAATAGTATTTTTCCAACAAATTACGCAGATGAACCGGTGACCACTCTTTGATCAACCACTCCTCTTCAGCCAGCCGATTTTCAATTTCCTGGATCAACTTAGGTGCGCTGGAAGAGATTTGCGACACCTCCCATTCCAACGGCTGACCGGGATCCTGAAGCGGTGCCAGTAGCCACTTATAGGTGTCGCGGATCAAGCTATCGAACTGCTTCTTCGCTGTATCGCGATTTCCCTTGGCCTGGGTCAAATGCGCCAGATCCTGATTCAACACTCCGTTTTCGATATCGGTAACGATGGAGTGCCAGGCCAGATAGGTTCTACCCTGATCTTTCAAACGGTTCAGACTGTCATAATCGGAGGCGAGAAAGATCAGCCGGTTTTGTTTCACCCGCGGCTGCTCACCACGTTTAAACAAGATTACCTCGGCTGCTTTGAATGCCTGGTTAGTACTGCTACTGCGGCTATATGCAGAAAATGCAGACGGCTCCAGTACCACCAAACGCGGACCATTGCCGTATTCATCAGGCACATCGCCGGCAGGGGTGAAAACATGGATCCCGGCAAAACAATGTTGGGAACCAAAACACGCAGTTACTGACTTCTTAAGCAGCGGCATCAACTCTTCACGCTCACTGACTTTACTCTTGCGGGTTTCCATTTCCCGGCGCAGGTTAGGCTTGGTATCAAGCCACAGACGCTCTTTATCGCCATACAGATAGGTCAAACGATCCCGCAGCCGAACTAACACATCCTTAAAGGTGGCCACTGTTTGCCCGGGCGAACAGGCGCCCAACATAATCCTCTCAGCCTGCAGACCGCGATGCATCTGATCACCTGAACTGGGGGCGCTGCCCAAAAACAGGGTACGCATCACTCGGCGAGCGGCGTGGTATTGGCCAAAGCGGGTATCCTGCTTATCAATGTCTGCTGCTTCAGAGCGTGAACCATCCACCTCTTTTTCGATGACCGGCTCCCAACCCTGTGGCAGATAATGAATGCTCTTGCCACGCACATTGCTGTCATCAAGGGGCAACGACCCCGGCATGATCAGCGCATCGCGGTTATCCGCCACCCATAAACGGTGAATCACAATCGCCATATACTGCAACACCCCACGGGTGCGCTGAAACTTGTCCAGCGTTGACCAATCCTCATAGAGGCGGTCAAACACCTCCGGGTGGATCGGGTATGAGTTGCACAGTCGGTCGTAATAGTGGCTGGATTGGGTTTCGTTCGGGAATTCCTGCGCATGCTGGCGATAGAAGTCAGCATACTGCTGTGCAATCCCCTGCACCTGAGCGACATCACCTGCCGACTCGAACAAACGACGGCGCACAATCTCAAAGGCCTCTTCAGTGGCGACCGGCTTCCATACCGACTCCACCCGCGCAAAATATTTCTCCAGCGAGTCCAGCGCCTTCTGGCCCATGGTGCCACCCACCTCCAGCGCCGACTCCGGCAAAGAGGCCAATAACATGGCATTGGGTACCGCCTTCATCGCTTCAGTCAACGCCTGAATAAAGGTGATATTGGAATCAAATGTACCGGCATTAAATTGCTTGCCCACCTCGAGCTGACGCAAAAAGGCCACCAGCTCATCCATCAACACCACACAGGGGGCTGCCTTGGTCAGCAATTTGACCAACTGCTCTTTGCCCGGAGATGTGCCGTCGCGGTCACTGTCTGCCACCAACTCATAGCCTTCATCGCCCAGCAGTTGCCAGGCTAGCTCACCCCACAGGGTATTGGCGTGAACCACACCGTGGGTGCGCGCTTGGCTCACCGACAAGTTAATCCCATCGATCACCGCGACGCGGGCACTGGGTAACTCATGAATCCCTGCCGCATCCAAAATAGGCGGAATACCCTGCAAGCGATCCGTGGTCACTGTGCGTGAGGCCAAGTGATAAACCGCCAGCATGGTGTGCGTTTTACCGCCACCAAACGCCGTTTGCAGCTGGATAACCGGGTCACCACCTTTACCAGCCAAACGCTCGGCGACCGATGCCAGCAGCAAACGCATCCCCTCAGTGATAAAGGTACGGGCAAAAAACTGCTCTGCATCCTGATATTCTGCTGGCGCAGAGCCATTGGCAACTTGAGTAATATCTGCTGCAAATTCCGACTGTTTGAAGGTGCCTTCCAGCACATCACGATGCGGGCGTGCAATTTCGCGCCAAGGTTTCAAACTCATAATTTCATTATCCCGTTTCAATCCAATTCAATGTTGGCTTGGGGCTCCAACTTTATCGAGCAAAGAGGAGTCGTCTCCTCTCAGCTCAGGAATCTTCAACTTCTCGCCTTTATAGATCCAGGCTATAGCTTTCCCCCACTTGCCCGCTGTCGGCCATGGCGCTTTGCATTGCGTCCCACGCGGTGACCAGTTCGTTATAGGCGCGGGCATCTTGGGCCCAGCCTTTGCGCTCGCAGAGTGTGTAGAGGCGATAGGCCAAGGAGCGAATGGCATCGCTCTTGCCTGACAGGCGCGCCAACATGGCACCGGCGCCGCTGGCACCTTCGCTGTTGAGGATCCGAATAAGGTGGTGCAGACCTTCCCATACCGGGGTGCGGTTATCACGCTCTGGCGCCCAGTCGCTGGGCAGCTCCATCCACTTGAGCAGTTGTACTTCACCTTGACCGGCACTGATTACTCCGGCCTCTTGCAAGCCCGCCACGCTGGTGCCCTTGGCGCGGGCCAGTACATCCGCCTCACCAAACTTACCCACGCGCCAGCCCTGCTGTTCAAACCAGTGCAGGCAAAATTGGGTGTCATGGTCAAAGTCATCTTCAGCCAGGAAGCGGTTAATCAGTTGCAGCGCGGTTTTCACGCTCATGGTGCTGCCGTCGGCTTCGAGCACTGCCGCATATTTGCTGAAGATGCCCATGCCGGGGCCAATAATGGCTTGGGATAAATCCACCGGCGCTACCGCCGATTGGCTGATGCCCTGGGCATCAATGCTGCCCTGAGTCATCTCATCGAGCGCCTCCGGCAGTACCCGGTTCAGTTCACGGATAAACTGGCGGCGGCTGATGCTGTCGGCATTCGCCGCGCGCTTATTGCACACCAGCACCACGCTGGAGGCCAGCGCATTGGTGCCAGAGCCGATCATGCGATTACCCATCTCGGTACGCATTGGCCAGGTGCCACTGATGGCAAAACCAGCGTCGATCACCGCCTGCAAAAAGGTCTCCCAACCGGCGCTGGAGGTGCCGTCCATCTTGGTTTCGGACTGTTTAAAGGCGTAATAGATGGTGACCGGAAACGCCGGGTGGGCCTGATCGGCCAATTGGTGAATCGCTTTGCCCATGCCATCTAAAAAGAACGCCTCGGCGCCCTCCTTGCCGCCGTGGCGATAGGGGGTGGCCACCAGCTCCTCGGCCTTAGGCACCGCCATGGTGGCATAGAGACCAGGGAAAATTGGCCGCAGTGATTTGCGCAGCCAGACATAGAAAAAATCCGACAAGTCGGCATAGCCGATATTGTCGTAATAGGGCGGATCGGAAGAGATCACCTTATTACGGCTAATCGTTTGGGTTTGGGCATCCGCTTGAGTAACTAGGCCACCAATTGAGGCTGGAAATTGCGCCAATGCTTTCCACGACCAATCAACCATTGCCATCCAATTACCTGAAGAATCACACATTGGATTAGCTTCAGCAAAATCCCAAGTCATAGGTATGGCTTGACGGCCAAATGTATTACGCATTTTTTCGCCTGAATTGTGCCAAGAACATATTGAGGACCAATAGTCTGAGCATTTATCAACAGCGAAAGTAAGATACACCCCCACAGCTTGCGCATAGGCAGTGGCGCCGGTGCCACCGGCATCGAGGCCGATGCCATCGTCCTCCATCCCGGCAGTGAGGGCATCTTCACGACAGCGGGCAATGGCTTCACCCACCAAGTCCGAGAAAGTGCTCAGAGCCACTAATTGGCGCGGGGTGAACAGATCGCCATATTTCGCCAATCCATAGCTTAACGTCCAAAAATTGCGAGGATCATCTGGCAACGCATTTTCTGGTTTCCATTGCGGAACGGCACTGTTCGCGACAACTTGCTGCTCGCTTAAAGGTGACAAGTAAACTCGCCCTTTCTTACCTTCAGCGACAATAGCCATCAAACGCTGACCTAATCGACCCGCTACCCCTTCGGCCTTAACGTGTTTACCTTCTATGGGCGCCTTCGACAGTAAGCACTCAAAGTTTGCTCCCCTGGCCAATTTGGTGCCATTTTTTGCCGATAAGGGAGGCGTGCCAACCTTAACGGTAAAGTAGTAGCCATCCCCTTGCACCACCGGCTCAACATAGGCCTCTTTGCCTGCCTTGGAGGAGAGAATAAAGGTGGAGGCCAGCGGCACATCAACGTGAGAAAATGCCGGGCTAGGGCTTCTCACCGTGCGTGCCCACAGCCAGGCAATCACCGTCAGCTCATCACCCAAGTAAGGCGCTAAATCTGGCCGCTCGGCGACCATGGCCTCAGTTACCAAAACTTTGGGGTAGAGATGCCCGATGCGCTGCTCAGCTTCATCACGCATCCAGTTGCCGTAACGGCGCACATCTTCCGCCAGCCCCTTGGCGCCAGACCAGTCGTCAAAGGCATCCTTGGTGGCCTTTTTCTTGCTGGTTTTATCGCTTGCCACCTCTGGCCCCACCGGCTCACGACCGGCAAACTTAGGTGGGATTTCAATCATGGCTTTGTTGATAGTGACAGCCACTGGGTTTAAGTCAGAGGCATAGGACTCAAGCCCTAAGCGCTGAGCTTCCAACGGCAAGGCGCCGCCACCAGCAAAGGGGTCGTGAAAACCGGGCAATTTGTCGGGGTTAAACAGCTCAGCCGCGTCGGGGTGGTCTTTATTCAGGGCGCAGATTTCGCGCCAGCTCTCCATGATGGCCGCGCGCGCTTGATTGAGCACCGCTTCGTTATTGGTGTTTTCCCACTTCACCAGCTCGCGCAGGATGTTAAACAACTTTTCACGCTTTTTGGCGGCTTCCTGTTTGTTCACCCCGTACTTAAAGCCATCACCCTGTTGGTAGCCTGGGTCGTTCACCATCTGGGCAAAAATCACCGCCCGCGCAGCTGCCAAGGGGCGGCGCGCCCACCACAGGTGCAGGGTAGAGGGGTGACCATGGCGAATGGATTTTTCCCGTGCTGCTGCAGCATTGATATCATCGAGCGGCAGCGCCACCTCGATCAGTTTTTTGGGGGATTTGATGGGAGTCATGGGTGTTCCAACATTAGATAGATGCAGCAATCAGAGCGCGAAATGGCGCTGATTGCAAAAATTGGTCAAAATCGTCTGGCGCCGTTTGTAGCACAATAACTGCTTGGGCGAACCATTTTTTCCGTTCACTGACCAAATTGGGATCCTTATTCAACCCCAGCATGTCACGCGTTTTTACGACAGGATGACGCTGCTTTCTGGTCAGTGTGGGTAATGGTTCAATCCAACCGTTGCTACTGGCTATCGCCCATTGCAAGTTACAGTCAGGGCCAGGCTCAATAGGCAACAGACCATTGCCTTTGTGCTGGCCACAGGTCTGGTTATTGATGCAGCTATGGGCATAGTTGTAGTAATCAAAACAGAGATGGGGATGCGCATTTGCCCCCGCTTTGGGCTTGATATGCTCGACTTGCCCCTCCGTTGCCTTAAGTTGCTGCTCACAATAGACACACAGACCACCTTGGTCTTGATGCAGATCGGCTTTTACAGCCTCTTTCACTGGTCTAAATACGAGGCTATCAAAATCTGCTGCTGTGGCTGCCGGGTTAGCAGTGCAGTATTGCGTCAACGCCGGAGTTGGCATCGCACGGTGCTGAAGTTCAATCATGGGTTATGACCCTTTTGCTGCCAGCTTGCGCTGTGCCAAGAATCGCCACGTGGCCAGGTCACTCTCATGAAACTGATACCCCGCCTGCTCAAGGGTTGCCAACAGCGTTGTTGCCCGTTCAGATGTTTCCTGCCCAGTTCTGACCAGTAATTCATATTCACTAATGGCCTCTTGTAGCGGCAGGCTTGGCTGGCTGTGAGTGTCCATCACCTTGGCCAGTGCATCACTGTTGTCATGGGCCAGCGGGCTAAAAGGCGGCATTCTGGCATAGGCGCCATGTTCATCAGAGCCAAGTTGACGAATATTCTCTTTAGCTACTGTGGTGAGTACCTGCGGGCTATGAGTGGTAACAATAAATTGCACCAAAGGAAACGCCTGTTGCAGCGCCCCTAACACCTGCTGCTGCCACGCAGGATGGAGGAACATATCCACTTCGTCGATCATGACAATGCCACTGGTTTGTAGCGCCGCTTGCTTGCCTAAATGGGGGTTGAGCTTGATGCAACGCCATGCCAGATCGGCCACCAACGAGACCATGGCGCGCACCCCGTCACTGAGCAAGCTGACGGGCAGTACGCCTTGCTCAGGGTGTGTCATTGCCAACTCTTCATGGGGAAAGCTGTAGTGGAAATGGTGCCAGCCGGATGCAGGTTGCAAGATCGCATCAATCGCCGCTTGAATGCCGGTGATTTGCGCTTTGAGCGTGTAGCCCTGATACACCTCGGCCATCTGTTGTTGTTGCAGTTCGGCCAGGGTCGCCTTGGTAAACCACTGTTGTAACTGCTTGAAGTTAGAGGCTGGCGTTAGGCAATCTTCATAACCCATGCTGCGGCTGGCACTGACCACGGCTTTTCGTTCCATATTGCGGTGCTCTAGCCACAAGCGGCTGGTGCCATAATAGGCCACCACCGGCAGATCAACAGTCTGCACGTTACGTACTTGCGCCATTAAACCCTCACCGTAAGCGGCCAGCTCGCTGGCCTCTTTGACGGTGGTTTTATTGTTGATGCCGGTCAGTGCTCGTTTGATCTGGCAAGCTGGCTGATTAAAGCTGGCCACGATTTCGACCGGAAACATTTGTTCGTTGCTGGTCATCTGCTCTTGGCGCAAATAACGCGCATCCGACTTGGCAATCGGTCGGCCTTTACCCAAATCAAACGCCGCCACAAACGGGCTCACCGCCACCGCGACAGCATCGAGAATGGTGGATTTCCCCGCACCGTTGGGGGCTATCAGCACCGTCATCTGCGGGTGAAAATCGAGCGAGAGTGAAGCAAAACACCGATAGTTGGTCAGCGTGATGTGGTGCAAACTCAGGCTGTTTTGTTCTGGTAAAAGCATTTACTTCACTGTCCTTATTCCGCTGGAGACTGGATTTCTGAGAGCCAATATTTAATGTCTTCCAGAGACTCATTTAACCGATAACCCATTGCTTTGAGTCCTTTGACATCTTGGGCCTCTCGGGCCTGACTGGTCAGCGACCTTACTGCTTCACATAAATCGATGGCAGGGTATGGTTGCCACATTCCGGAGCGCCAATCGAAGTAAATAAGTTGGTGATCGTAGTTGTAGGGCGCATCGAGTGAACGCAATAAACGCGCGATCGTCTGAGCGCCTAGCTGCTGTTGAATAAATGGGGCCAAAAAGTGCAGCTCAGCCAGATCCCGCGGGCTGAGATCCATGCCTCTTTTGGGCTCAAAACTGAGCACCCCCGCTTGATATAACGCCTCCAGCGCAATAAACGGTATGCCCAAATTTTCCAGATGCTGTTCCAGACGATCACCGTCCCAAAAGGTCATCTGGTAGCCTTCAATATTCAGCCTGAAAGCATCGAGCCGACCAGTCATAAAGACTCCTGTGCCGTGACCGCACGTGCCAGCAAATCCGCCAAGTCGTAATTGATACTCGCCACGCCAAGGTCGGGCTCTTTGGTAAAAGGCTGGCGAATGTAGTACGGGCCTTGTGCCTTGTCACCCTCTACCAACACGATGGCCAGCAAAAATTTGTCTGCCTGGTTGAGGGCATAGAGGATCTCGTTACGACTGACGGTGATGGTGGTCTGCCCTTTGCTTCGACCTTTCACTTCAATGTGACGGTCTTGCGGCAAGGAACCATCGCTTTTGAGTGGCGGACGCGCGGTGATATCCCAGCCACATTTATCCGCTGCGACATCGATCACCGTATGGCCTAACGCCTGCTCCGCATCGGTGACCGCCTGCATCGCGACCCGTTCGATATGGGCGCGGCTGGTCGCATCAGGGCTAAACACGATCTCCCCCTTACGTTTGGCCAATAGCCCTTGTGGGATCACCAAGGCACTGCCAATCACTACCGGGGTGCTGGAGACCACCTGCTTGAGCGCAATGAGTTCAGCGGTGCGCTGCTGTAAACGGGCGGTCAGTTCATCGACTCGGCGCCGCGCGTTTTCTGGCTGCATTCTGGGCTGCTTGCCCGCTTTCACGTCATCGCTGAGCTTGAGATAGCGGTCTTGCCAATAGTTGATTTCTTTGATCAAGCGTTCATGCACAGCGGCCAAAGTTTTGTCTGCCTGCAGCTCACGGCGGGTTTTCACTTCCGCAAAATGCTCTGGCACCAGTTTTTCAGAGGCCAGTTGTAGCGCCAGCGGTTCCAGTGGCTGGGATAACCAAGGGGAGTGAAGAATATCTTGTACCAACGCCAAGTCCCCCTCGCTGATGGGCATTAAGTCCAGATGGGGCGCCCAGCCCGCATAACTGGCCTGACAGGCAGTATCTATCGCGACAAACTGCAAGCGTCGGGAGGCGATACTCTTTGCTTGTTCCGCCGTTTCTCTGACCGAGTGTTCCAGCATCATGATCAGGCGGGGTTCATCGCCATCATCGGTCGGATCAACCAATACTGCACCCTGCTTCAGTTTGCTGCGATGGGCTTGCAAGGTGAGATCCAGCACGGAATGCATCAGCGGATGCACCGGGTGCAACAGCTCAGCCAACACCTTGCCCGTCGGGCGTGTCAGCTGCTTTTCAAAGCAGACCCGCTCGTAACGCGGCAGTACTGGCGTGCGGCTTTCCCCTATGATGCGGTCTCGTTCGCGGATCACCGCCGGGACATGCCTGATCTCGTAGCGGCCTTGTTCGCGCTCGCGCAAATCGCCACCCAACATTTGGAAAGCTTCCTGAAAGAAGGCACGGATAAAAAAGGGCTGCAAACGGCGCGCTTCGGCTTTTTCCATCTGCTCTTTGATGGCGTACAGCCCTTCCATCCCCATGTGGGATTCCACCAGTGCGTTGCGGCGCATGATCTCCTTGAGGTGATCGCTATCCAGCGCCCCCTCAATTGCTTGGTCCATTCTGGCGCGCACAGCAGGATCTTCACCATAGCGAATGGCATCCATCAGCAACTGTTTCAGCGAAACGTTGTCAAACGCCTCCCCCAAGATATCGAACACCTTACCGCCCAGTGCTTGTTTCTCAATTTCTAACTTGGCGAACAGCTTTTGGAACACTTCACCTTCACGGGTTTCATTAGCCACAATGTTCCACAGATGGCACACCTCTTTTTGGCCAATCCGGTGGATCCGGCCAAAGCGCTGTTCCAGTCGATTGGGGTTCCATGGCAGGTCATAGTTGACCATCAAGTTGGCATTTTGCAGGTTGACACCTTCACCCGCAGCGTCGGTGGCAATAAGCACCAATACGGTGGGGTCACTGCGAAACTCACTCTGGATTTTACGCCGCTCATCACGGTTGGTTCCGCCGTAAATCACCCTGACTGCACTTGGCTGGCCAAGCAGATCACTGACTCGCTGACGCAAGTAATTGAGCGTGTCTTTGTGCTCGGTAAAGATGATCAGTTTGCGACGGCTACCATCGCGGTTTTTCATTTCCGGCGAGTCTTGCAGCAAAGCGGATAGCTGTTCCCACTTTTTATCATTGCCCGATTGCACCAGCACCAGTGCTTGTTGTTCCAGATCCTTGAGTGACAGGATTTCGGCTTCGAGCTCTAATATAGTCTCGGCTGCAGTCGCCTGATCTGCGACTTGCTCAGCATAAAGCTCGTACTCTTCTGCGCTTAAATCTTCATCCAACTCGTCCCAATTTTCTGGTAAATCGAGCTGTTTTGTCACTGTATAGCTACCCAGCGTTTCAGCTACGCCGGTTTGTTTCGCCTTCTCGCCACGGGCCAACAACTTCATCTCTGCAAGCTTGTCTTTAAGACGATTACGACGCCGTTTTAACGATTGATAAATGGCCTCGGGGCTCGATGCCAACCGCCGTTGCAGTTGCGTCAGTGCAAAGCCAACGGTGGTTTTTTTCCTGTTGTCGAGTTTGTCGGCTCGATTCATCTCTTCTCGCACATAGGTCGTCACCTGCTCGTAGAGGCTTGCTTCAAGAGGAGAGAGATCGTAGTTGGCGGTATAGGCTCGACGTTCAGGGAATAGCGGTGTGCCATCAAAGGTCAATAGCTCTTCTTTCACCATTCTGCGCATCATGTCAGTAATATCGACTTTATGGGCGCCTTCGCGAAACTTGCCATAAAACCGATCACTGTCGAGCAGTGACATCCAGACCTGAAAGTCTTCTTCTTTGCCGTTGTGCGGCGTGGCTGTCATCAGCAAAAAATGGCGGCAAATGGACCCAAGCAGTTCGCCCAGTGCGAAGCGCTTGGTCTTATTGATTTTGTTGCCAAAGTAGTTGGCAGAGAGTTTATGCGCTTCGTCGACGATGATCAGATCCCAGTCGGTATTGCGCAGCTTCTCTTGTAACTCTTCGCTACGGGAAAGCTGATCCAGACGGCAAATCAGGCGATCTGTTTCGGTAAAAAAATTGCCCGTTGCACACTGCTCCTGCTTTTCTTTACTGAAGATTTCAAATTGCAGGCCAAACTTTTCAAATAGCTCGTCTTGCCATTGTTCGGTCAGTGAGCCAGGAGATACCACCATAATCCGCCTGGCATCCGCTCTCAGCAGCAGCTCAGAAATGAACAAACCAGCCATAATCGTTTTGCCCGCACCAGGGTCATCAGCCAAGACATAGCGCAGCGGCTGCTTTGGCAGCATAGATTCATAAACGGCTGAAATTTGGTGTGGCAAAGGGTCTACATTGGCCATGTTGACAGCCATCATTGGATCAAACAACGCGGCTTGTGAGATTCGATAGGCTTCCAGCCCCAGTTTGAAATTGCCCCCTTCGGCATCGAAAGCCCATGGACGGCCCACCGTCGCGAGCTCTAGCACCATCTCATCACTTCGAAACAACATGCGTTCTGCCAAAACACCCTTACTGTCTTTGTAGTAAACCGTCAGGGCGTTCTCACCGACCTGCTCCACTGTCACCACGCGAACCACTTGCCCTTCGACAATGCCGCGGACCTGAGCATCTTTCTTGATCTCTTCGAGCTTGAGCATGTTGTTCCTTAATAACTTGCTGGCTTATAACCGGTTTTTGCCAAGTTGAGCGATGTTAGAGTTTTGAGGTATCGAGCCCAGCAAGCTTTAACCGGGTGGTCAGATTACGCATTTTGCTGAATTCGGTACCAAGGCTCTCTTTGAGCCCTACCCCTTCACAAAATTCCCGCGCAGTCACGTGCTTGAGCTCATCTGCATATTTGAGCATCTGCAGATGTAGCTCGACGGTATATTGGTTGCGAGGTGCAGCCGACAAGGCTTGCTTGATCTGCTGATAGATCTCTTGTTCAGGCACTAATGACTCCAAGTAAGCTAATACAGCTAATTTAGCTAAATTAGCTACTGAACACCCTCAGTGCAAGCAGCATCAGCGTTTGACGTGACTCAACTCGCTATTTTTTGCACGATTGATTGTTCATCGCTCAATAAAGATTCGTACAAGCTTAACTGAGCAGTACGGCTCAATTTTTGATACTCAGACCATCGAACCCATCTCGTCATGCCTTTACTACCCTGGCAACCATCACGACCAGGTATATTTGATGGGGTTGGAAGCACCCCGCTTGCGAAACTCATCGGGCAGCCTCTTGCCGACATACATGGCTTTGATCACCTCGGACGCCTCGTGGCCAACAAAGCCATAACGCCCTTCAACTGTCTCTCTACCAGGAAAATTGTTAGCTGTTGCTTCAAGCCACTGCTGCGCAATAAATGCACCGACAATCAACCCCTGCACTGTGGCTAAAATCACATCGGCTTGGCAGGCCTTGTCTTTATTGAGGCGCCAAGCAAAACGGGTGGCGTTATAAAGTGAATGATCTAATGCTGAACGGTTAACGCTGATCAGCAGCGCCTTATGGCGGAATTCGGCAGTTGGAGCACAGTACTTTTGGATGATCTCGGTTGAATGCATGGCACCAAATTCACTATTGCCATGCCCATCCATGATATTGGTGATCCCCGGATAGGCATCAACCAGCGCGGCTTCGACCTCAAAGGCTGTTTTTTCGTTCATACCGTGCCGATGAATAACATGCACCACATCCAGTCCTGCAAGATGGATGGCGCGAATTCGCTCCAATTTTTCCGAGACAGCGTCATCCTCAACACTACCTTGGACATGAGCAAAGACCCGGTTGCCCTTCCCCTTGCCGATATAAAATGTTTCGCCATTGCGTGGATCAATCAGCCGGTACACGTAGTACTGCAGTTTACTGACAACTTCAGGGGGGAACGATTCTAACGTTTGGACATGCATGTTCAGGTTATTGCTCTCTCGTGCAAGCTGCATAACACAGCCATTATTTTAAATAAATTTTTTGAATTCTTACCGTACCGCTCGCGTGCCGACTAAGACGACACGAGTTGCTGTATCGAGCGTCTAAAAGAGGTGAGAGGCGATTTTATCGGGCTATGACAATTCCTTCGATACTGGGCATGTGTACATGTAACATTTTCAACCAGATAGAATTAACCTCGTTTGTATTTACCCACTTGCTCGAGAAAATAGCTGCCCAGCTCACCTTGATGTTGGTTCGCTTCGCTTTCTGCGCTGGCCAAGTGACCGTTGCGCTCTTTCCATACGGCATATGCGGCAGCCTTCTCGACCTCGACCCGTTCTTGCTGCTCTTTCGGTAGGGCACACAGATTGTGACTCATACTGATCTCTTTGTTATTTGTTGGCACCATGGTACGGCATCGCTGACATGCGGGACTTGCGCTGGTTCAAAGGTGGTGCGCTATAATGCCTGTATATAAATACAGGTGTTGTTGCCATGAAGCTGTTAACCCCAGACCCATCACCCGCCGAGGTGACCATCCCGCTGTTCTTGCACCGCGCCTCTTGCGGCTTTCCCAGCCCAGCCAGCGACTATCTGGAAGGGAAGTTGGACCTCAACACCCACTGCGTGTCGCACCCTGCAGCAACCTTCTATCTGCGTGCCGAGGGGGAGAGCATGACCGGGGTCGGCATCTTTCCCGGTGACTTGCTGGTGGTCGATAAGAGCCTCACCCCGCGCCATGGTGATGTGGTGATTGCACTACTCGATGGCAGCTTCACGGTAAAGACCTTGCAGCTCAAGCCGAGGTTGCGGCTGTTGCCAGCCAATCCGGCGTTCGCGCCTATCGACCCTTGTATGAGCCTCTCCCTGGAGTTGTTCGGAGTGGTCACCCATGTGATTGGCAATCTGAGGCAGCGTGATGGCTATAGCGCTCGTTGATGTAAACAACTTCTACGCCAGCTGTGAGCGGCTGTTTCGCCCTGAGCTGCGTGGCCGCCCGATCGTGGTGCTCTCCAACAACGATGGATGCGTGGTGTCGCGCAGCCCCGAAGCCAAGGCGATGGGCATCAAGATGGCCGGGCCCTACTTCAAGATCCGCGAGCAGTTCGAGGCGCATGGTGGTGTGGCATTCAGCTCCAACTACGCGCTCTATGGCGATATGTCTGGCCGGGTAATGAGCACGTTGGAGACCATGTCCCCCGAGCTGGAGGTGTACTCCATCGATGAAGCATTCCTGTCACTGTCGGAGTCGTTTGCCGGTGACCTCACAGCCTATGGGCAACAGATCCGGCAGCGAGTGTGGCAGTGGACCGGCCTAACGGTAGGGGTTGGGATCGGCCCCACCAAGACCCTCGCCAAGCTGGCCAACTATGCAGCCAAGAAGTGGCCTGCCACTGGCGGCGTCGTGGACTTGCGTGACGAGCTGCGCCGCGCCCGGCTGATGGCTATCACCCCGGTGGACGAGGTGTGGGGCATAGGACGGCGCTTGGGAGCCAAGTTGGTGGCACAAGGCATCAACACCGTGGCTGACCTGGTGGCTAGCGACGCCAAAGGGTTACGCGCCCAATACGGCGTGGTGGTCGAGCGGATCGTACAGGAGCTGCGTGGCCTGCCTTGTGCAGAGCTGACCGTTGAACCGACGGCGAAGCAGCAGATCCTCTCGAGCCGTTCCTTTGGTGAGCGCGTGACGGACCGTGGAGAAATGGCCCAAGCGTTGTCGGGCTTTATGGCTCGCGCAGCCGAGAAGCTGCGGGCCGAGGGAATGTGTTGCCAGCGGGTGCACCTGTTCGTGCGAACCAGCCCCTTTGATGAACGAGCCCCTTACTACAGTGAGCAGGCTGGCGTCCGGCTGGTCTGCCCTAGCGATGATACCCGGTTGCTGCTGCAGCAAGTGAACGTGCTGCTACCGCAGATTTGGCGCGACGGTTACCGTTATCAGAAGGGGGGCGTCATGCTGAGTGAGTTCACCCCCAAGGGGCAACAACAGGCAGATCTCTTTGCCCCGTCCTCCGCTCAATCAGATGCGCTGATGGCAGTGATGGACCAGATCAAAGCCAAGGGATTGGGGCACGTAGGCTTTGCCAGCCAAGGCACTGGGTCGCCTGAGTGGATGATACGACAAGAGCACTTGAGCCCCTGCTTCACCACCCGCTGGGAGGACCTGCCGGTGGCGAGGTAAAAGCCACCGAAGGTTGAACAGTCTATTCAAAGCTCGCTGGACAAGTAAATTTTGGACGGGGAATTTTTTTCCAAACGAGGAGCTGATACAACAGAGAGCGCCAACTTTCGCAAGAGTCAGTTACCTTTTGAGAAAGGTGAGAGTTAAAATTTCCTCCACGGCCAATTAACCACATATGACCATTCCAGCCCAGATAACACTATGTTATTGCATAAGTTCTGATGTTAGGCATACGGTTAGGTATATTGAAATTTTCTGAATTGGAGATTTTTATTTTAAATCAAGAAATTAACTATCCAGTTCAACCTCCCCCAGCTCCACCACCTGCTAAAGCCCTGATTCGTCAGGGCTTTTTCTTTATGGCTGGTCAGGGAGTGACACACTGAGGTGTCACATATGCTCTATCCCGGTCTCATCAAAAACCACTGTGGTGTCTACTGCTACCGCCTGATCTTCCCCCCCGGCCCTCCGCCAGTACGGAGCTCCTCGTGAGACCCGTTTCTCACTCGGCACAAAAAATCGCGCTAAAACGGGAGAATTGTGGATCCATGCTTTCAAAATTGGCAGGCTCCTACTTGTAGTGGTCAACTAAATCCGGACACTTGGTTAGGCCGATCTTCGGCTTTTGCTGGCGGTATCCCATTATTGTGGTG